>JADLFV010000144.1 GCA_020849625.1 Phycisphaeraceae bacterium
CCGTGCCCGGATTCCAAGCGTTCAGAAAGCCTTCGCCGGAAAGAGCCGGGCACTGTGTGCCCGGAAACCGGACTCACAGAGTCCGGCTCCGACGGAGGCCTGACAGGCGCGTCGCCTACCGGCTCTACGGGGCCTCGGCGAAATCGGCCTTCCTGATGTGTCGCTTCGCTGCGCGCGTGGCGGATCTGGGCCGATCGGATCCGTCACGGCGCGGCGGGGCGAATTTTCAAATGTCGAATTTCGAATGTTTGCGCAGGAGGATTGTTTTATTGGCATGCTGCGATCAATTCATCCACGTTGGCGGTGGCCAGGCACAGCACGGTGTCGGCTGCGCCGTAGTAGATGCGCATTTCGCCATCAGGTTCGAGGATCGCGGCATTGGTGAACACCACGCTCGGGCTCTGGCCGATCAACTCGTAGGTCATCTGCGGAAACAGAATGGCTCCCGGGCAGATCCCGATCAGCTTCGCGGGGTCTTCCAGGTCCAGCAGCATGACGCCCAGGCTGTACACCTGATCCGTACACTGGCGGCGCACGCCGTGCATGATGCACAGCCAGCCCTTGTCGGTACGGATGGGCACCGCCCCGGGGCCGATCTTCTGATCCGCCCAGAACACCTCGCTGCGGGCCAGCACCCGGCGCGGCCGACCCCAGTGGATCAGATCGGGCGACTGGCAGGCCCAGATATCGAAGGCGTTGTCGTTGGGCCGATCCAAACGGTGATAGAAACCGCCGATTTTCTCGGGGAAAAGCACGCCGTTGCGATTGTCCGGCTCGCTGATCAATCCTAACCACGTCAGTTTCTCGAACGCTTCGTCGATCTCGAACAAGCCAAGCTGACAAGTCAATCCATTGGTCACGTCCGCCGCGTGAGCGACGTAGTAGCGTCCGTCGATGCGCGTGATGCGCGGGTCCCAGTAGGACTTGGTCGTGTGGCAGTAGGTCATGAAATCGGGATCATCAACCGGAAGCTTCAACGGCTGCGGGCGCGGCGTGAACCTGATGCCGTCAACACTGTCGGCCACCCACATGTAGCGGCCGAGGCCCGAATCCTCACAGCGACAGATCATGGTGTAGCGTCCGTCATCGCGCTTGACGACGCCGGCGTTGAAGACGGTCACGATGTCGCCGGGGAAGTCGTCGCCCGTGAGGATGGGGTTGTCGGGGTAGCGTTGAACCAGATGCTTTTTATCGCGCAACACAGCAGGCTCCTTCCCCGGAGGGAAAGCGGATGTAAGGTTGAATGGGCGCCCCGCCGGGAAGGGGCGACCTCAGGACACCGGCTCCGACTCGTAGGCTGCGATGGCGGCCCTGGCATCGACCATCAACTGGCGAACCGCTTGAATGTCCGCCTCGTCGAATTTGGCCTTCTTCACATCGATGCGGCAAAGCGGCGAAATCGGCACGCCGCGCAGGGCCATGCACACCTTGGCGTTGACCGGGTAGTAGCGGTCGATGGTCTTGCGGGCCTCGATCATGAATGCCTGAAGCTGATCGCTGAGTGCCGGGTCGCGTTCATAATTTTCGCAAAGGGTCGCCAGCAGTTCGGGGTAGAAGTTGCAGTCAACGCCGCAGAATCCCGCCGCCCCGTCGCGCAGAGCGGACAGCGCCACCGGGGCGTGGGCGTTGTAAACGTTCAACCGCGTGCCGGCCACCGCCTGGATCTTGGCGCGCAGGCCGCTCTCCGTGCAGCAGGTGTCCTTGTGGAAGATGAAGCGTCCGCTGTCAGCCAGCCAGCGCAGGGTCTGCGGCGGAAGCAGACGATGGTAAGGCTTGGGACATTCGTAAATGCCCAGGGGGATGTTGCCGGTGGCTGCCAGCAGTTTGCTCATCTGCCCGCGCCAGGCAGCGTCGTCCGCTTCCGAGCCGATCAACTGGCCGGTGGTGATCACCACGGCGTCGACGCCGGTCTGCGCCATCTGTTTGACCAGTTCGATCTGACTCTCCAGCGGCTGATCGCTCAAGGAGCCGGCCACCACGGAGGCCCGCCCGGCGCAAACTTTCACCGTGTGCGCGGCCAGTTGCAATTTTTCATCGTCACTCAGGTGCGTCGTCTCGCTCGAACCGCACACGGCAAACAAGCCTGCCGAGCCGTGCTGAAGGTAGAACTCGATCATGGCATCACAGCATGCCCAGTCGATCGACAGGTCATCGGCGAACGGCGTCAGCATCACCGGCCAGGCACCACGCGGCAACATCTTCATCAATTCATGCTTCCTCGTCCGGGTGACCCAGGGAGCGAATCCCGGGGGCCGGCCTCACTGTGTCATCGGAATCTCACCAGGGATCAACTGCGGCTCGACCACCACGTGCATGCGCGACTCCTCGTGGGGATGAGCGATGCGCCACAACAACTGCTCCACGGCCCGCCGGCCGATGGCCTCAGCGGCGATGGCGATGGTCGCCGGCCGCGGATACAAAGACAACCGCGTCGATTTCTCATCGTCACAGCCGATGATGTCCAACTGCGGACCCGGGCGCATCCCGTGCCGAGCCAGCACACGATAGACCATCGCCACCTGATAATCCATCATCACGAACAAACCGGTCGGCCGCGGGTCCAGCGCCAGCAGACGATCCACCTGTTGGGCCACGCACTGCTCGACGGCATCCAGATCGATGGTGGCGCTCTGCATGAACTGAGCGGGTGCATCGGCCACCAGGTGCGCCACGTCGGCGCCGGCTCGCTGGGCGGTGAACATGAAGAAGTCCTGGCGTGCGACCATGGGAGCCGTGCCCCCGAAGGCATTGAGGATGGCCAGGTGCTTGTGCCCGCGCCCCAGCAGGTAATCAGCGGCCATGCGACCGATCAGTTCGTTGCCGGCCAGCACCGCATCGCCGCTGGCCCCGTGCCGCGAACTGATCCAGCTTGCGGGAAATTGCTCCAGGTGCGGTGCCAGTTCCGGCGGCATGCTCCCCCCGGCCAGGATCAACCCATCGACCTGCCGGGCCGCCACCGCCGGCGGAAGCTGCTCCGGCTTCTGCACGTCAGCGTGGATCATGTTGATCCGTCGGTCGCTCAAAGCCCGGCTGACGCCCCACTGACTCTTGGTGAATACCGAGGAATAGTCGCGGAACATGTCCGTGGCCAGCACCAGCACGCCAACACTGTTGTAGCGCAGTCCTCCGGCCGCAACGCGGCGTCTGGAGGGGGTGGGCATATAGCCCAATTGATTCATGGCCTGACGCACCATGGCCATTTTCTCGGCCGAAACGCCGGGGTGATTGTTGATCACCCTCGATACGGTGGCCTGCGACACCCCGGCCCGCTTGGCAATCTGATGCGTAGTCATACCCCTAAAGATACCGGCGTAGAGCCCTTCTAGCAAGTGATGATTCTGAAAAGATTCAGAAAAAATCTCGTAATCTTCTCAAGTCCATACTTGAATTAATACCGATTCTAACTACCAAGGCAAGACAAAAAGGCAAATACGCCCAGTTTGATAAAATTCATATTGATTATTCACGCTGATTCATGCAAATATATTTGTATTGATTCATGTATTACAGTTGACGTTTTTCGTGAATCATGTAAGATCGAAATCGTCGCAACCTACTCCGACACCTCAAAGAACACAGGAGAAACGGACATGCTGCAACGCTCGCAAACCCTGATCTGTCTGCTGGCTGCTACTGTTTTGAGCACATCGGTTTCCGCTGAACTGGTGATTTATGATGGCTTCGACTACGCACCCGGAGTGATCGTCGGCTATGCCGGCGGTGAGGGCACGTGGACGGATGCGTGGTCCGGCACCAACTACTCGGTCGTGGCCGGCTCGCTGACCATTCCCAACCTGCCTTTCGCCACCGTCGGCGGACACATCTCCGGCACATCCACCACCAACCGCAACTTCACCACCATCGACACCTCCGTGGCTGCCACCTACTACTGCAGTTGGCTCGTCTCGCGCACCAACGTCGATCCGGAAGCCACCAGCAGTCAGTGGGCTGACATGAATCTGCGTGGCGGCAGCACCGGCTTCGTCCAGATTCTGCGCGGCAGTAACACCAGCAGCGGCACCTACGGACTGCTGGCTGAAGGCGGCACCACCGATCTGGCTGATCCCGATGTGGCTGACAACGAAAACGTTTCCTTCTGGGTTCTCAAGGTCAACATCGGCGCCGGCGATAACGACGACACGCTGTATGCCAACATCTACACTGACGGCGCCGCCATTCCTTCGGCAGAGCCGGTCAACTGGGACCTGGCGGTCACCAACGCCAACCTGGTCGATGACATCATGAAGGTGACCTTCTGGTCCGGTCTGGGCGCGGTGCCCGGCTTCAGCGCCCAGTTCGACGAAATCCGCATGGCCACCACTTACGACGAAGCGGTGCCCGTGCCCGCCAGCTTCCATCCCGGCGACGCCAACGGCGATGGGCTGGTGAACCTTTCCGACCTGCAAATCCTCGGCGACAACTGGCAATCGACCACTGCCACCTGGGCCGAGGCTGACTTCACCGGTGACAGCATCGTCAATCTCGCGGACCTTCAGATCCTCGGCGACAACTGGGGCTTCGGCGTCGGCGGCGATCTGAGTTTTGATGAAGCCCTGGCCGGCGTGGCCATTCCCGAGCCGGCCTCGCTGTGTCTGCTGGGCCTGGCGGCCGCGGGCCTGCTGCGACGGCGCACCCGCGCGTAACACCACAACATCCTGACGTGACAAGTTCACCCCCAGGCAATGAGGAGAAATGAAGATGCAACGAATCATGCAAGCGACCGTGGTGATGACAGCAGGTTTGTTTTTCGCCGCGTCGGCTTCGGCTGATCTGCTGTTGTACGAGCCGTTCGATTACGCCTCCGGGCCCATCACCGGTTTGTCTGGCGGCTCGGGTGATTGGACCGACGGCTGGTCCGGCTCCAGCTATGCCGTCACCGCCAGCTCTTTGACGCTGCCCAACATGCCCTTTGCCGTCAGCGGGGGACACATTGCCGGCACCTCCACCACCAACCGCAACTTCACCACCATCGACACCAGCGTCGCTCAGACTCTTTACATGAGCTACCTGGTCAAGCGCACCGGTTTCAATCCCACCGGCACCTCCGGCCAGTGGGCTGATGCTCACCTGCGCGGCGGCAGCACCGGGTTCGTCCAGGTCATGCGCGGCACCACCACCAGCTCGCAGACCCACGGCATCATTGCCCAGGGCGGCACCACCGACGTCGGCGGCGACGCCAACAGCGAGAACCCCTACTTCTTCGTCATCAAGATCGTGCTCAACAACGGCTCACCCGATGAGATGTACGCCAACGTTTATAGCGACGGGGCCGACATCCCCGCTGGCGAGCCGGTCAGTTGGCAGTATGCGATCACCAATGCCAACGTCACTGACAACGTGGGCAAGGTGACCTTCTGGTCGGGCACGCTTTCGGGCTTTGCCGCCTACTTCGATGAATACCGTCTGGCCACGACCTATGGCGAAGCGGTGCCCGTGCCCGAGCCGGCCGCGCTGGGACTGCTGGGCGCGGGTGGATTGTTGATGCTGTATCGGCGCGGGTAAATCACATAGCCCCGGCCTTGGCTGGGGCGCCTTGAAAACCCCGGCCAAGGCCGGGGCTATATGGAGATGCCACTATGCCACGTCGCAAGTCCCTGCATGGTTTCACCCTCATCGAGTTGCTGGTGGTCATCAGCATCATCGCCCTGCTGATCTCCATCCTGCTGCCGGCCCTGCGCAAATCGCGCGATACAGCGATGAACGCCAAGTGCCTGTCCAATCTGCACCAGGTCGGTGTGGCCATGCTGGGCTACCAGGCCGATGAGGGCCGCCTGCCCGTGCACCTGGTGGAAGCCACCACCGGCACCTGGTACTACCCCAACCAGATCAGCCGCAACCTCACCGGCAGCGGTGGCCCCACCGATTTGCGCCAGCTCTACTTGTACTACGTCAGTGACATCAACTTCATGCAATGCCCGTTCTGTCCCGAAGTCGATCGCAGTCTGGCCGCGATTCCGTGGGGTGAGCAGCGCGTTTACGTCAACTACGTCCTGACTCCCGGTTTCTGGATGGACTTCGACGGCTTGCGCTTCAACACCAAAAAGCGCTGGACGCGCACCGAGGACCAGTGGCTTTACGACGGGCACAGGATGCAAGTCATCGCCGGCGACGTCATGCTGGCCAACGGCCTCTCCTACGTGATCAACCACGAGAATAACGCCGGCGGCTTCACGTTGAATCAGCATCAGGGCAGCAGCCCTACAGATTACACCGACAGCTACTATTTCGGCACGTTTTCCGAGGACCCTCGCCCCCGTCTCACCGCCAACTACGCCCTGCGCGACGGCTCGGCCGCCGCTTACGCCGGCAATGATGAGCGGCTGATCCCCGTGTACGTGCCCAATGCTTTCAGTCGCAATTATCTGCTGCCGGCTCAACCGTGAGAGACGGCTTGATAACCCCCTCTCCCTTTGGGAGAGGGTTGGGGTGAGGGCCGAGTTTCTATGAGCGTCATCGTCGAAACACGCCCTTGGTCAATCCGCCCTCACCCTGCCCTCTCCCAGGGGGAGAGGGTTCAGAAGGCACGCGCAATGAGAGTTTGTCGCATGAGTTGGTTCACCCTCGTCCATACTGCCGCGCCGCTTCTGTCACTGATGGCGCTCGTGCTCTCGCAGCCGGTCTCCGCTCAGACCACCGTCTTCAACGGCGTTACAGTTCCGGGCGTGGTCATCACGCATTCCCCGGCCTCCAGTGAGCGATACATCGGCTCGCCTTCGCTGGCGATTCTGCCGGACGGCACGTACGTCGCCTCGCACGATTTCTTCGGGCCCAAAGGCCAGGTCAACGGCGTGGGTGTCACCGAGATCTTCCGCTCCACCGACAAGGGCCAGACCTGGTCGCTGATCCGCACCATTAACGGCCAATACTGGTCCAACCTCTTCGTCCACGGCGATGATCTCTACATCCTTGGCGTCAACGAAGGCTTTGGAAACCTGATCATCCGCAAGTCGCCTGACGGCGGCGCGCTGTGGACCGCGCCCACCAATTCAACCAACGGCCTGCTCAAGGCTGCCACCAGCGAACTGGGCTATCACACCTCCTCCGTGCCTATGGTCATCGCCGACGGCCGCATCTGGCGGGCGTTTGAAGACAATGGCAACACCGCTTCCACCGGCTGGCCCGGTGAACTGCGGGCCGGCATGATGAGCGCGCCGATCGACAGCAACCTGCTCGATGCCGCCAACTGGACCATCAGCAATATGCTCGTCAGCAACACCAACTGGCTGCCCGGCAGCGGTTTCAACGGTTGGCTGGAGGGAAATGCGGTGGTCGATCGTGACGGCAACGTGGTCAACGTCCTGCGCGTGGACGTCGATGCCGGCGACGTGGAAAAAGGCGCGACCGCCCGCGTGCAATCGCCTTCGTCGCTCACCTTCAACTCCGGCGACATCTACACCATGCCCGGCGGGGCCAAGAAATTCACCATCCGTTACAGCGCTGCGGCTGACAAATACATCACCGTCGCCAGCATCGTGACGCCGGCCAATTACTCACCCACCCGCAAGCCCGGTGAGATCCGCAACATCATGGCCCTGATGTCCTCGGATGACCTCGGCAGTTGGAATGTCGAGCAGATCATCGTCGAAGACCTCTCTGACGTTGAGCATATCGGTTTCCAGTACATGGACTGGCAGTTCGATGGCAGCAAGATCGTCATCGTCTCGCGCACGGCTTATCCCGACGGCCTGAGCGGCGCGGACAACTATCACAATGCCAACTTCTTCACTTTCCACCGTATCAGCTACAGCGCCCTGCTCACGCCCGGCGACGCCAACGCCGACGGCCTGGTCAATCTGGCCGACCTGCAGATCCTCGGCGACCACTGGGGACAAGGCGACGCTGACTGGGACAAGGCTGACTTCAACGGCGACGGCGTCGTGAACCTGGCGGACCTGCAGATCATCGGGGACAATTGGGGCCACGGCGCCGGTTTGGATTTGGCGTTCGACGAAGCGCTGGCTCAACTTCCGGGGGCGGGGGTTCCTGAGCCGGCGAGCCTGATGTTGCTCGGCCTGACCGTGACCTGGGTTCTGCGCCGGCGCGGGTAATTCACATAGCCCCGGCCTTGGCCGGGGTCTGCAAGGCACCCCGGCCAAGGCCGGGACTAATTGGAGACGCACACCATGTTCTGCCACACTGGTCTCAGCCTGATCGCACTGCTGGCGGTCAGCTTCGCTTCCATCGCCACCGCACAAAATACCGACGCCAATGACATCACCATTCCCGGCCATGGCGTCATCATCGATCATCTGCCCAGCGACGGCGGCATTTACGTCGGGTCACCTTCCATCGCCATCCTGCCCGATGGTGATTACGTCGCTTCGCACGATCTGTTCGGGCCCAACTCCGGTGAGTTCGGAGGTGGGACCACGCCTGTCTTTCGCTCATCCGATCGCGGCTTGACCTGGCAGAAGATCGCCACCGTCAAGGGCCAGTACTGGTCCAATCTCTTCGTGCATGACGATGAGCTTTATCTGTTCGGCACGTCCGCGGCCCTGGGCGATCTGGTCATCCGCAAGTCCGCTGACGGCGGCGTCACCTGGACCGAGCCGAAAGATGAATCCACCGGCCTGCTTAAACGCAGCGATCAACAGTACGGCTACCACACCTCCTCCATGCCCATGCTCATCCACAACGGTCGCATCTGGCGGGCCTATGAAGCCATCGAGCGCGGCCAAACCTGGGCCACGCAGTTCCGGGCCGGCATGTGCAGCGCGCCCGTGGACAGCGACCTGCTCAACGCTGACAACTGGACGCACACCAATTGGCTGCGCAACGACAAGTCATGGCTGGCGGGCAAGGTCGGCTTCAACGGCTGGCTGGAAGGCAACGCGGTGGCTGCGCCCGACGGCCAGGTGCTCAACATCATGCGCGTCGATGTCGGCAACGGTGAGCGGGAGGTCGCGGCCCACCTGCACGTCGTGGATGAACACAACATGGAGTTCAACGCCTCGCGCGACATTCACCCCATGCCCGGCGCCGCCAAGAAGTTCAACATCCGCTTCAACGCGCAGACCAACACCTACTGGACCGTGGCCAGCATCGTTAACGAGGAGAACTACCAGACCGATCGCCGCCCCGCGCACATCCGCAACCAAGTGGCCATCATGCAGTCGCCTGACCTGATCAACTGGACGGTCGAGCGCGTGGTCATCAAGGACCTGTCCGACGTGCAGCACATTGGCTTTCAGTACCTCGACTGGCAGTTCGACGGCCGCGACATCATTGCCGCCTGCCGCACGGCCTTTCCCGACGCGATCGGCCCGGCTCACAACTATCACGACGCTGACTTCCTGACCTTCCACCGTTTCGCCGACGTGCTGCCCTGAAGCGATCGCACAAGAGTGACGCTCCGGGCCGTCCGAGCCGGACTCTGTGAGTCCGGTCCGGGCACGCAGTGCCCGGCTCAGAGTCGCGTGAACTTTTCATGGCCCGGCTGCGACTATACAGTCAGTAGCGGCTACTTCTTGTTCCGCGGCGACGGCCATGGGTGAACAGGAACAGTTTCTTGAGCTTTACCAGCGCCACGGACATGCCGTGTGGCGCTACCTGTGCGCCCGCCATCGCTCGCAGGACGCCCAGGACCTGTGGCAGGAAACGTTCCTGCACGCCTGGCGCGGGCGCAACGCCCTGCTGCGGGCCGCGTCGGCCAAGGCCTGGCTGTTGACCATCGCCCGCAACCGCAGCGTCAGCGCCATCCGCCGCCGCCGGGTGACGCAGACGCTGGGTGCGGATGTTCCGGCCCAGGCCGCCGCGACGGATGACCCGAGGCTGGCGGACATGCAGCGATGGATCAGCGAACTGTCACCGATTCACCGCCAGGTATTGGAGCTGCGTCTGCACGAGGAATTGAGTTACGAACAGATCGCCGGCGTGCTGGATCTGCCTGTCGGCACCGTGCGCAGCCGATTGCACCACGCGGTCAGAACGCTGCGACAGAAAGCCGCGGAGGCGAACAAGGAGCCGTGACGTGAACGATGCGAGCGATGCGAATGTTGTGCTGGATGAACAGACGCTGGAGCGGATCGCTGCCGATCGTGCAGCCGGCGAATGGAACGACGACCTGGAGCAGTTGCTTGCAGCCCACCTGTCCGTTCAGCCGCAGCATCGGGCACTGGTCGAAGCGACCAATGATTGCATGCACCTGGCCCGGGCTGCGTTGCGCCGGCAGGTCGAGCCTGATATCCCCTCATTCGATGCGATCACCGTGCTGCGCCGTGCGGCATGGCGGCAGCACATGGGTGTTGGCCTGGCGATGGCAGCCTGCCTGATTCTGGGACTGACCTTCGGCCTCTGGTCTTCGCCCGCTTCCCCACAACACACACACGTGGCCGCGTTCGATGCCTGGCTGGCCAGCGCCACCGAACAGACCGCCGATCAGCAATCCAACTCGCTTTGGTCCCGCCAACACTGGCAGCAGCGCCTGCAACAGGCGCAAACCAGCGAGCGGCCGGAATCTTCACGGAACAGACAAACCTTCAACCGAATCTTCGGAGGCTAAACGCCATGACAAAAACCCAGGCCATTCTGCTATTTCTGATCGCAACCCTGTGGATCGCCGGCTGCGTGCCCAAGCGCGTGAGCTGGTCGCCCGACGGCAGTCAGGCCGCCATCATCGGCGAGAAGGGTCTGTACCTGTGCGATGCTGACGGCAAACTCTCGTCGCTGCTGGCGCCCGGCGTTAGTGCCGCCGAGTGGTTCTCCGACGGCAAGCGTCTGGCCGCGGTGCAGGAAACCGAAGTGGATCAATGGGACGAGATCGCCGCAGCGCTGACCGAAACCCAGCGCGATGCTCTGGTGGAGATCGCCAGACAGTTGTCCGCCGATCTGCAGTCGGCCGATCAATGGAACGATCGCATCAACAAGCTGAAGGAGCGTGATCTGGTTTCGCCCAACGAGGTGGCTGCCATCAAGCTCTACCTGCGCGACACCGAGGCGCCCAACGTGCCTGCCGAGGTGCTGGCCGATCCGAGCAAGGTAACCCTGCATGCCGTGCGCATCGGCGAGGCAACCGACGACAAGATCGCGCTCGATACGGCCGTCTGGACAGGATTAAACCAGGTCTTCGGCCTGCGCATCGCTTCGCACGACAAGGCCATGATCCTGACCACCGGCAACCCGTTCGGACAGGACAACGAACAGCGCATCGTCGAACTATGGCTGATCGCGCCGGATCAGCAACCGCAGGCGCAGGTGCTGGAAAAGAGCACCGCCCTGTACCCCGACTGGACCGCTGACGGCACGAACGTGGTCTATTGCAAACCAGCCGAAAACATGGATGCAGGCAACAATACTCTTGTCAGCCTGTTGGTCAGCCGGGCGGTATGCGATACTGAGGGTCAACTGCTGGCCGAAAATGCGCAAGTCAAGGAACTAGCGGGTCTGATGATGAGCGATTTGACGCGCGTCTGTTGCCTCCGCGATGGGCGGATTCTCTTTAACAGCAACGAAGTGCAACTGCCCACCACGCCGGACGACGTGAACGAAAAAAACCTGCTTTTCAGCATCAATCCGGGCAAGCGGGCCACGGTGGCCCGCCTGGTGCCGCGCAGTCAGGAGTCGAATCTCGGCGATGCCATGTGGACGTTTGCGGTCAGTCCCGATGAGAAGCACGTGGCGTTTCTGGGCGAAAAGGGCCGCGTGTTGGTGATGGATATAGCCGACGGCAACGTGCGCTCGGTGCAGACGAAAGAGGACAGCGACGCCGGGCGCACGCAGCCGGTGTGGCGCAACGCCGACGAGCTTTGCTTCACCGAGCCGGTGCCCGACGATCAGAAAGTCGAGGGCGGTCCCAAGTCACGTCTGGTGCTGCTGAACGTGACGACCGAGGAGGACCGCCGCTCGCTCAGCGACAAGTGGCCAGCCGAGGTGGTCGAGGGATTGCTGAACTGAGCGGCGATGACCGCATCCGTTTAGCGGGCGAGCTTGCTCGCCCTACGCGGAGCAAGCTTCGCAGCTAAACGCACAACTGCACCGTGCAGTTCATGGCGACGTCTCCATATCCTTGCCGGTGTCGAAATAGTCGATCGCTTCCTGGGCGCTGTGCACCACCGGATCGCTGTTGAGCAGGTCCGTGATGTCGATGATGCCGGACCACCCGCGATCCACCGCACCATAACTGGCATAAGCGCGATACACCGCCTGGGACGCGACATTCTCATATGTGTTGTCGAACATGCGCACGCTGTCTATCTCGATGCCGAGATTGCGCCGCATCAACTCTTTGCGCTGCTCGACCGTGCCATGCTCCAGCAGGTCGGCCTCTTGGGGCGTCAGCAGGTGCCGGCGGCCGGGCGGATCGTAGCCGCTGTGATGGAAGATCAATGCGTAGCGCGCCCCCCAGCCTTCACGCGTCTGCTCAGCGTTTTCATAGATGAACGTGTTGCCGGCTATCAGGAAGTTGGTGCCGAAGTATTCGTACCTTGGTCTTTCGACATTGGCGGCTGGATTGTCATCGTTAAACAGCGGCACGGCGATCATGGGCATGTGCCCATTGTGGTACGTGCCCGTGGATCGGAACGTGCAGCCGTACACCACGCCGAAGTCGCTGCGATCGCGGAAGCGCACGTAGTCGCCGGCACTGTCGATGAAGGTGCAGTTGATGAGTTTGACGTGCGACGGTTCATAAGCGGTGTAAACCATGTGAGCGTGGCTGTCCTGGCCGAGGCGATTGAATTCGCAGTCGCGCAGTACGACGTTGATCGCCCGCGCCCCGGTGACTGAGACGCCGCTGTAGTAAGCCCCGGTGAAATCGATCCAGCGGCATTGCTCGATGAGGATGGCGCTGGAGTTGTCCACGAAGATGCCCTGCCCGCAATGAGCGTCGCCGGTGATCATCAGCCCGCGCATGGTCATGTTGCGGCAATCCTTCAGGTGCAGCAGCGGATTGCGCTCGGCCGTGTCGGACGGATCTTCACGAATGACCACGTTGCCTGTAGTGGCGGCCCGCAGGGTCAGGCGATGTTCATCGCTTCCCATCTTCTCCAGCAGCAGCGTGGGTGCGAACAGGTATTTTCCGTCGGCGAAAACGACCTCGACCGGGCTGCTACCGAGCGACTGCTGCGCCAGCTTCCATAAGGCTGGATCATCAAACTTCGCGGCATTCGATTCCGTGGAGCCATTCCCGTCACCGACTGCCTCGGGTGCGACATGCAACACGACCAGTGACTGGCACCACGCACTCCGACAGGACAACAGAAGTATCAGACAACATGCTGCGGCGGTGAATCGCGTCATGATGGAACCTGCTGAGAAGTGAATGGTCCAGTCATCATACCACAGCCAAACAGGTTGCAGATCATATCGAACAGTCGATAATGCCGCATCATGAATGAGCCCATCTTACAGAGCAGTCCACGAGCAATCGGCGCCGGCCGCGCCTGGGGCGGCCTGCTGCTGATCTGGCTGCTCTGTCTGCCCCCGATGCTGGTGAAGCTGGGCGCAACCGATTCCGGTCGCACCATGGAAAACATCACCGTGATGACGTCGCAGGAAACGTACCTGCGCCAGCACGGCTCGATCAAGAACAACCTCGAAGCCGATCCGCACGCCTGGCTGCTGCCCACGCGCAACCTTCAGCCCCGCATCACCAAGCCACCCGGCGCGGTGTGGCTGAACCTGCTGGCGTTCACCGGACTGGATAGTAATCAAGCCACCGCGCAGGATTTCATCTTCCGGGGGCGGCTGGTGGCGGTGGCCATGTATTTGGTGCTGATCGGCGCGGTGTATTGGATCGGCCTGAGCTGGGAGGGCGGAAGACTGGCGGTCGTCTCGTCGCTGGCGGTCGGCACCATGTGGTTCGTGCAGCGCGAAGGCATGACCGCACAGTACGACATCCACATGGCCGGCTGGTCGGCGCTGTCGGTTGCCGGCGTAGCGTGGGCCATCACGGCCCCCGAAAGTGGCAAAATCAGGCGCGTGATTGGTTGGATCATTGCCGGCGCTGCATTGGGGCTGGCGTGGTACGCCAAGGGACCGCTGGCCCTGGTGGTGACGCTGATTCCGTGGGTGATCTTCGTCTGGTGCCGCAAGACCAACTGGAAGCAGAACGTGCTATGGATGATCGCGGCGCTGCTGATCGCCTGCGCCATGATTGGGCCGTGGTACGTGTGGATCGTGCGCACCGTGCCGGGGGCGATGAAGGTGTGGATGACCGAAGCTGAGGCCCAGCGCGACAAAGCGAACCAGATCTACTACTACGTCGTGGTCCTGGCTATGGTCGCGCCGTGGACGATGTGGCTGATTGGCGGGCTTGTTCTGCCGTGGACCAAGCCGGTCCGCGAACAGCGCCGGCGGCTGCTGGCTGCATGGTGGTGGTTCGTCGCCATCTTCGTCTTCTTCACCATTCCCGGCGCCAAGCAGCAGCGCTACATTCTGCCCGCCATGGCTGCGGCGGCGCTGTTGATCGGGCAATTGTGGACTCAGAACCAGCGCCAGGCCGATCGCGGCGAACGCGATGAGGGCATCAACCTGCTGAGCGTGCCGCACTGGTCAGCTCTGGCGGTGGCGAGTGTGGCGTATCCGCTGATGCTGGTGCTGCGCCCGGACATCAACGGCGCAGCCACCTGGACGATCGCCGTGTGCGCCAGTGTCGCCATGTTGGCCATCGTGGCCATGGGCGTGCGCTGGCACTGGCAATGGCGACCGCTGGCAGCCGCGCTGGCCACGGCGGGCTGGGCGCTGGCGTTCACCACGCTCATGTGGTCCGCCTATCTGTCCCTGCCGCGCCACGCCAACGAACTGCGGCCCTATGCTGAGCATGTGGACGCTTTGGCGGGCGATCACCCGCTGACCATGCTGTGGCTCGAAGGCCAGAAACGCTCGATCAACGAAGAGTTGCACCTGTATTCGCTGCGCGTGGTCTACGGCACGAGCCCGGAGAATCTCGCCCAGCGCGGCGGCCGCTTCGTGATCTCCAGCGAGGATGAGACGTCCAGGGCGATCATGCACGAAGCGGGTTACGAGCCGATCTATCGCTTCGAGCAGAACTACGGCCTCTGGAACATTCTGTGGGAAAACCCGCAGAAAACGCAGTAACCGCAACAGCCGTCAATCCGGCGCCACGGCCGCCCGCTGCCACTGCTGCGTGTCGCCCGTCTCGTTGGGGTTGAAGTTCACGTCGTTGGACAGGAGGTACTCGCCGTTGGGATTCACCCACACGTCCTTGTACTCGTTGGGCAGTTCCACGTCACGGTCGGCGAAAGGATCGTGATAAGTCTCGACGCCGCGGATCGTTTCGCTCCATTGACGGGCGATGCGGTCGCTGCTGCGCTGCTGGTTTTCGTAGGCCTCCTGGTTCATGCGCATGATCTCGTCGCTGTTCTGAGCGATACGCCGGCTCAATTCACCGGCATTATGGATCGCCTGCATCTGGTTCTGCTGCCACAACTGCACCACGTAGCGGTAGCCGGCAAACCACTGCGGCTGCACGCGGATGGAACTGACCATGGCGTTCAGCAGCGGCGCATACTGATCGAGCTGCCCGGCCGGGGCGCGAAAGGCGTACTGCTGATGGGCCTGCCAGAACGTGGTGCCGGGCAGCATGGGGCCGGTGGCGAAAACCAGCGCGACGTAATAATCCTCCTGATAATCCTGCCCGTTCCAGGCGTAACCGATGCGCACGCGCTCGGCGACCACCAGTTTCTGCACGTTCGGCTCAGCCACCACCTGCGTGATCGCCTGGGCCACGGCCGGCAGCGGCTCGCGCTCGATCATCTGTGGCTCGATACCCTGGCGATAAAACGGCAGCAGCGCTTCGCCGATGTATTGGGCTGCGTCGGTCAGCGGCGGATAAATGATGTTGCCCAGGTAATTGCTGCCCACGGGAAAACCCGCAATACCACCTTCGGTCCAGTTGCAGGGCACGACCGGGAAAAACTCCAGCGCCACCTGGCCGTCGGGCGAACTGACGACCATGTGCGTGGTGGCCAGGTTCGACTGATTCTGCCGCCATTCCACGCCGCCGGTCGTCTGCCAGTCCACGGGGATGAGCATGGTGAAAGCGACCTCATTGTTAATGCCCGGATCGCGCACCTCCAGCAGTCTCAGACGCAAGGTCTGATCGTTCTGTGCAAATGTTGTACCGGCGCACACGACTGAAAACACGATGGAAACAAAGATGATTTGCTTGGACATGGCAGTCATCCTTTATGAGATGTCAGTGATTTGCCCGCTCATTTTACCGCCGACTGTGTCCACGGCGCTGCAAAACTGTAGCGCCCGGCCTTCACTTCATACAGCGCCGCGCTGCCTTCCATGCGCAGGAAGCGCACGCCTTCAGACTCAACCGCGGCATGGCCGGACTCGGTGACGGTGGAAGCGTCAGCGGTTGGGATATACACGGTGGCGACCGTGTTGGCTGGGATGGTGATGTTCAGTTCGAAGCGGTTGTCAGCGATGTGCCAGGCGCTTTCGATCTGGCCGCGCACGCTGCGGTAGGAGGCCTTGGCCCAGGTCAATCCGCTGCCGGCAGGGCGCTCGACGGGGTTGGCCAGGCGGGGATGAATCTTGATGCGGGCAAAGCCGGGACCGTCGGACTCGATGCCTGCGACGGCGCTGTAGAGCCAGTTGCCGACGGAGCCGAAGGCATAGTGAGCGAACGAATTCATCTGCGGCGTCTGGAAGCCCTTGTCCTCGGTCCAGCCGTCCCAGCGCTCCCAGATGCTGGTGGCGCCCTGGCGAATGGAGTAGCCCCACGAAGGGAAGGTTTCGTTGAGCAGCAGGCGATAGGCCACGTCATTGCGGCCGATCGCAGTCAGCGCAGGCAGTGAGAAGCCGACGCCGATGAACCCGGTGGACAGGTGCCAGTCGCGGCTGCGGACGTCTTCGATCAGAAGCGCAGCCGTCTTGTCGCGAAGTTCATCGGGCAATAAATCAAAGTTCAGGGCCATCAGATAACAAGCCTGCGTGTCACCCTTGACCCGGCCGTCAGGTGTGACGTATGCGTCGTTGAATGCTTTGCGAATCTGCTGGAAAAGCTGCTCGTATTTGGCGGCATCCTCATCACATCCGAGCACGGCTGCGGACCTGGCGACCAGGTGCGTGCTCAGCGCGAAGTAGGCGGTGGCCAGCACGTCCTTGGGCGTGTCAGCATTGATTGAGAGCCATTCGCCGAAGCCTGCGGCCGGCCGCAGCAGCTTGTCGCTGTTGTTGCGGCAGTACTCGACCCAACGGACCATGTTGTCGAAGTGGTCTTCGAGATAGCGTGTGTCGTTGGTGAACTGGTACATGACCCAGGGGCAGATGACACCCGCATCGCCCCACGCCGCGACGCCGTAGCCGGTCATCCCGCCGGTGGGCGCGACGTTGGGATAAGCGCCCTCGGCGTTCTGGCCGTCGTCGAGATCGATCAGCCACTTGGTGAAGAATGCGCTGACGTCCATGTTCCAGTTGGCGGTGGGGATGAAGATCTGGGCGTCGCCGGTCCACCCGAGTCGTTCATCGCGCTGCGGGCAATCGGTGGGGATTTCGATGAAGTTGGCCCGCTGGGTCCAGAGGATGTTGCTGACAAGCTGGTTGACCAGCGGGCTGGAGCACTCGAAGAAGCCGACCTGCGGCGTATCACTGTTGAGCGCGATGCCGGTGACCGTCAGGTCCACATCATCTGGAAGGCCGGCAATTTCAGCGTAGCGGAAGCCGTGGAAGGTGAAGGTCGGCTCCCATGTGAATTGGCCGCCGGCCGCGACGTAGTGATCGGTGGCCAGGGCGGTTCGCAGGTTCTCGGTGTAGAGCGTGCCGTCGGGATTCAATATCTCGGCATGGCGCAGCACGAGTTTCGTCCCGGCAGGCAACGCACCTTGCAGGCGCAGGCGGCCGGCGAAGTTCTGGCCCAAGTCGTAAATCCAGCAGCCCGGCGCGATCTGTCTGCTGCTGAGCGGAGTCAGCTCGCCGGTGCGGCGCACGGGCACGCCGGGATGCGCTTCGATGGCAGCCTCGGTGGCGGGCTCCACGGTGACAGCGCTCCACCGGGCGTCATCGAAACCGGGCGCGTCCCAGCCGATCTGGCTGCGCGTGGCATCGTAAAGTTCACCCATCTGCATGTCGGAGCCGCGGATCGGGCCCTGGCTGCCGCGCCAGGACTCATCGCTGGCGATCACCTGTTTCGAGCCGTCGGCGAATTCAATTTCCAGTTGCGCCAGCAGCGATAAGGTGCGGCCGTAGCGGAAGGCGCCCTGGAAACCGACGTGGCCCGCGTACCAGCCCGGGGCGAGCACCGCGCCCACGGCATTGTCACCCTGTTGGAGCAAATCGGTCACGTCGTAAGTCTGATAGTAGATGCGTTTGTTGAAGTCGGACCAGCCGGGACTGAACTGATCTTCGCTGACGGTGCGGCCGTTGATGTGCAGCTCGTAGAACCCGCGAGCCGTGACGTACACCATCGCACGGCGCACAGTTTTGTCGATATCGAAATCGCGGCGCAGATAGGGGCAGGGATCGAGGATGTTGCCGTGGGTCAGCCAATTCCATGGCGGTTCGCCCATGGCCGCCAGGCGGCGCGGAGCCGGCCACGATGAATCATCGAAGTCGGCGCTGAACCAGTGGTCCGGCTCCTGATCGCTGCAGCGCCAGCTTTCATCCAGTTGCTGCGTGATGACCCGGCCGTCGGCCAGCAGGATAACGAACTTGCCCGCTGCGCCTGCTCGCGAAGGCTTCTCGTTCTGTGCGATCAGCGCCAGGGCATTGGGCCCGGACTTCAGGGCCGTGGTGATGTCGAACATCTTGGGCGCCCGCAAGTGATTCTGCCGCACGCCGGTGGGCTCGAAACGTTGACCGTTGACCAGCAGCATGGTCACCAGGTCATCCGCGGTGACGGTGGCGGTAGCGCGGGCGATCGCGGTATCAGCGGGCAATTCCAGCACGCGACGAAACACGCGCTGGCCTTGTGGGGCCTTGGACATGGGATCGCCCGCGGCTTCGGGAAACCAGTACCAGGAGCAGTCTTCCAGCGAAGCGCCGTACTCAGCCGCTTCCGCGTCGTCGATCTTCGGCTGATGCGTGATCCACTTTGCTTGCCAATCGCTTTTTTCCAGCAGGCCCATCGTCCAGCGGGTGGACTCGCTCCAGGGGCCTGGGTTGCCCTGCTCGTCCCACAGGCGAACCTTCCACCAGCAAGCGGCGCGACTGGTCAACGGCTTACCGGCATAAACGACGGCATTGCACTGGTCGGTCTCAACTTTGCCGCTGTCCCAGAGATCCGCCTGGTCGGCCGCGAGCTGGTCAGGCGAGGAAGCGACCAGCACCTGATAGGCGGACTGAGCAACCCCGCGGCGCGGATCGTTCATCTGCCAGGAAAGGCGCGGCTGCGCTGCATCGATGCCCAGCGGGGCGCTTCGGTATTCACAGCGCAAGTGATCGGCCTGCGACTGGGCCAGAGCGGAGAACGACATTAACAACACAGAGCCTGTCGCCAGTGCCAGTTGCCACCAATTCTGAAATCGCAAGGTTCGGTTCTCCGTTGTGAAATGCGATGAGATGGGTTTGACGGCCGGTAAACCGGCCTCCGCCGCGCTCAGGTCAGTCTTCCCAGGGCGAGCCCAGAGCGTAGAGCACACAATCATTCTCGTCATAGAAAACGTAATGCGCCTCGATGCCCAGGGCGGAGCTGCCGCCGAAGAACTTGAGCACATCCACGCTGTGCGGATCCTGGCCGGTGGCGCGGCGGACGGTGCGGGTGAACAATTCAAGATCGACACCGATGTCCGTGTCGCCATAGAGTTCGAGGTCCACGCCGCTCATGGGCAGGTCGATGTGAGCCTCCTGAATGCCGACACTGCTCTCGATCACGTCCTGGCGCGGCGTGCCGACAGGATAGAGATGTTTGAGATAGCCGTAGTTGCGATGCTGATAGCCGACCATGGCCTCGGGGTCCTGCCAGGGCGAAGTGCAACCGCCGACCACCAGCAGGCCGGCCAGCAACCACAGGCAATACAAGTGACGGTTCATGACGAGCATGGTCTAACACCGCTGTGCTGCTGTCAACGCATGAATCGTTCCGTGTGTCAGGGCTGCGATAACAGAAACCCACGGCGACACGCCGTGGGCTACGTCGCTGGGGGGGGCAGCTTCTGGTGAATCTTCCGGGGGCGGAGGTCAGGGCTGCGGCGGCGTCATGTCCAGCTCGATCGCCGCGTGCAGGCCGCCGTCGTCGAGCGTCACGCCGAAATCCCCAGCCCGAATGCCCTGCAGTGCCTGCATCGTGGCGGGACCTTCTTTGGGCGCGCCGGGGTGGCCGAAGATGACCGACTGCATGGTCTGGTCCTGCTCGTTCCACTCGTAGCTGCCGCCGCCGGGGCTGATCAGGCGCATGTGCCACAAGCGCTGGTGCAGCTTGACCGGGTCCTGATCAGGATACAGCCGCCTCCACTCGTTGAGGATGGGCAGGTTGGCGAAGGCCTGTTGCTGCAACTGTCCTTGATAGCCTTCACCCATCACCTGCGACAGCAGCGGCACCACGTCGGCGTCGGCATGCACCGCGAAGTTGCTGCCGAGCCAGGGCGGGGCGCCGTTGTCACCGGGACCATCCAACTGCCGATCGATGGCGTGCTGCAACACTGTTTCGCTGAGGCTGATGATCAGGGCCTTGCCGGTGGCTGCGTAGTAGAAAGCAAAGTCTCCGCCGATCTCCGCCTGACGCTGAGCGCGTGACTGCGGCGCCTCGCTGACTTTGACGTAGGATGTATCGTGGTAGGTGAGTGTTTCCCATGCGGTCATGCCGGGCGCCGACTGCTCGATGAAGGCGCGGACGCCGGCCAGGAATGCCGCCAGTTTCAGGCCGTTGTTGGACTCGGCGTAAAAAGCCACGGGCAGATGCCAAAGGTTATTTTCCACGAACTCCTGCGGGTCATCGTCCGCCATCGCCTGCTGCCAGAACGGATCGCGGTCCAGGTAGAGCGCCACGCTGCCACTCATCCAACCCACCGGATCGACCTGCAACTGCGGGGCCATGGCGACGGCCCAGTTGGTCATCTGCTTGAAAGAGGGCGATTCCTTGTTGATCGCCAGCACGAAGTGCAGCAGCGCATCGGCGTGCGGATCACCGGCCGTTCCTTCCAGCGAGGCACCGGCCGAAAAGTCCACGATCTGGCTGTATTCCGTTCCGGCGATCAACGGCATCACGGTCAGGTCCGCCCGCAAGGTGTTCTCGCGCTTGACCAGGCGAAAGGCGATTGGATCGAAGGCGACCGTCCAGTTGCGCTCATAGCCCAGCCGCCATTGCTCATAGACACGCGCTTCCTGCTGCGTCACCTGGTCCAGGTTCAACTCGGCGATGGGTGTGAGAAACGCCAGTGAACCGTACACGCTGGAGCGCGGCCCGTCGGCGGCAAGAATCAAATCACCGGCGTCGGGCAGTGGTTTATCGAAGTAGATCGGGCCGGGTTTCACGTCGCCGGCCGCCAGTTGAAACATGTAGGTCGCCTGCAATTCTGAAAGCACAGCCGCGGCCCGGGTGCGACGCGAGGTTCCGATGCGCCAGCGCGGCCCGCACCAGCGGCGAATGGTCTTGTCCGAAATGACGATCAATGCCGTCTCTTCCGCTTCGCTGCGCGGATAGCGATCGCGGAAAAAGACATACTCGGGCGACGCAGCCAGGGCGGGCTGCTTGCCCTGCGACACGGCGATCAGACGCGCCAACTGTGCCGGCGAATTGGTCACCACCACCGCATCGCCGACCGCGGCGATGTACGCGCACACCGCCCGGTCCGGCGAGCGAAACGCGGTGTACGCCACACCATCGGTCTCGCCTTTTTCGATCTGCACGCCCGCCTCGACATTGGCCAGCATGGCCGCCTGCGTCAGCAGCAGATTCAACAGGCCGGCCGGATTGTCGCTCTCGAACAGCACCGCCAGGTCGGTGCCGGTGGGCAGATAGGGATCGCTGCCGGTCACCGCGACGCTGGCGATCACCTGCGGGCCAAGCAGCCTGGCGATCTGGCTCATGGGCAGCAGCAGTTGCCGCTGATAGCGCTGGCGGGTCATGGCGTCTTCGCTGCGCGGCTGCATCAGATCGAGCACCGGCAAACCGTGCGCGTCGTTTTCATCCCACAGGTCGATCAGGGCCGTGAAACTCGGCACAAACAAGGCGTGCTGATCATCGGGAATCAGCGACGCCAAGGGATCGAGGTCCGGGGAAAGTCCCGCGATGCGCGCGCTCCAGTCGAACTCCGCCACGGTGATGCCTGCAATGCTGTCCACCGCCACGGTCGGCTCGGCGTCATCGGTCCGCGGCAGCACACGGTCCAACTGGAGGTTTTCGCTCATGGCCCGTCCGCCGCTGATCAGGGCGTAGGTATCGACCAGTTCACCTGTCTGCCGCCAGGGCTGCCATTGCTCTGCCGGTTGGGACGGGGCCTTGTCGCCCAATGCCTGACGGATCGATCGCACCTGGTGACGGAACCACGCTGAGCCGGGAAGCGATTGATCCAGCAGGCCCTGGTAGTGATCGAGCTTGACCAGCAGAAAGTCATCGCGGGCATCAGAGCTGCCATCCTCGGGCGCGATGGTGAAGCGTAGCGTCGTGACGCCGTCGATCTGCGGACTGGAGAACATCAATCGCCCGCTGACCGGCTGACCGGCCGGGACGCAAAACGCCAGGCGACAGCGATCGGCCAACGGCTTGTCCCAGTCATTCTCGCCGACCACCGAACTGATCCACGCCTCGCCCTCGCCGTCAAGCACGATGTGGATTGGCATGTCACCGTAATACCAGGATTCATTGAACTGCGAAGGCATCTCGCCTCCGCTGAGGTTCAGTTGGCGCAGGGTGCGGACGTAGTACCCATCCTCTGCATGAACAGAAACAGCAACCAGCGCAAGCAATGCGACCAGCGGAAGAGTTGATCTGCTCATGGGGAGCCCCTTTGTTGAAGAATGGAGGTAAGTCCATTGTACGTCAGTTGCGCGGGACGCATGCAAAAAGAAGCCCACGGATTCAATCCGTGGGCTTCAGGGTTGAGTCAAAGGTTATGCAACTTTGAGAGAGCAGCTATTCCTTGACCTTGTACTCGGCATCGATCACATCATCACCCCCGGAAGTTCCGCCCCCGGCCCCGCCCCCGGAAGTGGAGGAGTCGCCGGCGGGTGAGCTTCCGGGGGCGCTTCCGGCGGCGGATTCGTACACGGCTTTGCCCAGTTCCTGGGCGTCACGGTTGAGTTGATCGAGGGCCTTCTTGATGGCGGTCACGTCATCGCCCTTGATCTTGTCTTCGACGTTGGACAATGACGACTCGATCTTGCCGCGGATTTCAGCGGTGACCTTGTCGCCGTGCTCCTCGAGTTGCTTGCGCATCTGAAAGACGACGTTTTCGGCCTGGTTGCGGGTGTCAACCAGTTCGCGTTGCTTCTTGTCCTCGGCGGCGTGCAACTCGGCGTCCTTCTTCATCTTCTCGATCTCCGCCGAGTCGAGGCCGGTGGAGCCTTTGATTTCGATGGACTGTTCCTTGTTGGTGGCCTTGTCCTTGGCGTGGACGTTGAGGATGCCGTTGGCGTCGATCTTGAAAGTGACTTCGACCTGCGGCATGCCGCGCGGGGCGGGGGCGATGCCGGTGAGGTTGAACTGACCCAGCGTGCGGTTATCACGAGCGAACTCGCGCTCACCCTGGAGCACGTGGATGGTCACCTCGGTCTGATTATCGCTGGCGGTGGAGAATACCTGGCTCTTCTCGGTGGGGATGGTGGTGTTCTTGTCGATCAGCCGGGTCATCACGCCGCCGAGTGTTTCGATGCCCAGGGACAGGGGCGTAACGTCCAGCAGCAGCACGTCCTGGACGTCGCCCTTGAGCACGCCGCCCTGGATGGCAGCGCCGATGGCGACCACCTCGTCGGGGTTGAGGCTCTTGTCCGGCTCCTTGCCGAAGATTTCGCGGCAGATCTGCTGAGCCTTGGGCATGCGCGTTGAGCCGCCGACCAGCACGACCTCGTCGATCTGTGAGGCCGACAGCCCGGCATCCTTGATGGCGGTTTCACAGGGACCGCGCAGGCGTTTGAACAGGTCCTCGGTGATCTGCTCGAAACGGGCGCGGGTCAGTTCGATCTGCAGATGCTTGGGGCCGTCCTGGGTGGCGGTGATGAAGGGCAGGTTCACCGTGGTCTGCTGGCTGGTGGACAGCTCGCACTTGGCTTTTTCCGCTGCTTCCTTCAAGCGCTGCAAAGCCATGGCATCCTGGCGCAGATCGACGCCCTCTTTCTTTTTGAACTCGTCGGCGAGATAGTCGATGAGTTTCTGGTCCCAGTCATCGCCGCCCAGGTGCGTGTCGCCGTTGGTCGAGAGCACTTCGAAAACGCCTTCGCCAATGTCGAGGATGGAGATATCGAAGGTGCCACCGCCGAGGTCGAAGACCGCGATTTTCTCGTTGGTCTTTTTATCAAGGCCGTAGGCCAGCGCGGCGGCGGTCGGTTCGTTGATGATGCGTTCGACCTTGAGGCCCGCGATTTCGCCGGCTTCCTTGGTGGCCTGGCGCTGCGAGTCGTTGAAATAGGCGGGCACGGTGATGACGGCGCGATCGACCTTCTCGCCCAGGTAATCTTCCGCGGTCTTCTTCAGATCGCCCAGCACCATGGCGCTGATTTCCTGCGGCGTGTAGGTCTTGTCGCGCACCTGCACCTTCACCGGCTCGTCGGCGCCGCCGGTGATTCCGTAGGGCACGATCTTCTCTTCCGACTGCACTTCGCCGTGACGACGGCCCATGAAGGGCTTGATGCTGAAGACGGTGTTGCGCGGTTTGGTGATTTGCTGGTGCTTGGCGGGCTGGCCGACCAGTCGTTCGCCTTTATCGGTGAAAGCGACGATGGAGGGGGTGATGCGGTTGCCGGAGCTGTTGATCAGCACCTTGGGCGAGCCGGCCTCCATGATGGCGACCACGGAGTTGGTGGTGCCCAGGTCGATGCCGATGATCTTGCTGCTCATGTCTCACCTCGGTAATGCAAGCAATTGAAATACAGTAAGTTACATTTGGTTCACTGGTGGAGCGCGTGCGGCGTCCCACAGGTGAAATGGCAAACCGGATGCCAGAGCGGCGCGGCCTTGGAGGCTGTGGTGAACACCCGGGGCTGCCAGTGTCAAAGGGGCGCACGCTGGGGGCTGCCAAAGCGGCATAGGGAGTGAATACCTGTTTTTCTAGGGATTTTTTGGCGGGGGGTTTGAAAAGTGCGGGAAATCTCGGCAGAATGAGCCACCATAAGCGCCGCCGGAATGGTTTCGGCGGCTGTCTTAGTCACGGACGTGCCGTGAACGTCAGGGAGCATTGATGTTCACCCAACCTGCTAGGAGAGCACCATGGCGAAAAAATCAGGGGCTAAATCACCGAGCAAGAGCGAGATCTATTCGCAAATCGCGAGCAAGACCGGCCTGGCCAAGCGCGACGTCGCAGCGGTCTTCAACGAACTGTCGCCGGTCATCAAGAAGAGCCTCAAGTCCAACGGCATCTTCACCATGCCCGGGCTGTGCAAGATGGTCGTCAAGAAGAAGCCGGCCACCAAGGCCCGCCAGGGTAAGAACCCCTTCACCGGCGAGATAATGATGTTCAAGGCCAAGCCCGCCTCCAAGACCGTCCGCATCCGTCCGCTCAAGAGCCTCAAGGACATGCTGTAAGTTTCACCGCCGCGGCGCCGACCGGCTCCGCGGTTTTCATTTGCTTCGATTCACCGTGACCAAGACGAACCCCTGGCGAGCTCCGACGCCAGGGGTTCTTGTTTTCACGCAACATCCGTACGGCGCCGATGTATAATGGACGATGTGTATGAAGCCCGACCGCTCACATTGGCCCGTGAAAAAGTTTACCATCGGCCAGGAACCGCCTCCCGAGGTGGCTGAGGCGCATCTGAGCCCTTCGCAGCGAATGAACGAGGTCTGGCCGCTCACGCGATTAGCCTGGGAAATCAGTGGAAAATCGATACCTAGCCCCGGATCAGCACGATCTACTGCGTGTCTTCATCGACGAGCAGGTTAGATTCCTGATCGTGGACGGCCACGCCTTCGCCGCTCACGCATTCATTCGCACCACCAAAGACATTGATTTATGGATCGAAGCCACGCCTAAGAATGCTCGGCGCGTCTGGGACGCATTGATGAAATATGGAGCGCCGCTGGCTGCCCATCAGGTGCAACCCCGGGACTTTCAGGCGCGCGACCTGGTTTACCAGATGGGCGTCCCCCCGGTCCGCATCGACCTGATCACCAACATCGCCGATATTGACTTTGAGGCTGCCTGGAAACAGCGGATCGATGTGGAGTTGAGCGGGATGCGCGTGCCGGTCATCGGATTGTCCCACCTGATACAAGCCAAGGAGGCGGCTGGAAGACCGCAGAACCTGCTCGATGTCCAATCACTCCTGAACGTGCAACGGCGGGAATCACAGTGACGACCACCATGACCGCAACCTCTGACATCATCGAGCGCCACGATCGCTTCATGTCCAACAACTACGCCCGCATGGCCGTGGCCATGGCGCGGGGCAAAGGCGTGCAGCTGTGGGACGCCGACGGCCGCGAATATCTCGACCTGTTCGCCGGGTTCGGCGGCCCGCTGCTGGGCCACTGTCACGATGAACTGATCGCCGCCCTCAATCAGCAAGCCCACAAGCTTTGGCACGTGGGCAACCTGCTGCACACCGAGCCGCAGACGCTGCTGGCCCAGACGCTCTCGCGCGTCGCTTATCCGGGGCGCAGCTTTTTCTGCCACAGCGGCGCCGACGCCAACGAAGCAGCCATCAAGCTGGCGCGGTTGCACGGCAAGGGCAAGCGCTTCAAGGTGATCTCCGCCTTGATGAGCTTCCACGGCCGCACCTTCGCCACCATGAAAGCGACCGGGCAACCCAAGGTCTCGCAATTGTTCGAGCCGCTGGCGCCCGGCTTTGCCCATGTGCCGTACAACGACATCGCGGCCCTTGAGAAAGCGATCGACGATCAGACCGCGGCCGTTCTGCTGGAGCCAATCCAGGGCGAGGCCGGCGTGATTGTGCCCGATGACGATTACCTGCCGCGCGTGCGCGCCCTGTGTGATCGCCACGACCTGCTGATGATGATGGACGAAGTGTGGACCGGCTGCGGCCGCACGGGCAAAGCGTTCTGCCACCAACACAGCGGGATCACGCCCGATGTGATGACACTGGCCAAGGGCGCCGGCGGCGGGCTGCCGGTGGGCGTCTGTCACATCGCCCAGAAGCGGGCGGCGCTTTTCGACTGGCGCACGCACGGCATGGCGGTGCACGCCACCACGCTGGGCGGCAACTGCCTGGGAATGGCGGTGGCGGCCGAAATCTGGCGGATCATCGAACGCGACGGCCTGATCGCCCACGCCGCGGCTATGGGCGACATGGCCAAGCAGAAGTTGCAGGCGGCGAATCTTCCGGGGGTCAAGCAGGTGCGCGGCAAGGGCATGTTCATCGGCATCGAACTGACTGAGCCCAAGGCCGGCGACGTGGTCAAGAAAGCCCTGGCCGCCGGGCTGCTGGTCAACGCCGCCCAGGGCAACGTCATCCGCCTG
The DNA here is from genome assembly GCA_020849625.1 of Phycisphaeraceae bacterium. Classification (GTDB taxonomy): domain Bacteria; phylum Planctomycetota; class Phycisphaerae; order Phycisphaerales; family Phycisphaeraceae; genus JADLFV01. The sequence goes on from JADLFV010000144.1 coordinate 27,480, forward strand.
GCGCCGGCCCTGATCATCGATGAACCCACCTGGCGGCATGGACTTGACCAGTTGATCGAGTTGATGCGATGACCAGGCGCAGCGCGATCATGTTGCTCTTGACTTTGACGCTGCAGGGTTGCCAGCAGACGCAGACACGGGAGGAGCCGTTGCCTCCGCTGCGCGACGTGCGCGGTGATGTGCAGCCGCCGATCAATCCCGCCATGCCCGTGGGCCGGGCTCTGGTCAACATCCAGCAGATTGCGCTGAGCCTGGAGCAGCCGACCGATCCAGCCTGGGAAGCGGTCGATGAGCAGGCTTTCCCGGCCGTGACCCGCAGCGTGTGGAACGCCAACGGCCTGCGTCTGGGCCTGATCCAGCGCAACCGCCTGCGCGACATGATCGAAAAGCTGCCCCCGGCCGCCAGCGTGGGCAATGAGCGCGTGCTGGCCGGCGATCATCCCGTGGCCGTGCGCCGCTCGCCGCCGTTGGCGGGCGTGGTCACCGTCGATCTGACCATTCCACCCATGGCCGTGCAGGAGGAACAGATCACCGGCGGGCGGGCCCAGTTACTGCTGGATGTCAACGCCGGACAAACGCTGCGCCTCTCGCCGCACCATTATCTGCCGCAAGTCAGTCTGCTGCCGCGCAACGTGCTGGAGAAGGAACTGGACGGGCGCATCTATCACGAACTGGCGCTCTCGGCCGGGCTGGGGCCGCAGGACGTGCTGGTGCTGGGTCTGTATCGCCCGTGGCCTCTGCTGCTGGCCGATCCGATGCGTGACGAACAGGACGAGGCAGCCCGAAACGATGCGTCAGCGAAAAAGGTTTACGACCTGAGCAGTCCGCCGCCGATGGTCAACAACCTCGGCCGGGCCCTGATGACGCTCGACGCCGCCAACCGACCGCTGCAACTAATTCTGCTGATCACGATCGAACCGCTGGACGGCAACTGAGTGTCCCCGCGAATACAAAGCGATGCGAATTGTCGCGCTAGCGCGGCAGAGCCGCGGCGTTTCGTAATGCTGTAATCACTCTGGATTATTGACAATCACTCGCCCGACGGCGGCGCTTGCGAGGATTCGCCTCCCCCGCCACCGCTCTTGCGGCGACGACGGCGACGACGGCGACGCTTCTTTTTGGCCGGCTGCTCACCATCCTCAGGCGCAGCGGCGACTTCTTCGCCCTCCACTCCCAGCGCTTCCTCCTGCTCGTCTTGCGCCTGGCTGAGATCTTTCTCGATCTGCGGCTGCGGCGCGGATGTGGATGGCGTCGGCTGGGCGGCGGGTTCACCATGGCGGCGGCGCTCGCGGCGCTGCTCGCGCTCGGCGGCTGCCTGCTCACGCTGCTGCTGAAGCTCGCGCTGCTGGCGTCGCCATTCGTTGGCCTCGTCCTTGCCCAGGACCTTGATGTTCTCCAGGGGATACGCGGCCGGTGGGCCGTGATCGAGCTTGACCAGCACCAGTTGGGTGAGGATCTGCGTATCCAGCACGATGCCGATGCCGTCTTCGGTCTCGACCACCTGTTTCTTGTGCGGCAGGCGTTTGCGCAGCGTCTCGTAAGTCTCATCCTCGTAGCGCAGGCAGCACATCAGTCGCCCGCAGCGGCCGGAGATTTTCTTGGGGTCCAGCGTCGCCTTCTGCACCTTGGCCGAACGCATGGACACCGGTTTGAGCACCTTCAGAAAGCCCTTGCAGCAGCAATACTGGCCGCACTTTTCATAATCAGCGACCAGCCGGGCTTCCTCGCGGGCATTAACCTGGCACATCTCGATGCGGGTGTGGTATTCGGCCGCCAGCTTGCGCACCAGTTCGCGGAAGTCCACCCACTTCTGCTCGGTCGTGTAGTAGAAGATGATCCGCTCACCGCCCAGCAGCAGCTCGACCTCGGTCAGCCTCATGTCCAGTTGCAGTTCAGCGATGAACTGGCGGGCGATGCGGATGATCTCGCCTTTGCCGGACTCGAGGTGGCGCTGTTCGTTGAGGTCCTCGTGGCTGGCGATGCGCAGCACCTTGCCATCTTCGGTGAACGGATACTGCTTGCCGCCGGAGTTCTCCACGTAGTCCAGCAGTTGCTTGCGGCTGACGCTCATGCCGCAGCCGGCATTGGGACAGGTGGTGGTGAGCATCTCCGCCAGCTCAATGCCGCGGTTGGTGCGGATCACCAGCTTGGATCCGCAGCCGGGCTTGTCAGCGCCCTCGTAGGGCAGTTCCGCGACTTTCTTCTGATAACCGTAACGGACAACGATGCTCTTGGGAGGCTCCAGGCGTTCATAGACGCGCTGATCCTCTTCTTCCAGCATCACGGGCAAAGGGGTGATCGATCCAGGCACGAAAGGCTGCTCCGTACAAACTGCCACGACAAACCGCCCGCCACAATTGGCTGGGGACATTGCCGGAGGTGCTTAACAACAAGCATCCGGGGGCGGGGATTGTCGTCGGGGTGGTTTTTTAAGTCCCGCGTCCGCCCGACCGGAGCGCGGGTTCCCAGTACGAAGCAGGCCTAACAGGATAGCAGAGGCCTCGCGGCCGATCCAGTGTTTTTCACGTATCGCTCGGCGCGGGCTTGCAGATGCCGCCCTTGCACTTGCAGCATCGGCTCATCATGTTGTATAGCCAGGCAAACACCAGCCCGGCGATGAAGCCGTCGGCCAGGGCATAGAGCGTGCCCGTGATGACGTTGCCGATGCCCGTGCCCACGCCGGTGGCCTGGTAGCCGGGGTAGATGGAGGCCACGATCTCCAGGAACGCCTGGCCGTAGGGAGGCCACATCAGGTTGGCCAGGCCCACCAGCAGAACCGACAGGCTCCAAAGGATGCCCGCCGCCAGGGCAAACGTGCAGGTGCATAGTTTCATGGCAGATCTCCGTGAGGGTGAGGGGAAATGGCAACGTGAAGCGAAATTATACCCCGACCGCGGAAGCAATCCGAAATTGCCCCGAAAGTGCTCTGCTGTGCGGTTCAGGGCCTGGGTGGTTGAATCCGGGTAAGCTGCGGGGGTCGCTGCAGGGTCCGATAGCGTGACCGGGAGGCCGATTTGCAACCCAGGGCCGGACAGAACGTAGGGCAGGATGTGACCGACCGCGTCGCCGAATCGACAGACGACGCACATCTTGCGCGACTGGCTTCGGGCGGTGATCGCACCGCAGCCGCCCTGCTGGTCAACCGATACCAGCCGACCGTGCGCGGATTTCTGCGCCGGCTGACGGGAGATGGGCATCTGGCTGACGACCTGACTCAGGAGACCATGTTTCGCATGTTGCGACACGCGCACGCCTATGACCCCAAGCACGCCATGAAGACCTGGCTGTTGACCATCGCCCGGCGGCTGTGGATCGACCATCTGCGCCGCAGTGCCCGCCGCGATGTCCTGACCCTCGAGCAGACCGAGCCCGGCAACCTGCCCGCCCCGCATGAGTCAGCCGCCCTCGCCGAGCAGCGCGAGCAACTGGACCGGGCCCTCCAGCAGCTCAGCGAGGCCCAGCGCTGCGCCGTGACCTTGTTCTATCAGCAGGAGTTGAGCGTGGAGCAGATCGCGGTGGTGATGCACATGCCGCAGGGCACGGTCAAAAGCCACCTGTACCGGGCCCGGGAACGCCTGCGCCAGATCATGGGGATCAATGAATCATGAACGATCCGTTGCGCAAACTGTTTCAGACCGACGTGCCGCCCGATGCGGCGATGACGCAGCGCGTGGTCGATCGCTGGATCGCTCACCGCGCCAGGTCCCGGCGCTGGCGGCGCGTGCTGGCGACGATTGGACCGTTGACTGCCGCAGCCGCCCTGGTGATCGGCGGACTGGCGATCCATCAAAGCGCCCAGCGCACCCGTCAGCGCCAGGCCGGCCAGGCAGTGGCACTGCTGATCCGCGACGCCCGAATCGATGAACTGGTGCAGCCGAGCCTGATTGACGCCGCCCTGCAGCACACATCCGTGCTGCTGAATCCCGACCAGACGCTGGCCCTGTTGATTCCCCGCCCGCGCGAACTGATCGATTCTCAGGCGCCTGTCGCCGACGAAGGAACGCACACGCCATGACGCGCCTTCTTCCTGTCATCTGGATGTCGCTGCTGCTGAGCGCCGCCCCGCTGCTTGCGCAGGACCAGTTGCAGAATCCCGCGGCCCTGGCGCCGGCCGACGCTGCGGTTTTTCTCGAACTGCACGACGTGGCCCAGCTTCAGAAACAGTGGAGCGACGACCCGATCCTGCAGCGCATCTACGATCACATGCCCGCCCGCAAAAATCCCGACGCCTGGCTGCTGATCCAAGTGGCCCTGGGCATGGACGGCCGCCAGATCATCAATACCTACTTCAGCCGCCAGATCGTGCTGATCGGACAGGCAGCCGGCAAGGGTCAGCCGGGTGTGATTCTTTCTCGCATCAATCCCGCCGATGCTCAGCGCGTCATCCAGGGCCTGATGCTGACCAAGATAGCCAAGGCCGGCGACTTCGATGTCTATGAGCCGCAGGATCGCAACAGCGTGTTCGCCTTTGGCAACTCGTGGATGGCGATCGCCGATGCCTATGCAGAGCCGTTCCTGATGCACGTGCTGGATTCAATGAAAGCCGGCCCGCACCTGGCCGACGATGAGCAGTATCAACAGCACGTCGCCAGGCTGCCCGCAGCCCGCCATGGCACCGCTTTCATGCGCGACGAACACGGCACCCATGCCGTGGGTCTGGTCAGCCGCGACGACGGCTTCGCCCTGCACTATGCCGGAGCCAGCGACAAGTTCGCCCGCGTGCTGTCCAAACTCGGCGACGCCAGAACGCTCGACTTCGGCCCCACGCCGCCCGACGCCATCTTCGCCGCCACCCTCAACCTCTACAATCCCAATCCGCGCAACATGGAACTCGTCGATCGCCTGATCGCCCCGCGCACCTTCCAGCACGATGTCCTGCCCGGGCTGGGCGCGCCGCTGGTGGTGTGGATCAGCCCCATCACCATCGACGAAGAAGATCACAACGCCGCCTCGCTCGGACTGGCGGTCCACCTGGTTGACGACAACGTCCGCTCCATCCTCGACAGCGCGTTCAACAACCTCATCCTCATCGCCAACTTCACCGGCCTGCAATGGGGCCTGCCCGCCTTCTCGCCCGAAGCCCGCGCTCACGACGATCACGCCTACACCGTGGCCGGCATCGGGGCCGCGCTCGCTCAACGCAGCGGCGTCAATATCCTGCGCCACGTCGAACTGGCCTACGGCTCGGTCGGCGACTGGTACGTGCTGACCAGCAACGCGCAAACCTTCAATGCCGCCCTCGACAGTCTCACGCCACCCAAACCCGAAGCCGCACCCGCTGACACAACTTCCGGGGGCGGGACTTCCGGGGGCCGTCCCATCGCTCGCCTGCGCTTCAACGGCCTTGCCCTGGCGGACCTGCTGACCGAGTGGAGCACCCGCCTCGGCGAAAGCCCCGCCTACGGCCGGCGCCCCCAGGCTGTCCGTGCCGTGGAAAAACTCACCAAAGCCGCCGACTGGCTCGGCCACTTCCAGCGCGTCGAGATGTCCCTCGACACCGACGAGTCCGGCGCCATCCTCGGCGAACTCGACGTGACAAGGCCGTGAGAGGCGGCGGGGTAATTGCTTGATTCCCTGATTGCTTGAATGGGTGAATGCTTGAGGCGGGGTACAAACTCCCCAAAGCCCCAAGCAGGCATTCAAGAAATCAAGCAATCACCAATTTCCTCTATCGCGTCCCCCGCGCCGCCACATTCATCGCCACCCCCATCAACCGCCGCCCCCTATCTCCGCCATGGATCAAGCTGACAAAGAAGAACATATTTAACTTAAATATGTTCTTTGCGGTCAGCATATCGAGGCTGGGTGATCGGGTGGTGTGGAGGCTGAAACAGGAGAACAGATTTAAGTTAAATATGTTCTTCTCGCTTTCGCAGAAGTTGTGCCCGCATCGGCCGTGCCAGCGCCAATCCAAGTGGCTGCATCAATCCATTTGAGATCAATCGGCTGCGACCCACGGCAGACGGGTCGCCTCCAGCGCTGCCGGCGACTTCACGCTGCGCCAGCCCAGCCAGGCGGACACGATCACGATGAACAAAACCGGCAAGGCGTATTGCAGATAGACCGGCGACAGGATGCGTTCGATGCCCCCCGGAACGAGCCCGCTGTTGACCGCGCGATAGAACTTCTCGATGTTGAGCAAAGGCAGCTTCGGCTGGATCGAGCAGGCGCTGGCGATCGACAAGGTCAGGCACAAGCCCAGCAACCCGCCGTAAATGGCATGGCGCAGCAGGCAGATCATCCAGGCGCTCAATGTGAAGGCCAACAGGTGCAGCGGAAGAATCATGCAGGTGAATGGATCGCCAATCAACTCGCCGCCCTCTCCCGCCAGTGCAAGTACCAGCAGCGGCACCCCATGCGTCGCCGCCAGCAGCACTGCTGCACCGACGATCCAGCGCGGCCAATACCAGCTTGTGACATCGATCGGCGTGCTGCGCCAGAACGCCAGCGTGCGCGTCTCCAGATCGCCGGCAAACGCTGCGGCAGCCAGCAGCACCGCCAGTACGAAACCAATCCCCAACATCAATTCGCTGTAAGTGCCCACCATCTGTTGAATATCGATTTGCGAGTAATACCAGTATGATTTGAGCCCTTCGAGCAGCGCCATCAACAACGCAAACACAATCGACACCGCGATCAACCAGCGAATCTCCCGCCACAGTTTCCACGCCATGGCCGCACTGGTGCTGACAAACGGCGGCCGCAGATAGCCAAACGTGCGCACCCGTGACGGTCCCGCCAGACGCACCGGCCGACCCCAGACCAAAATCGCCCACCCGATCAGCAGCAACAGCGCCACCGATTGGCCCAAACCGCGCTGCCAAAGCCCGAATGAGGAGGCCTCAGCCCACGAGATGCCGCCAATCGGCGAAAGGGGCAGCAGATTCACCAGCCAGACCAAGTCCAGTCTCCTCGACAATTCGTCAATCAGCACCAAGACAACGAACATGACCAACCAAACCAGCATCGCGGCCGCACCCGCTGCGACGCGCGTGCGGAAATATACACCGATCGCCATGGTCCACAGGCCGACCTGAGCGGCGCCAATGCCTGCAACTAACAGAGCCATCCCCAGCGCGTGATGAAGCTTGCCCGGGCCGTGGAGCATCATCCATTGCCGGGCGATCGCATCGAGCGTGTCGTCGGTCAGCATCAGGCGCAGACCGATCAACACGTAAACCCAGCCCCAGGCGATCACGACCGGCAAGACGCAGGCGATCAGTCCGCCGCACACTTCGTAAAAAGCAACCGTGCTCCGCCGCACCGGTAGCGCCAGCAGCCTGTCCATGACTGCCGATTCGCGTGCCCCGGCCGCAGCCTGCACGCCGATCAACAGCGCGCCGGCGCTGGCCAACACCAGCAGCAACACCTGAAGAACACCAAGGACCATGTCGGTGTCGCGGTGCATCGTTGCCGCTGTCAGCAACACCACCGCCGTTCCCGACAGCACGGCCACCATCCACTTGCGCTCGTGCCACTGGCGAAGCAGCAGATTCAGGTGAATCGAGCCGGTCACGCCGCCGCCTCCTGCAACTTGGGGTCGTCCGCATGGCGCTGCCCGTCGGGCCGGCCGATGACGTAGGCTTCGAAAATCTCATCCAGGTTCAGATCGACCACGCGGAACGTCACGCCGTTCTGCCGCAGTTGCTCGATCGCCTGCGGGGCGTCGCTGAGCGTGACGGCTGTTTCAGTCGGACCGGGCAGCACGTCCAGCTTGTTCAGGGGCAATGTCAACTTGTGGTAATCGCCGCTCGCCATGCGCAGTTGCTTGACGTTGTGGCGCAGCGTCTCGGTGTCCTGCTGAATCACGATGCGGCCGCGGTCGAGGATGGCAACCTGGTCGGCGATCGGCTCCACCTCGTAGAGCAAATGCGAAGAGTAAAACACCGTGCGGCCTTCGGACTGAAGGTGCATGATCAGGTCGCGGTTGAACTGCTTGCGCATGATGGGGTCCAGCCCCAACGCCGGGTCGTCGAGGATGATCACCTGCGGCCGATGTGCCAGCGCCAGCAGCAATCCCAGGCGCACGGTCTGGCCCTTGGACAGATGCTTGATCTTCGTGCTGCGCGACAACTCGAACTGCTGCAGGTAACGATTGGCCAGGTTGGTGTCCCACGTCGGATAGAACGGGGCCATGAAGCGGGTGATCTGCTCCACGGTCATCCAACTGAACATCCTCTGGTCTTCCGCCAGGTAACCGACGCGGCGGCGAACTTCGATGGCGTCCTTGCACGGGTCAAGACCAAGCACGCGCATCCCCGCCGGGAAGGGCTCGTGCTTGGACATGGGAACCGGGGTCACAGACCCCGGCTCTGCTGAGCCGCACCCGGAACCCCCGGAAGAGTCCGGCTTGAGCAGTCCCAGCAGCAGGCGCAGGGTGGTGGTCTTGCCCGCGCCGTTGCGGCCGAGCAGGGCGAAGGTCCGGCCGCGCTCGACGGTGAAGCTGACATCCTCCAGCACGCGCTTGCGGCCGAAGCTCTTGGATAGACCGCGTACGATAATGTCGGGTGAATCAGTCATGTCGATGTTTCCCCTTGCGACTCTTGCGGATGTGAGCCACTAATGTTCGCGTTGTCCAGGGCCTGCTCGAACGCAGCTCGAAGCTCAGCCGCTTCCAGGCCGAGCATTCGGCCGTGGCGGATCAGTTGCCCCAGCTCCTCCTCGAACTTGTCGCGCTGGCCGTTCAGTTGGCTCAGGGGCGGCTTGAGGGCCACGAAAGTGCCCGAGCCGTGGCGGCGCTCCAGGTAGCCCTCGCTGGTCAACTTTTCATAGACCCGCAGGATGGTGTTGGGGTTGACCGTGAGCATCTCAGCCAACTCGCGCACCGAGGGCACCCTGGCCCCCGCGGGCAGCGTCCCGGCCAGGCACTGGGCCCGCACCTGGCTGGCGATCTGCCGGCTGATGGGGACGCTGGAGCCTTTTTCGATGCGGATGAACATTTGGGGCCAGGGAGTAGGGAGTAGGGAGTAGGGAGTAGGGAGTAGGGAGTAGGGAGTAGGATCCTAAAACGTTGGCAACTAAGATCTTGAAACCATTTATCCTCGGCGCGTATGCCCGAGATAAGTGACTACACTTATATAACACTAATCAATCGGCTTGTCAAGGGTGAAACATGAAATAAAGGCAACCGCAGATGAACGCGGATGAATGCGGATAACGCCTGGTGAACGCAGGACTCGCATCTGACGCAACAAGTCCATCAAGCGTGGGATGATCCGCGTTCATCCGCGCGCATCTGCGTTCATCCGCGGTAATCCTACTTCCCACAAATGACAAGCGAGCAGGAGAAGCCGACAGCTTCTTCACGCTTGTTGCACGAATGATCCAATCGGGTCTTGGTTACTCGGCGGCGGGGAGTATGATGGCCGGAATGACGCAGGCCACCGGCACAAGACGACGCTCCCTCCAGCAGCAGCCGATCGAGCTGGGCAAGCTGTTCGACAAGCTGCCGCCGCACGCTCTGGAGGCTGAGTGTGCCGTGCTGGGGTCGCTGGTTCACGACTGGCGGGCCACGGCTGAGGTCATTCAACTGCTCAGCCCGGAGGACTTTTACAAGCCGGCCCATGCCGCGATCTTCGAAGCAGAGCTCGAACTCTACGACCAGCGACAGTCGATCGACATCGTGCAACTCAAGCAGCGCCTGGAAGACAAGGGCGTGCTGGAAGAGGTCGGCGGGCTGGACTACCTGATCGACCACGTGGTCGATGCGGTGCCCAGTTCCGCCAGCGTCGAGCACTACGCCCAGATCGTGCGCGACAAGTCGATCCTGCGCAAACTGATCGAAGCCTCCGGCCGGGCTATTCACGATGCGTATCACCACGACGGGCCCGTGCACCACCTGCTGGACGGCGTCGAGAGCCGACTGTTCGAGATCACGCAGAGCCGCACGCGACACGATGCCGAGTCCCTGCACCGGCTGCTCGAGCAGATCATGGAGCAGATCGACTCGCGCAAGGGCCGCGACTTCACGGGCCTGGCCACCGGGTTTTACGAACTGGACGAGATGACCGACGGCCTGCAACCGGGCGAAATGATCATCGTGGCGGCCCGGCCCAGCATGGGAAAGACCTCGCTGGCGCTGAACATCGCCGAACACGCCGCGGTCAACAGCAAGCAGCCGGTGCTGGTGTTCAGCCTGGAAATGAACAAGCACCAGTTGGCTCAGCGCCTGCTGTGCGCCCGGGCCAACGTGGAGTCGCACCGTCTTCGCCGCAATGTCCTGGGCGAGGAGGAGCGCGGCCGGCTGGGCCTGACGGTGGGCGAACTGGCCGATGCCCCGCTGTTCATCGATGACTCGCCGGGACTGACGCTGCTGGAGCTGCGGGCCAAGGCTCGCCGCGTCCACGCCAACAGCACGCTCAAGTGCGTGGTGGTGGACTACCTGCAACTGATGAGCCATCCGGAAGCCAACTCGCGCGAGCAGGAAGTCAGCGCCATCAGTCGCGGCATCAAGGCCCTGGCCCGCGAGCTGGAGGTGCCGGTGATCTGTCTGAGCCAGCTCAACCGTTCGCCGGAGGCCCGAGAAGGTCACCGCCCGCGCATGAGCGACCTGCGCGAATCGGGCGCCATCGAGCAGGACGCCGACGTGGTGATGATGCTGCACCGCGAGTCGTACTATCACCGCGGCGAGCCGGACTGGGAAATCAGCAATCCCGACAAGGTCAACGAAGCGGAAGTGATCATCGCCAAGCAGCGCAACGGCCCCACCGGCACCGTCAGTCTCAACTTCGACGGCGGCACCATGCGCTTCCGCAATGCCGCCCGTTACAGCCCCGCCCGCCAGAGCGACTCCGCCCCGCCGCCACGCGCTTCGCGCACGTCATACACTCCCCCCGAAGCCGATCCGGACACCGACCTGCCCATCTGACCGCTGCCCGCCCGGACAATCCGTTGATCAATCCCGGCACATGGTGCCTGCATCAATCCATTCACCGCCAGGTGCGAGGGCGTGCTATGGCGCGACGTTCGGGGTCTTGAGCCAGGCGAGGTTGAACTGGTAGTGGATGCCGCTGCTGATCAGTTGGATCATGCCGTCGGGCGTCTGCACGGCAGCCAAGTATCCCTTGGGCTCGGCGTGCGCGGCGTCCATGGTGAACGTGTCGGTCCAGGCCTGGCCGTCAAGCTCGCGCGACTGGCCGTCGGTCAGCAGTTTCCACACCGGCCAGGTTTCACCTTCATCGAAGCTGAGGGCGGCGAACATGCCCTGACCCTCAAACTGGCCGCCGGCGTCGTCCTTGAACGTGGAGCCGGGCGTGAACGAGATCAGCAGCAGCGGGCCTTCGTTCAAGCGCTTTAATACCAGGCGCTGGCCCCCGGCAATGGGCGGGAAAGGCGAGGCGCTGTAGGTCCAGGTTTGTGCGCCGTCATCGGAAATGCTCATGGGCATATGGTCGTCGATGTTGTCGCCGCGGCCCAGAGCCATCAGGCGTCCATCGCGCAATTGCACCAGCCCCGCGTGAATGCCGGCAATCCAGGCGCCGCGCCCGCCTGCTTCAAAGACAGGCTTGTCCGCACCATCATTGATCTTCGTCCAGGTCACACCCTCATCGCGGCTGGTGTGCAGGATGGTGCCGCCCTTGCCGCCTTCGGCCATGTCGCAGGTCAGATAGATCGTGCCATCGTCAGCGATGATGGGGCTGGGGATGGGCATGTTGCCGAGCGTGTGTTGGGGATGGATGATGCGGGCGGGCGACCAGGTCGCGCCGTTGTCAGCACTGGTGCGCAGGATGAGAGCCAGTTCAGCCCAGCCGGTGTCCACCCCCAGGCCGTTGAAGTGCATCAGCAGTCCGCGGTCGTTGCGCAGCAATGCGGGCGCGTGATCGTTGCGATCGGGCACATCCCAGAAAAGATCGGCCGGCTCCCACTCGTTCGCCCCGGCCCGCAGGCGTGAGGCGACGACGGTCAGTTCCCGGCCGCGCTCGGCGTTGGTGCTGTACCAGATCGCCAGCAGGTCGCCGTTGTCGCACCAGGTGATGGCCGGGTCGTGATTGTGTTTGGAAAACAGCGGGCCGTTGGAGTTTGGCTGAATCAGCACATACGGCCGCGGCTCGGCGAAGATGGGTTGCGCCAAGTCGACCGCCGGTGTCCAGTCGTGGTGCTGCTGCGAGACATCCTTGGCCCAACGCATCCGAACCAAGACTTGGAAGTCCGTCTCCCGCACCGGTTCGGCCTGTACCACGCGAAAACCAACCAGGCGATTGCGATCGCCCGGCAGATTCCCCAGCCGATTGGAAGCGCTGGGCTGATCGCCCTCGGCACGGAACGGCCCGCCGCGCGCCACACGCGAATCGCCGGCGGCTTCAATGTCTGTGCCTCCACCCAATTCACTCAAGTCATACGGCCCATACCAGTCCTGGCACCACTGCTCAAACTTCGCCCCGTCGCCGGCCATTACCTGCGGGCGCGTGCGACAGACATATTCCCACTCCGCTTCGGTGGGCAGGCGATAGGGCACACCTTCCTGCGCGCTGAGCCAGTTGCAGTATGCCGTCGCATCGAGCCAACTGACGAACAGCACCGGATCATCATCGCCGGCCGGTGTTTCTTCCAACCCTCGCATCGCTTTGTGGGCTGGATCGAAGCGCTCGTACTGGGCGTTGGTCACCAGATGCGGCGCAATGCGGATCGGCTGGTCGATCTGCACCTGGTGAACGGGTGTTTCATCCCAATCGCCATCGGTCGAGCCCATGTCGAACGTGCCGGCGGGAACCTCCACCAGTTCAGTGTCACCCGCTCGAACGAAGGTATTGAAGTTCCAGAGCACAGACATGACTGCTGCCGTCAGGATGGTTTTGCTCATGTCGGTATCCTTGCAGAATGTGGTCTATGATGAACCGTAGCGTGGATTGTACTCGCCCGGCCCGCCTTCGGAAGCATATGATCGCAACAAATGGGAGACGCATGATGGTCAAAGCCATGTTTGACGGAAAAAAAGCGGAATACGCCAACCTGCTGCAAGCGGCCCCCATCGTGCCCGGCGCGGTGGTGAGCAAGCCGCTGATCAACAGCGATGCGTGCAAGGTGATCGTGTTCGCCATGGACGAGGGCCAATCGATCAGCGAACATCACGCGCCCTTCGTGGCGACGGTGCACGTGCTGGATGGCGAGCTGGACTTCAGCGTGTCCGGCCGCAGGCAGCGCATGGCCGCCCACGACTGGCTCATCATGCCGTTCGACGCCAAACACGACCTGACCGCCCTGAAGCCCACACGCTTCATGCTGACGCTGTTGAAATGAACGCGCCGCCAATGGGCGATCAGTCGATCAATTCATCGGGATAGCCGTACACCGTCTCGATCATGCGCACGTAATTCTCATAGCGCACGTAGTAGGGCACGGTGTTGGAGATGCCGGGCATGTAGCCGCCGCGGACGTTGAGGCGGTCGATCTTGTCGCGCACCTCGCGCTCGACGGCATCGGGCTCGCCGCGGGACAGCAGGTCCAGGTCGATGTTGCCCAGCAGGCAGAACTTGCCCGGCCAGCGGCGCTGAATCTCCAGCGGGTCCATCGACTTGGGCTCCAGCGGCTGAATGGCCCGCACGCCCGCGGCTGACAGATCGTCGAACACGTCGTACAGCCGGCCGTCAGAGTGATAGATGAAGGGGGCCCCGAGGGTGGCTGCCAGGTCGGACAGGTCTTTCAGGTGCGGGAACAGGTAGCGGCGGTAAAAGTCGGGCCCGAACATCAGGCCCTCGGTGTAGGCGATGTCGTCGGAATACATCACCGCCCCGATGCGATCGCCGCCGCGGCGTAGAGCTTCAGCGGTGATGTGACCCGACGCGGCCGCCAGCGAGGACATCACCGCATCGATCAACTCCGGCTGCTCATACGAGGCCAGGCAAAGCTCGCTGAAGCCGATCATCTCCCAGGTGAAGGTGAACACGTCATCGGTGTGCAGCAGGATCTTCATGCCGGGGGACAGGGCCTCGGCGACGAGTTCGAGGTCATCGAGGCGGGACTGGACGGGCGATAAATCGCCCTCCGCCACGGACTGCCAGCTCCATCGCTGCGACTGGAACTGGGCGAGGTTATCGATCAGGTGAAACGAACCGCTGTGGCTGGCGGCACCTTGTCTCTGTTGGGCGTCGGCATGGGCCAGCTCTTCGTGCGGGATGCGAACGGTGTGCTGGATGTAGTCGTAGCCGGCCATGGCGTAGAATGCCACGTCGTCGGCGGCGGTCGCCACCTCACGGCCGAGCATCTTCGCCTTGTGATCGCGGTGAACGTGGAAGTCGAACAACGGCGGCCGCCGCCAGCCACGGCGCAGCAGCAGTGTGTCGAGAAAGCGGTCGAAGTTCGGTCGTGCATCGATGCGCGGCTTCATGGTCGCGTCTCCAAAATCGGCGGGATGCATTGTAGATTGTGCCAAGCCGCCGAATCGCGCTCTACCTGACCAAGATTGTGCGTGGGTTGTCGCCCCGCCGCTGGTGTGTGATACTCTGGCATGTAAGATCAACATGGAATGAATCCACATTTGCCTGGAAACCACGGAGATTCAAGCAACATGAACAGCCCACTGCCGCGCGTACCCCTGATCGCTGCGTTTGTTTCTGTCGTGATGATCGCTTTGGTGAGTCCCACATCCTGGGCCGAGGCTGTGACAGCCGGGCTGATCGGACATTGGAAGCTGGATGAAACGGATGCCTCCAGCACCGTGGTGAAAAACTCCGCCAACTTCCAGAAAGAGAACGGCAAGCGCACGGCGAGCACCGCCATCAACCAGCCGACGCCGGCGGGCGCGGGTTACCTGTTCGACGGGCGCGGCAACAAGGATTCGATCAACGTCGGCTCGTCGGTCATCGAGCCGCTGACGCAGACCGACAAGATCACCATCACCGCCTGGATCAAGCCCGTCTTCTACAAGGAAGGCGCCAGCGCCGACAGCCGCCACAGCATCGTGGCCACCAATGCCGACATCTCCTTCTCGGTTTACAGCGGCGGCAACCTGCTATTCAACTACAAGGGCGAAAAAGGCGAAGATACCGGCACGCACACCACCGGCAAGCGCAACCTGGCCGGGGGCAAGCTGGTGCCGCTCAACGAATTCTCTCACGTGGCTGCCACCCGCGACGGCACCCACACCGCCCTCTATCTCGATGGCATCCTGATCGCCAAAAGGGACGATGCCGACCCCGGCTCGTTCCATCAGCGCCCGTTCGACCACGACAACAACAAGAACACGCCCAGCGTCCGCCAGATGTTCATCGGCGCCATCGTCATGAGCGACGAGCGTCACTTCGACGGCGTGATCAGCGACGTCGGCCTGTGGGCGGGCCGGGCCTTGACGCCGCAGCAGATCGCCCTGATCGCGGGTCTCGGCCAGCAGGCGCACCTGCGTCTGGATGACACCCAGATCGATGCCGTGCTCGCGGTGTTCGAGGCCAAGTCCGGCTCAGTCGAAGCCGGCGGCCGCACGTGGACTTACACCACCAACTTCCCCACCCCGACCACCGGCAAAGCGATGGCCGGCATGAACTACACCGCCGCCGACGGCAACGCCTACATCATCCTCGACGGCAAGAGCGGCTCATGGTCCGGCGTCATGGCCAAGCCGTAAAGCGCTGGCGGCGCAAAAACATTGACGTCCCCACCATCAGCAACGTCATCGCTGCCGGTTCAGGAATGATCGCCGCCGACAAGGCCGCGAAATCACCAGCCGCGCCGCTCCAGTTGTCGCCCAGCAGTTGTAGGTCAGCCAGGTTGACCTGGCCGTCACCGTTGTAATCGCCGGTAAACCAGTCGGAGTCGGTGGCACCCCAGTAATCTCCGAGGATCTGCAGATCGCTGAGGTTGACCGTCTGGTCGAGGTTGGCGTCGCCCGGCAGGGCAGCAGTGACCGTCACCGCGTTGGAAGAGTAGGTCACTGCCAGGGCCAGATCGCTGCTGACAATGACGCCAATGACTGCGTCGAATTTCCCCGCGACGTTTTGGGCGCTGAGGATGTTGAAGCTGTCGTAGTAGTGTGCCGGCACATAATCATCGAGCAGCTCGAGGCTGAGCGTGCCGGCCAGCGTGGCGTCACCGGTGACGTTGAGGATGTCGCAGCCGGGCGCGGGGTCCATCTGGATCAGCAATGAACCGCCAGCCGACTGGGCATAATCTCCGTCGATGAAGAACGGACCTGCGGAATGACCGGGCGCGACGGAGCCACCCATGTTGACCACGTCGCCGACGATCGAGCCGGTGCCCGTCAGCAATCCGCAGCTTGAAACATAAAGTCGATCGGTGGTCGCGGGCATCGGATCAGCACCGACCATCAACCGGCCGCCGCCAGTCACGTCCACGTGTCCCAAGTCCCACAATTCCAGGCGCTGGCCTACGGTGACAGTCGCCCCGTTGCGGACATCGAGGTAACCCTCTCCGCCGGAGCCCAATCCGCCGTGGGATGGATCAGCCTCGCCACCGACGTACAGTTCCTCTTCGATGTTCCATGCGGAAGGCTCATCCGTGATGAAGGCGGAGCCATAGGAGCCGCCACGTCGTGCGATGTGGCCCCAACGACTGTTCACCACGCCGCCGTCATCGACGGTCAAAATACCCTCGGCGGTGAAGCCGACGCTGAGCTTGCCGTCCTGCGTCCATTGTGAGCCCGCCCCGCTGACGATCACTTCACCGTAGCCGTAATAACCCCCATTATCGGCACCGATCACGCCGCTGGAATTGCTGGGAGAAGTGCCCATATGGCTGGTGAAGGTCGAACCGCTGATGATGTTTAGATATCCCGTTCCGCCCACTCCGATCTGGGCCTGCCCGGTGGTGCAGTTGAAGGTGGCGTGGTCGGTGAGGCTCACGGTGCCCACCACATCGGTGGAGCCACCGCCGCCCGCATATCCGATGGTTAATCGCTGCGTGTCCATCTGGGAATCTTCGCCATCGACCTCGATGGCGCCATCGGCGGCCGTGACCTCGCCGGAGGCGCTGTTGCCGACGAAGCTGTAGCGGTTGATCGTCACGGTTGCGCCCGCCAGCACGTACAGCCGACCGGTGGCTCCCCGCGCGACGGTCATATCCATGTCATTGATCCAGTCGGCATCAGGTCCGGTGAATGTCATTTCCCCTGGCGCCCCGCTGCTGCCGGTGTAGTGCCCCACATCCGCCCAGATCGAAGTCATTAGGCCGTTGCTGACCTGCACGCTGGCGTCATCGCCGTCGAAGTAACCGATGAACAGGAGATTATCCACAGTCAATGTCTGGCCATTCAGGTCAAAATCAATGCTGCCGCTGCGTGCCCGAAACTCACCCGCTTGCGTGGAGCCGGCCAGCGTCACGGTGTAAACGGAGGATGCCCCAAGGTTGAAGTTGGCCACGGCCGTGGAATCAGGTACGCCGTTATCCCAATTGTCCGAGTCATCCCAGGAACCTCCACCGCTGTCGATCCAGAAAGTGTCCTTGTTAACTTCAGCACAAGCTGAAATCGCCACGAATCCTGCTATGGCGCATGCGAAACCCATCGCCCACAACCGATTTCGGCCGAACATGGTCTGCCTCCTGATGAGAAGTTGATCGAACTGTTACGGACCTCTGACGTTGCACCGCTGCGGTAGCGCGACGCACGAACAATGTGATCCTTCACCTGGAATCATGGAATTGAACGCGAACCGGGTCGCGCTGACCTGATTCCTTATGCTACAGCAGATCACAGCCCCGACAAGACAATTGCGGCTGGGGAGGTGTCACCTGTTACACCGACAGGTGGCGTGCGCCGCTGCAGAAAGTGTTCAGACGGTGCCAAAAAGGCGGTCGCCGGCATCGCCCAGGCCGGGCAGGATGTAGCCTTTGTCGTTGAGTTTCTCATCGACGGCCGCGGTGTAGATGGGCACGTCGCCGCAGGCCTGGCGCAGGGCGTTGATGCCTTCGGGCGCAGCGATCAGGCAGATCAGACGCAGATCGGTGCAGCCGGCCTCGCGCAGCAGTTTCACCGCTGCGATGGCGCTGCCGCCGGTGGCCAGCATGGGATCGACCAACAGCACCGGCCCCTGCGAGACCTGTCGCGGCAGGCTGCGGTAGTAATCGACCGGCGAAAGCTTCACCTCGTCGCGGTACATGCCCAGGTGACCCATCACCGCCCCCGGAATCAGCCGATGAATCGCCTCGGCATAACCGAGACCAGCCCGCAGGATGGGCACGATGGTGATCGGCTTGCTCAGCTTCGCCCCGGTGCACAGCTGCATGGGCGTGACGATGTCCATCGGCTCGGTCTGCAGATCGCGCGTCGCTTCATAGGCCAGCAGTGATCCGATCCGCCCCACCAGTTCCCTGAAGCGGGCCGGCGGCGTGTCGCGATCGCGCACCAGCGTCAGGTCGTGACGGATCAGGGGATGGTCGATGATGTGCGTGAGATCGCAGCTGGCCATGAGAGCTCTATGTTATTCACCGATGTCTTCAGACCACAAATCCGGCCGGGCCGCGATGAAGTCGCGCATCAACTGCACGCACGTCTGATCCTGCAACACCGTCGTCTGTACGCCGTGCTGGGCGAACAGGTGCTCGGCCCCCTGGAAAGTCTGGTTTTCACCAATGACAACGCGGGGGATGCGAAACAGCAGCGCGGTGCCGGTGCACATGACGCAGGGCGAGAGCGTGGAAACCAGCGTAAGCTTCGACCAGTCGCGGCGGCGGCCGGCGTTGCGGATGCAGGCTACCTCGGCGTGGGCGGTGGGGTCACCGCTCTGCACGCGCAGGTTGTGCCCGCGAGCCACGATACCCCCGGAAGGGTCAGCGAGGACCGAGCCGATGGGGATGCCACCCTCCGCCAGACCGGCCCGGGCTTCTTCGATCGCAGCCTGGAGCAGTTGTCGATCGTTCATGGTGCAGCGCTTATTCGATGTGTCCATCGGCGAACAGGATGGCGCCGGTGGGGTCCTTCTGGCCGTTGAGTGATTCCCAGAGGATGGGCGTCTGGGATGGATCAGCGCCGGGCGGGGGCGGCTCGTAGATGAAGCCGGGATTGTCACCGGTGCGCGGGTTGGCGAAGACCTGGCGGATGCCGGGCATGACTTTCTCCAGGTCGTTCAATTCGGTCGGCCACTGGCCGCGGTGCTGATCGAGATACATCTGCAGGGCGATGCCGATCTGGTTGAGGTTGCTGGCCGAGACGATGCCGCGGCCCTTGGAGCGTGCTTCGGCCAGCAGTGACAGATAGGTCATGGGATTGCTGGGCGGCGGCTGATTGGTGTGTTGCAGTCCCTTCATCGGTGAAGGCGCGACCATGCCTGGCGTGTGCGAAACAGGCTGCGGCGGCGCGGGCATGTCGGGGACTTTAATGGTGGCGACCTGTTGATCGCAATAGACCAGCGCGCACTTGCCGCCGATTGACGGCCGGGGAAACAGAAGGCCGAACTTGTAGCGATACCACGGTTCGAGGCGCGACAGGCGGGTCCAGCGCGCCTTGGTCCACCAGCCGGTGGCTTCGGCCGGCCAGGAGGCGTGCAGGCTGTCGCCGCGATAGTCCATCTCGATGGAACCGGGGAACGCAGCGCCGTGGCCGAGGGCGGGCGCGAGCGTGAGCTTACCGGTGGCGTAGAGTCCTTTGGTGGAAGGCATCGACCCGGTGCTGTAGTAACTGGTGAAGTCGAGCTTTCCACTGATCAGTGGCGGCTGGTTCCAGACGGCCGTGCCGTTCTTGACGCCGGACTGACTGCTCACGTTGATATCGTCGGGCGGGATGACGGGCAGCAGCTTGTCCGAGTCGCTGGTATCAGCCCCGGCCAGGTCCACATCGACATCCTTCTCAAAGCGTACGTAGAGCAAACGCCCGGTCAGCGGCGCGCCGGCGGCCGGCTCCAGGCGGAACTGGCCGTCGTGAAACACGCTGTCGTATTTGCTGGTCTGCTTGCGATCGCGGATGACGCCCTGCTTCAGCGCCACTTCCAGCAGGATGTAATCACCCGCTTCATCGGGCGTGGTCACCAGCAGTTGATCGCCGCTGCCGACGGAATAAACCTGGGCCACGGTGGCAGCCCCGGGCACGGGCTGGCCGCCCTGTTGCGGCGCGCTCTTGATACCCAGCGATCGATCGCCCGCACCTGACAGCAGGCTGTACGGCTCGCGCGTGGCGCCGCCGTGCAGCAGATCGACCACGCTGACAGTCTGTTGATCGAGGATATGAATGGCGCGGGCCGGCCCGGTCAGGTACCAGATTACCACCGCCACCAGCGGCACGATCACCAGCGCCAGGCGCAGTGGCGTGACCTCCATGCCCATCAACGTCATCAGCACGCGGCGCACTTTTTCATTTTCCTTCTGCTGCGTCCGCACGAATGTGCCGCCCACGCGGTGGAAGCCGCAACTGGTGCAGACCACCGCCGTGGCCGTCATGGGTTTGCCGCAGGCGGTGCAGGTGACCATGCCGGCGGATGCTGCCTGCTGCGGCTGTGGTTGCGGCTGCTCATTCTCCGACGCCTCAGGCACGATCAGCTTGCGCCCGCAGGAAGGGCACTGGCCCTGTTTGCCGGCCATGCTGTCGTCCACCTTCAGTTTGCGTCCGCATTTGCAACGAAAATGAATGGGCATGAGCACCTCACCTGGTTCAACACCAGTGTAGGTCAAGTCATGGTTTTTTTCGCTGTGTGCGACGTGGGCAACTTGTTTAGCGGGCGAGCTTGCTCGCCCATCGCGGAGCAAGCTCCGCGGCTAAACGTGTCGCATGCGGGACGTTGATTCAGTTAATGCTCAGCACGGGCGGTCATGATCTGCGGGCGGTTCAGATACACGCCCCGACCGTCGGCGTCGATCGACCCGGTGCTCTGGGCCAGCAGGCGCAGGCGGCTGAGCTTCACCTCCGTGTTCGGCTCGATCATCTTCTCACTGCCGGGGGCCAGGCCCCATTCCGTCCAGCCGCGATCGGTGTAGAGCACCAGCTTCACGCGACCCATGGCATCGCGCCCGGAGGCGTCGATGGCGCGGATGCGATCAGCGTAAGGCTCGCTGGCGAGGATCACCGAAAGCTTCAAGGCCGCGGCGGCGTCCTGTCCCGACCAGGCCTGTCCCCAGGTGCGCGGTGCGTCGCCGCTGACGCCCGTGATCAGCGGCAAGCTCATGTGCGAGGGATCATCCGTCGGCAGCCATACGCCCTCGACATCGACCACGTAATAGCCGCGCTGTGACTGGATCAGCGCCACCGGCCGACGGTAGGCTGCTTCGACGATCACCCGCCCTTCGCCGCTGCGGCGGACCTGCCAGACGTGCTCGACCCAGGGGTCCAGCGCCAGCTTGTTGGCTGCGGTGGTCAGGCTGCGTTGCTCCATGGGGTCGGGGTCAACGGTGTTGCTGACGATGCCCGCCAGGTGCTGGGCCACGCTGTCGCTCAGATGCTGCGGGGCGCGAGCCAGCACCACGCGCACCGGCTGCGAGCGGGTTTGCGTGGCGTAGTCAGCTAATGATTGTTCGAGCCAGCGCCAGCCAGCGATGGTGCCCACCAGGACACCAGCCGCGACCATCAGCTTGATGCCGAACAGGGTTCGCTGCGGATCCCACCCGGCCGTGGCACCCG
This sequence comes from Phycisphaeraceae bacterium, assembly GCA_020849625.1. Classification (GTDB taxonomy): domain Bacteria; phylum Planctomycetota; class Phycisphaerae; order Phycisphaerales; family Phycisphaeraceae; genus JADLFV01. Next base: position 48,970 of record JADLFV010000144.1, read on the forward strand.
AGGCGGGCGTGCGACGCTTGCGGCCGCGGCGCGGGCTGGACTTTTTGAATAAAAACCAACTCATCTGCGGCGCTATCGGCCAAGAGCCGCCGTTGACAGCAACCTTTGCGCCGGGTGACGCAGGCGATATCTGCAAGTTATTTTATAATAGCAGTTTATCGCCGGAATGGCTGGGCTATATAGCCCGGCCATTTTGCCGGGTGGAAGACCGTGGGCGTTCTTTCACGCCTTGTCGCCCAGCAACTGCTTCGGCGTGGTCAGCCACAACAACAGCGCTGAGGCCACCTGACCAGCCTCAAAACGCACTTCCAATGCTGCGCAGCCAGCTTTTTTCATCTGCACCCCGCCCGGCAGGCTCGAGCCCAGCAGTCGCTCGATGATCTCGCTGAGGCTCGGCTCGTGACCCACCAGCATGACCCCCGCCCCCGGAAGTGACCCCGGAAGTGTCATTTGATGCTGTCTTTGAGCCAGTTCCGCCAGGATTTGCCCCGCGTGGTTGCCGCCCAACACATCCCAGATCTCGACCGGAACGCCAAACGCTTCGCCGGCCAGCTCGGCGGTCTGGCGTGCCCGCACCAGCGGACTGCTCAGGATCACCTGCGGCGGCGACATGCGCAAGGCCAGCGCAGCGACGACCTTGCGCGTTTTGGCCCGGCCGTCATCCGTCAGGCGACGATCCGCATCCAGCCCTGACGCGGAGTCCGATTCCGCGATCCCGTGACGCAGCAGATACAGCAGCATGAGAATGATTGTACGTCGGCGGCTAAGATGCGGCCCATGAAGTGGTCGCCCGCATTGCTGCTGCCCCTGCTGCTGATCGCCGGCTGCGATCGCCGCGAGATCGAAACCTACCAGACACCCAAGACCGCCGAGCCCACCCTGGCTGTCGCCACGGCGCCCGAGGCCGACCACGAACTGACCTGGACGCTGCCGAAAGATTGGCGACTGGTGCCGCAGACCAGCGCCATGCGCATCGCCACCTTCGAGGTCGGTGAAGGCGACGCCAAGCTGACCATCACCATCACCAGTTTCCCCGGCGATGTCGGCGGATTGCTTGCCAACATCAATCGCTGGCGCGGCCAGGTGCAGTTACCGGCCGTGGAAAGCCTCGAACAGCAGCCGATGCAGAGCTTCGACCTCGCCGGCCGCGCGGTGCACGTGGTGAGCCTGCCGGGGATGACCGCCGCCATGATCGAGGAACCCGATCGCTGCTGGTTCGTGAAGATGACCGGCCCGGCGGAGGCGGTGACCGCGCAGCAGGAGCCGTTCACGCAATTCGTCGGTTCATTGAAGTGGAAAACAATGCAGTAAGACACGGCGACAAGGGGACAAGACGACAAGCAGATCGTGCCATAATGCCTCGCAGCACATATCACCTGATACCCCGTTCATCGAAGTCCCAACCCTGACAAGTGTGTGTCAAAACTCCTTCTGTGATAACGGAGTTGGTGGTAAAATGACGGTTCTGAGGCGGTTCAGCCAAGTGGGGTTCATATGGCAGATGTCCAATATGGTTCATCGCCCATTGTGAAAGTTTGACAAGTCGTCACACCATTAACCAGGGAGGTCTTACCATGTCAAAGACAACTTTACTGTTGTTGGTCGTTGTGGCTCTGATGGTTTCAAGCAACGTGCTGGCGGATGTGACTATCGGTTTCGTCAGTGATGATGTGGGTAGTGGACTGAAGCGCTTCACGTTCACCGCCACCAGCACCGTCCCCAACCAGTTCATCGGCGGCTTTGACATGACCTTCACGGCCTCTTCCATGAGCCAACAGAATCCTTTCGGCCTACCCACCGTGTTCCAGGACAACAATGGGCAGATGGCCGCGGCCGGGCTGGACGCCAACAAGGACAGCCAGTTTCTGTATGACACCGGTGGAGGTGCTGACATTTTGGTGGCGTCCGGCACAGCCGTGGAGAATGCTACGACCCTGTCTGCCGCGTTCGTATTTACCGCCAGCAGTGTCTATGCCCCAGCCCAGAGTACAACGTTCGCACAGATCGTGGTGCCCGGCGGCACAGAAAACAGCATTGATTGGAGCGGCGTTGTCAGCATCGCCAATACCGGGGTAATCTATGAAGTATCCGGCCAAACCCCCGAACCCGCGACTTTGGGTCTGCTCTGCTTGGCACTGGGGGCCCTGTGCCGTCGCCCAACTCGCGGCGAAGGCTGATTTTTCTGCCGTGAGGTCCGTGGGGTGACGTTACGGGTTCATGTGGTTTGCGAAAGTTCCGCACCCAACGTCGATTCGACCTAGAATCGGGTGGGTATTCGGCTGCTCTTGATGGACTTTATCGGATTCGCGCTGACATCGGCGTGGAAGGGACTGAGTGGTGAACCTGAGCACCTGTTACTTCGAGGGTGAATTGGCCATGGCAAACTGACGAGAGCAAGGAACTGTTCACCTTGTCTGCTTGTCCGTTTGTCTGCCTTGCACGCGGACTCACCATGAAACAAGTGCTGGCATTCATTAGTTCGCTACGCCTGACGGTGGTGCTGTTCGCCATGGCCCTGTTTGTCATTCTGGCCGGGACGCTGGCACAGGTGGATCAGTCGATCTGGCAGGTGCTGGAGCAATACTTCCGCACGCCGCTGGCCTGGATTGAATGGCGGATCTTCTTTCCGCGCACGATGGACGCGCCGGGCGGGTTCTATTTCCCCGGCGGGTGGCTGATCGCTGCGGCGCTGCTGGTGAACCTGCTGGCAGCCCATGCGGTGCGCTTCAGGATCAAGGCCCGCGGCTCGATGCTGGTCGGCGGGCTGCTGATCATTCTCGCCGGCGCAGCACTCACCTGGTGGATCATCTTCCGCGGGTCGCAGGCTGATCTGACCGCGCGGACGTTGAACTCATATTGGCGCATCCTCTATCAACTGCTCCAGGGCAGCGCAGCGGCGGGCGTGTTGCTGCTGGGGTGCCTGATGCTCTTCCGGGGGCGGGCTGGCATCGTCCTGCTGCACGCGGGCATCATCCTGCTGATCGTAAGCGAACTGATCACCGGCACGATGGCGGTGGAAGCCACGCTCACCCTGCGCGAAGGCGAGACCGGCGATTACATCGATGTCAGCCAGCAGTACGAACTGGCCCTGATTGATACCTCCGATCCCAATCACGATGCGGTCACGGTGGTCCCCGACAACCTGCTTCAGTCCGGCGAAGCGATCCGCGATGAGCGGCTGCCGGCCGAGGTGCGCGTGCTGGCGTGGTGGGACAACACCTCCAACGTCATCGACACCACGCGGGCGCCGATGGTGCATCCGGATCCGCGCGTGGACAGCGGGCTCGGCCGCACATTGACGGTGCTGCCCCAGGCCGGCGGCGCGGGCATGGTCGATGCCCCGGCTGCGATTGTCAGCTTCATTCACCCCGGCACCGGCGAATCGCTGGGCACGTATCTGCTGTCGCTGTGGTTCGATCCCAACTTCAATCGCCGCACCTTCGACGGCAGACAAACGCTGAAGATCGGCAACCAGACCTACACCATCACCCTGCGCCCGCGCCGCGTCTATCTGCGCAGCCAGGAGAACGGCTCGCCTTACCGCCTGACCCTCAAAGCTTTTCATCACGACGTCTATCCCGGCACCAGCACGCCGCGCAACTTCGCCTCCGACGTGCTGCTGAACGATCCGGCTGCGGGCATCGAGGATCGCCCGGTGCGCATCTGGATGAACAATCCCATGCGCTACGGCGGACGCATCTTCTATCAGTCCGCGTTCCTGGCTGACGACTCGGGCACCGTGCTGCAGGTGGTGCGCAATGCCGGCTGGATGACGCCCTACGTTGCGTGCATGATCGTGGCGGTCGGACTGCTGTGGCACTTTGCCGTCAACCTGCTGACGTTCACGCGCAAGCGAGCCTCGAACCCCTCCCCCTCTCAGGGGGAGGCTGGGTGGGGGTTGGGCGCACGAGCAAAGGACGAACGCCCGACCCTCCCCCAGCCCCTCCCTAAAAGGGAGGGGGGGCAATGGATCGCACCCGCTGTGCTGGTGCTGGCCGGAACATGGCTGATCTATCACGCTTACGAGCCGGCGCCCAGGGTGCATGACTTCAACTTCCGGGGGTTCGGCGATCTGCCGGTGATGTACGAAGGTCGCGTGCAGCCGGTGGACACGCTGGCCCGCAACGCTCTGCGCATTCTCAGCGGCAGGCAAACTTATCGCGATGCGGAAGGCAAGCGTCGCCCGGCGGTGCAATGGCTGCTGGAGGCTTTCACCGGGCGCGATGCGAACCTGGCGGTGCTGCGCATCGAGAGTCTGGATCTGCAGCAGGCCCTGGGTCTGGAGCCGCGCCGCGGCTTCCGCTATGCCGCGGGGCAGATCAAGCCGCAGGCGCTGGACAAGGTCTTCGGGCAGGCGCAGCACGCGGCCGACCTGGAAGCCTCGCAGCGCGACCGCTTCGACCGCCAGGCGCTGCACTTCATCGCAGACCAATGGTTGCTGCGGCAACGCCTGATTGCGGCCGACTCACCGCCGCACATCGAGCGGCCCGGGGACGTGCAGCGGGCCATTGCCGCCGATGAGCAGTTGCATCGCCAGTCGGTTCCATTGCTGGTGCCGCCGCCCCCGACACTGGAAGGTGGCGATGCCCCGTGGCGATCCGTCTCCCGCGCCGGTCTGGCGGCGTTGGTCTCCACGCAGCCCGATCCGCGCTATCACGATGTGATCCGCATCCTGGCTGCCTACGCTCAGCAGGATGCTGCCGCTTTCAACGGCGCGGTGGCGGAAGTGCACAAGCGGCTGATCGCCGAACGTCCGCCGCACTACGAACCGGCCAGGGTGCGTTTCGAGGCGTTCTTCAATCACGCGGCTCCGTTCTATCAATGCGCGGTGCTGTACGTGCTGGCGTTTCTGCTGACCGCGGTGGGCTGGCTGGTGCGCCCGCGCGAGTTGAACCGGGCGGCGACGTGGCTGCTGTTGTTGACGTTCCTCGTGCACACGGCCGCACTGATCGGGCGCATCTACATCTCCGGCCGGCCGCCGGTGACCAATCTCTATTCCTCGGCGGTGTTCATCGGCTGGGCTGCGGTGGGAACCGCCATGCTGCTGGAGCGTATCTTCCGCAATGGCGCGGGTAACACCGTGGCAGCCATTGCCGGTTTCGCCACGCTGCTGATCGCCCACTTCCTGGCTGGTGACGGCGACACCTTCGTGGTGCTGCAGGCGGTGCTGGACACCAACTTCTGGCTGGCCACGCACGTGGTGAGCATCACACTCGGCTACAGCGCCACGTTCCTGGCCGGCCTGTTCGCGCTGCTGTTCGTGTTGCGCGGTGTGTTCACGAAGCATTTGGACGAGCAGGCGGAGCGTGAGTTGGCGCGGATGATCTACGGCTGCGTGTGCTTCGCGCTGCTGTTCAGTTTCGTGGGCACGGTGCTGGGTGGACTGTGGGCGGACGATTCGTGGGGAAGGTTCTGGGGATGGGACCCCAAGGAAAACGGGGCGCTGATGATCGTGATCTGGAACGCCCTGATCCTGCACGCCCGCTGGAGCGGCATGGTCCGACAGCGCGGACTGGCGGCGCTGGCGATCTTCGGCAACATCGTCACGGCCTGGTCGTGGTTCGGCGTCAACCAGTTGAGTGTCGGACTGCACTCCTACGGCTTCACCGACGCCGCGACGCTGTGGCTGCTGATCTTCGTCAACAGCCAGCTCGTGTTGATCGCCGTAAGCCTGATGCCCCGCCGCTATTGGGCCAGCGCGAGATAAACAGTCTGATATGGACGCTGACGCCGTGCCCTGAGGAGTCGGCGACGAAGGACCGGGTCGAGCGTTTGTGTGCAGCCGATCCGGCCCTTCGTCGTCGCGGACTCCTCCTCAGGGCTCGGCGTGCGTCGTCACGGATTTCTACTCAGGGCTTGACATGTGTCATGACGCTTAGGCGCAGGGCGTAGAAGTTGTGATGCGTGGCGTTTTCGGATTTGTCGTTGTCAGCGACCAGCACCAGCACGCGGTCGCCGCTGCCGTCGGTCAGGGCGGGGCCGAGGGCCAGGCCTTCGAAGTTGTTGACCGCATCATTGGTCTGCGGCGGAAAGTAGCCGGTCCACAGCAGCATCTTGCTCACCGGCGCTTCGTTGCCGGTCAACGTCTCGACCGCCAGCACATCGCTGGCGGTGTCGGCATCCACCAGGTACAGCCGATTGCGCAGCCCCGTGCCGCCGGCGCGTTCCATCACGATCAGCGAGCCGTTGTCCAGCAGCAGCATGGCGCCCACGCCGCTGACCGCGGTGACGAAGGAGCCATCGGAGCCGTCGGTCTGATACAGAAACTGTGCGGCCGGGGTGTCGGAACAGTCATAGCGGGTGAGGCGGACGGTGGTGCCGAGTCCGGGGCTGGACGTGGGGCCGTCGCATTCGAGGGCTTCCTCGTTGGCGGTCCACATCTGGCCGGCGGCATTGCGGGCGATCGCTTCCAGGGCCTTGTTCTTGCGGATGTGGGCGTAGGCCGGGGGCATGACAAGTTCGCTGAGTTGTTTGCCGCCGCTCAGGGCGTGCTCGGTGATGACGGGGCCGAACTCGCAGCAGACGAACACCGAGCGGTTCGTGTCATTGAACGCCAGGTCTTCCTGATCGCGGAAGGCCAGCGGTTCGTCCGCAGCATCGCGCAAGGTGATCGGCTCGGCGATGTCCCCCGCGGTGATGCGGCCGGTGTTCAGGTCGAACTCCAAGCGGATCGGATAGACCAGCGAGTCGTTGTCGCTGACGGCATAGAACAGCCCGTTGACCGGATCGTAAGTCAGCCCGCTCAAGCCCGAGGCGCCCCCGGAAGTGCCCCCTGAACTGTCCACCAGCGTGAACAGCCCGCTTCCGGGGGCGGGGGCGATTTCCTGGATGATGGGTGTGGCCGCGGCATGGGCGGCGAAGATTGGCAGTGCGATGACCAACGACGTGAACGGGGCGCTCAAGACCACGGCTCCTGTTTTCCCAAGTCGCGATAGTGTACCGGCCGATACACATCTGCGGATATGCTGCGCCCAGCCCACATCCTGATGACGGCCGCGACGGCCCTGCTGGCCCTGGCGGTGGTCATGGTCTGGTCGGCCCGCATGACCGTGGGCGGCGAGGGCCTGGCGTTCGTGCAGCGGCAGGTGATCTATGCCGTGCTGGCCTTCGTGGCCATGCTGGTGGGAAGCCGGCTGAACGTGCGCGAGGTCTTTCGGGCCCGCGGCTTCAGCAGTCCGCTGATCATCATGCTGCTGGTCAGCTTCAGCCTGGCGGTGCTCACCCTGGTGCCGGGTATGGGCCGCAGCGTCAACGGCGCCAGCCGCTGGCTGGAGATCGGGCCCGTCAGCTTCCAGCCCAGCGAGCTGGTCAAGTGGTCGATCGTCATCGCCATGGCCTGGTGGTGCGCCCGACGCGGCGGCGTGATGCACCGTTTCGCCGACGGCCTGCTGCCGGCCCTGCTGCTGCTGGCACTGGCCGTGGGCGTGGTGGGCGCTGAGGATCTGGGCACCTCCGCCCTGATCGCGGCCGTGGGCGCATTGGTCTTGATCGCCGGCGGCGCAAGACTGCGACACCTGATGATCTTCGTGCCACCGGCCGTCGCCGCCCTGGTCGCCATGATCATCATGGCGCCCTACCGCGTGCAGCGCGTCCTGGCCTTCCTCAATCCCTGGGACGATCCGCAGGGCGTCGGCTATCACCCGATTCAATCGATGCTGGCCGTCACGCAGGGCGGACTGTTCGGACGCGGGCTGGGCAACGGCGTGCAGAAGTTCGGCTATCTGCCCGAAGACAGCACCGACTTCATCTTCGCCATCATCTGCGAAGAGATGGGCCTGGTCGGCGCCCTGATGGTGATCGGCGCGTACCTGGTGATCCTGTGGATCGGCCTGGGCATCGTGCGCCAGTGCCAGGACGCCTTCGGCAGATTGCTGGGACTGGGCGTGCTGCTGACCGTGGGTTTGCAGGCAGCATTGAACATCGCGGTGGTGACTGCCATGGTGCCGACCAAGGGCATCGCGTTGCCTCTGATCAGCAGTGGCGGCACCGGCTGGATCGTCACCGCCTTCGCCCTGGGCCTGGTGGCTTCACTTGACAACGCCTACGCCCTGCACATCGACGGCCGAGAGGCGTCCACTCGCACGATGACTCCGGCCACGACCGCGCCCATGTGCGGTGAAGCTGAACTCATATAGCACCGGCCTTGGCCGGGGTCTTTTTCCACTGTGCTGCATCAGCCCGACGGCACCGTTCAGGCCGCTGCTTTGGCGTTGACGTGCGTGATATCAAAACTGGCGAACATCTTGTCGTAATCCATCTTGTCGCCCACATCGACCTTGAACATATCCGCCATGGCAAAGGCGGCATCCGAGGCGGCGTTGATGAGGCGATCGGCCTGAGACCAGTCCACCGCGAACCAGGCGGCAGCCTGATCGACGAAACGCTTGGCGCTCTCGAAGAACTGCTCCGTGTGGCCGATCTGGATATCGACCATCAGGTCGCCGGCGAGCGAAGCCAGGGCGATGACGTGAGTCGCCCGCTGACATCGCGGCGGGGCTGCGTCGGTGTTGTAGGTATAGCGGATCTGCTCCACCAGCACGGCCGGCAGGCGCCAGGCCTCCAGCATCGCAGCCGAGACCTGGGCGTGATCGATATCCAGCGCCTCGCGTTCAGCCGCTGCCAGTTGATCGATGCGCTGCCACCGATGCTGCAGCAGCACGGTGTAGGTTTTCCTGAGCGTCACCGCCATGGCCAAGGCGCCGATGCTCTTGAGCAATCCCGCCAGTTGAGCCTCTTCGGGATTCGCGTCGCGGACATGGATGGCAATCATGCGGGCGGCCGACCCGGTGAAAAGCGAATGCCGCCAGAACCACACCGGGTCGAAGCTGGGGGCTGCCGTCTTTTTCATGTAACCGCTGAGGGAGCAGCCCACGGTCAGGTCCCTGATCTTCTTGATGCCCAGCAGGGAAACCGCCTGGTTGATCGACGACAGTTTGTGCGACAGGCCGTAGTAACTGCTGTTGACCGTTTTCAGCACCGAGGCGGCCAACTGGGCGTCCTGCGACAGGGCGTCTGCGATCTGCTCGAAACTGACGTTCGACTGATCCAGAAGATTCACGAGCTTGACGACGGCGCTGGGTAGTGCGGGCAGATCGCAACTGGACAGCAATTGATTGAGAATCGGTGATGGCCTGGACATCCCCCCCCCATTCAAGCAAGGTCATGGCTCGACTGGCACCTGAATTCATCGGTGAATTTGGGATCGCTGATAAGGCGACCTTCGCATCGTGCCGCAAGGTTGGGAATCATCGCCACCGTGGTACGCAGATGGTCCGACGGATGAGTCGGGGATGGTTTCAGATCAAACAGTCCGCAGGCAGGGGGCGAATGATTACGGGACGCAAGCCACGACCCGTATAACTTCCGGAAAACCAGTTCCTGATGCCTGACGCGCCTCAGATAGAACCGTGCTGGGCAGCCTGGGCGACGACTTCCAGCATGCGTTGTTGCAGGCGGCGCAGGGCCGAGGCGCTGACCGGTGAGCGGTAATCGTTGAACAGAATGCTGAAGGCAAAGCGGCGATCGTTCGGCGTCGGCTGCGGCTGGTCCGAGGGTGACAGCTCGCTGTCGGCATCGGTGTCTTCATCGGCATCGTCCTGAATGTCGCCGGGTGGAACGAGCATGTAACCCGAGAGCGTGCAGACGCCGTTAATGTAGCCGCTCTTACCGAAGACCTGGCCGGGGAATGTCTGGAAGCGTCGCTCCAGCGTGCCGTTTTCGCCGCCCTCGGCCAGGCTCTGGCGGTACATCGGGCCCAGGCGCGGATCGCGGTCCATCACGTACAGCAGCTTCACCAGCAGGCCGGCCGTGACGCGGTTGTCGCGCGACAGGCCCGAGCCGTCAGCGATGGTCAAGGCGGCGGCGGCGGTGCCCAGCATCAGGTGCAGTTCCTGGCGCATGGCTGCGGCGCCGTTGGACCAACTGCCCGACTCGCCGGTGCGGGCGCAGCCGACGCGCTTGAACAGCGACTCGGCGAACATGTTCTGCGAATCCTGGTTGGTGCGCTCCAGCACCAGTTGCATGGTGGTGGTCACGCGGTGCAGCGGCTGATAGTCACCGGCCAGCTCCTGCGGCTGAAAGCGGCGGACCTTGTCCACGGTAATCCCCACCTTGTGCAATCGGTTGCGAAATACGTCGGCGAACACCAGCGGCGGATCGTGAAAGGTGATGCTGTAGGGCGCGGACTGGCGGTTGCGGATCTGGCCGCTGAAGATCATCTCGTTGGTGCCGGGGCGGCGGTCGCGGATGATGTCATCGCGCGAGCCGGTGGTGGCCCGGTTGACGATGGTGACGCCGGGAGCCTGCGGGAACAGGCTGATGCGCGGGCTCTGGCCCGCCACCGTGGGCGTGACGATCACGTCGAAGCAGTTGCGGTAGAAGTTCAGACCCGCCACCTCCGCCCCGCTCATGGTCACCAGGTCGCCGGTCTCCCAACCGGGATGCACGAACTGCTGATCGAACACGCGGTCGTCCACGATCAGTTCGCTGAAGCGGGTTTGTCCGGTGCTCTTGACCGCGGCCACCCACTGATCGAGCAGGTCATCGACGCGCAAGGCGTGCCGCTCCAGCAGCACCGGATCGCCGAAGGCTGGATCGCCGTCCGCGATGACCACCAGTGTGTCACCGGGCCCCGATTCGCTGCGGGTTCGGCCCAACTCGGTGGTGAACTCGTAGTCCGGTCCCAGCACGCGCAAGGCCACAGCCGTGGTGAACAGCTTCATGTTGCTGGCCGGCAGCAGCGGATCCTCCGCGTGATCCTCCGCCACGACCTGCCCGCTGTCCAGGTCCATCACGCAGAAGCCCCAGGTGGCCTGGCCCAGGTCGGCATTGGAGACCATCTGGCGCAACTGCATGCTCAGCGCCTGCGCCCATGCCGACGACGAGAAACCCAGAACCAGCCAGAGCAGAACCATCCAACGTGCTTCGATCATGAATCACTTCCTCAAAATCATCCGAGATGGTTGATTGTATCCGTCCCTGTTGAAGTCATGTTCGCCGCGCCAGCATCTGCGTGTAGAGGTCATCGTAGGCCCGGTGCATGGTCTGCTGGTTGAAGTAGCGCTTGAGTCTGCGCAGCCCGGCAGCGCCCATAGCAGCTCGCAGGTGCGGATCGGTCAGCAGTGTGATGATGTTGTCCGCCAGGTTGCGGGGGTCGCGTCGCGGCGAGAGCAGGCCGTTGCGGCCATGATCCACCACCTCCGGATTGCCCCCGACCCGCGTGGCGCAGATCGCCAGACCGGCCGCCATCGCCTCCAGCAGCGTCACACTGATCCCTTCGCTCAGGCTCGACAGCAGAAACAGGTCCGCCCCCGGAAGTAGTTCATTTACGTCGTTGCGTACGCCCATGAAAATCACGCGCCCGCCCAACTCCAACTGCTCGACCTGCCGGCGGGCCTGCTCCATCAGTTCACCTTCGCCGACCAGCACCAGCTTCGCCCGCGGCACCTGTTGAGCGACGAAGGCGAAAGCGTGGATGGCGGTTTCGTGATCCTTGACCGGATGAAAGCGGGCCACCTGTATCAGCACCAGGTCGTGCCGATCGACGCCCATGCGCTTGCGCGCCTCGCGGCGTTGAGCGGGGGCGTTTTCGGTGACACTTCCGGGGGCGGGGGCGGGGATGCCGTTGTGGATGACATCGATGCGATGCAGATCGATGCCTTCATTTTCTGCCAACGCCTGGCGAATGAACTGCCCCACCGCGGTGACTCGATCGCGGCGTCCCAGCAGCAGGCGGTTGGCCAGCAGATGGCTGACCTTCCGGGAATCGGGATAGTGGCGGCCGTGCTCGGTGAACAAGATGTGGCCGCGGAAGCCGCCGGGCATCCAGCGCGACAGGGCGGCATAGAAGAACGGCGTGTACTGATGGGCGTGCAGCAGATCGATGCCGTGCTTTCGCGCCGCGCGGCCGAGGCGGCGAGCCACGGAGCAGTCGATGCCAGGCCGGCGACCCATGGCTTCGATGGCGAAACCCTCATCGCGCATTTGATCCGCCATCGAGCGCGGGGCGGCATCAACCGGGGTCACAGACCCCGGCTCAGTTTCATCCAGACACAGGAAGACAAAGCGATAACGATCGCCCAGCTTGCGGGCCAACTCGGCGGCCAGCACTTCCGCCCCAGCCAGGGCCAGCCGGTGCAGCACGTGCCCGATGACCGGCTTGGGCATCGAACCACGTTCATGTCGGTGCGTGATCATTGTCGCCAACATCGGTCAGCGCTCGGATCGGGCGTGAAACGGCAACCGATCACAGCAACGGATCACCGGCCGACCGCCGCCACTGGGCCAACTGCTCTTGCAGGTAATGCTGCACCGCGGACATCGAACCGTGCCCGAACAGGTTCTGCGTCTCGTGCGGGTCTTCGATCAGGTCGTACAGCTCCCACTCGCCGGTGACGTGCCAGATGAGCTTGTGGGTGGCGCTGCGCACCATGCGCTGCTGGTAGCCGCGCCCGGCGTTGCCATCGTAACTGGCGAACACCTCCCCCCCGGAAGTCCCGCCCCCGGAAGACTTACCGGCCGCCATGGCCGCCAGGTTGCTGCCTGCGGGTGTTGGAACATCACAGAACTGAAGCATGGCCGCGGCCAGATCGCTGTGACTGGTCAGCTCCGTCACCTGCCGCGCCGAGCCGGGACCGGGCGGCTTGACGATCAGCGGCACGCGCACGGCCGGGTCGTACAGGCACATCTTCTGGAACATGCCGCGGCTGCCCAGCATCTCGCCGTGGTCGGCGGTGAACACGATGGCCGCCTGCTCAAACCAGCCGCGCCGCTCCAGGGCCCGCAGCACCTGACCCATGCAGTCATCCAGCAGCGCCACCATGCCCAGGTACGCCGCCCACGCCTGCCGCCAGCCCTGTTCGCTCACGTGCGCTCCCAGTTGCCCGGGAATGTTGGCCAGACTGTTGACCGGCGAACCGGACAGCCACTTGCCCACCGTGGGCGGCAACTCGATGGTTTCCGGATCGTACATCTCCAGCCACTTGCGCGGGGCCCACAGCGGCGGATGCGCCAGCCAGAAATGGCAAAGCAGCGCCAGCGGCCGCTCATCGACGTAGCCGCTGATCATCTGCGCCGCCTGCTGGGCGATCAGGCGATCGAGAAACAGCTCCTCGCGCAGGGGAAACACGCCCACGCGGGACGAGGCGGCGCTGAAGATCAAGGGCTTGGCGTTGTCGTAGTCCAGCACCGGATCGCGCATGGCGTTCAGATCGCCCAGCATTAATCCGCGCTGCCGCAGCGCTTCGTGATACTGCCCCACCGAAGCCGGGCCCACGAACTCAACGCCGGGAAGTTTTTCCGGCAGCGGCGGGTCGCTGCGCAAATGCGGGATGCCCACGTGCACCACGCGGTAGCCGGCCTCAACCAGCTTCTGCTGAAACAGCGGCACTTCCGGGGGCAGCGTGGCGTAGGGCATCTCATCGCGGGTCCAGCCGTTGATCAGCACGCCGTGGCGGAACGGTTCGGTACCACTGTAGATCGAGGCCCGGGCGGGCATGCCCTGGGGACAGTTGGTGAAGTGGCGATGGAAGACCGTGGCGTACCGGGAAAGCACATCCAGGTGCGGTGTGCGAGCCAGCCCGCCCAGCACGTCGGCGCGCAACTGTGTCGCCAGCAGCAGCAACAAGGGCGGCTTACTCTGCGAAGCGGAGGGTTGATCCATCAGCCGCAGCGTAACCTCGCTACCATAGGCTCCGCAATGGCCGGCATATTGGAAGCAAGTGAAAATGGCATCCTGCTGCACGTGAAGGTGGTGCCGGGCGCCAGCCGATCCTCGGTGGCGGGGGTGCTGGGCGATCGGCTGAAGCTGCGCGTGGCTGCCCCGCCCGAGGACGGCAAAGCCAACGCCGCGGTGGTGGACCTGCTCAGCGCGGTCCTGGGTGTGCCGGCCCGGGACATCGAGTTGATCGCGGGCCACAGCCGCCCGCAGAAGACGCTTCGGATCACGGGCCTGAATGTTGCTATGCTCCGCGACCGATTGGGATTGCTCTGATGCACACCGCCCTGCTCTACAGCGAACGATTTCTCCAGCACGACACGGGCCCGGACCACCCCGAGCGACCCGACCGCCTGCGGGCGGTGGTGGACTGGCTCAACGAAGGGCGCTGCCTCTGGGACTGGTTCGAGCACATGCCCTTTGAGCCGGCCGACCCCGACGCCCCGCTGATGCTGCACGATCCGGTCTATGTCCGTCGTCTTCAGGCAGCCTGCGAAACCGGCGAACGCTACATTGATTCGCCCGACTCGGCCATCTGCCCGCTCAGTTACGACATTGCCCTGCTGGCACTGGGCGCGGTGCTGACCGCCACCGATGCGGTGATGGCCCGCAAGGTGCACAACGCCTTCTGCCTCATCCGCCCGCCCGGGCATCATGCCGAGCGCGATCGCTCGATGGGCTTCTGCCTGTTCAACAATCCGGCCCTGGCGGCCGAGCACATGATCCGTCACCACAAGCTGCAGCGCGTGGCGGTGGTCGATTTCGACGTGCATCACTGCAACGGCACGCAGCACCTGTTCGAGGAACGGGCCGACGTGCTGGTGGCTTCCGTGCATCGCGATCCGACCCATTTTTATCCCGGCACCGGCTTCGCGGATGAGCGCGGCCATGGAGCGGGCGAGGGTTACACACTCAACGTGCCGCTACCGGCCGGCAGCGGTGATGGGGCCTACCGCGAGGCGTTCGAGCAGAAGATCCTGCCCGCCCTGGAGGAATACCAGCCGCAGGCCATGATCATCTCCGCGGGTTTTGATCCCGCCACGGCCGATCCCATCGGGGGCATGAAGGTGAGCAACGACGGCTTCGAGTGGATGAGCCGGGAGTTGTTGAGCCAGGCCCGCAAGCACAGCGAAGGGCGTGTGGTGGCCGTGCTGGAAGGCGGCTATGATCTGGCCGCTCTGGCCCGCGGGACCGAACGCCTGCTCCAGCAGCTACAATCCGCATGATCCGTTGTTGATGTGCGTAACATCTTCGCCCCTGTCGCCATCGTTTGCACTCTGTTGCCGATCTATCTTCTGATGACTGCAAAACCATCCCCGGCTCGCAACGTCCCGACGCAAGACGCCGACACCGATCACAACCGCCACCTGGTTGGACGCAAACCTTCCGGGGGCGGCCCGACGCAGGACGCCGACACCGCTCTCAACCGCCAGCCCTGGTACAGCCCGGGTCTGAACTTTTCCTGCACGCAGTGCGGCAACTGCTGCACGGGAGCGGCGGGCGTGGTGTACATCACCGAGGAAGAAGGCCGCAAAATAGCCGATCATTTGGGCATCGACGCCGCCAGTTTCTTTCAGCTTTACGCTGAGCATCGTTACGGGAAATGGACGCTCAAGGAACGCCTGCACCCCGACCGCGGCTACGACTGCATCTTCCTCGACTTCGACAAGTCCACCGGCAAGGCCCTCTGCCGCGTACATGCCGCCCGCCCGACGCAGTGCTGGTCCTGGCCCTTCTGGCCCAGCAATCTCAAGAACGAAAAAGCCTGGAACAAGGCTGCCAAAAACTGCCCCGGCATGCGCAAGGGCGGCCACGCCCGGCAACGCGAAAAAAACTCCGGCCAGTTCTATCCCGTCGAGCAGATTCGCGTGATCCTCGAAAAAAATCCTCCGGGACTGTAACCGGGGTCACAGACCCCGACTCCGAGCCGGACTCTGTGAGTCCGGCTAACATCCATCTGCCATGCCCGACCCCTGGCCCACCTGGTTCGCCGCTGCCGTTCGACCCGACGTGGATGCCGCCCTGCGCGATTTCTACGGCCAACTCGATGCAGTGATCGCCGCCCGCCGCCCCGTCTGCAACCAGTCCGGCCGCTGCTGCAACTTCGACGCCTTCGGCCACAAGCTCTACGTCACCGCTTTGGAAATCGCGTGGTTCATTCGCATGGCAGATCGCAAATGGCAGATGGCAGATGGACAAGACAATCCACCGCCCGACACACGGCTGCCCGTCCTTTCAATCAAAAATCCTCAATCAAAAATCAAACATCTCCCCACTTGTCCCTACCAAATCAACAACCTCTGCACCGCTCATGCCATCCGCCCCATGGGTTGCCGCGTGTTCTTCTGTCAGCAGGGCACGCAGGACTGGCAGCAGCAGACTTACGAGCGATTCCTGACGCAGTTGATCGCCCTGCACCAGCGCTTCGCATTGCCCTATCTCTATCTCGAATGGCGCAGCGGCCTGGACGAGGCCCTGGCGGCGCGGGATTGCTTTTCGCCTTCACCACGCCCATAATGCTCCGTTCCCCGTTGAGGTACCGGCCCATGCAAACAGGGCCAGGCGTGGGTCAACGGGGCTGCGAACTTCCCCACGCCCCCGACCAACCCCAGGAGCGTGGGCCATGACCGATGCCGCCGAAACCAAGTCCCAGACCGAAACCACTACCGAAAAAGAAAAGCCCAAGCTGAACGTCAAGGTCGAGGACATCGGCCCCGCTCGGCGCAAGCTCAGCATCGAAGTGCCCCCGGACTACATCAAGGGCAAGATCGAGGACGCCTACAGCCAGTTGACCGATGACGCCCAGGTGCCCGGCTTCCGCCGCGGCCGCGCCCCCCGCCGCCTCATCGAAAAACGCTTCGGCGACTCGGTCCGCACCGATACCCGCGGCCAGATCATCTCCGAGGCTTACTCCCAGGCCATCGAGCAGGAAGAGATCGCGGTCATCGGCGAACCCGACATCAAGGACCTGGACAAGATCGAACTGCCCGACGCCGGCTCGCTGAAGTTCGAGGTCGAAGTCGAGGTCACCCCCACCGTGGAACTGCCCGACTTTGCCTCCATCAAGGTGAGCAAGCCTTCGGTCGAGGTCACCGACGCCGATGTGGAGGCGGAGATCGAGCGCTACGCTGAGCGCTTTGGCGCGATTGCCGAGGCCCAGGACGGCCAGATCAAGGCCCACGACTACGCGCAGGTCAACGCCGCCATCACCGATGCCGAGGGCAACGTCATCGAGCAGCGTGAGAAGGTTTATGCCATGGTCCACGGCGAAGAGCACGATCACAAAGGCCACGTGCTGGGCATCCTCATCGACGACCTGGGCAAGCGCCTGATCGGCAAGGGCGTCGGCCACGAGGAAAAGATCGAGATGACCGGCCCGGCTGCCCACGAAAATGAACAGATTCGCGGCAAGCCCATCGTCATCGACCTCAAGGTGACCAAGATCGAGCGCATCAAGCCCGCCGAGCCGCAGCAGTTGATCACGCAACTGGGTTACGAGTCCGATGAGCAGATGCGCACCGACCTGCGCACCGAACTGACGCGGCGCAAGCAGGCCCAGCAGCGCAGCGACATGCACCAGCAGGTGCGCGACCAGTTGCTGGAGGCGATCAACCTCGAACTGCCCGAAGGCATCACCAGCCGCCAGGCTGAGCGCAACCAGCAGCGGCAGAAGCTGGAGATGCTCTACCGCGGCAGCAGCGAGCAGGAGGCTGAGCAAAAGGTGGCTGAACTGCGCAGCGAAAGCCAAGAGGAAGCCCGCAAGCAGTTGGCGGAGTTCTTCATCCTGGATGCGGCCGCCAAGAAGCTGGAGATCGAGGTGCAGGACAACGAGGTCAACTACCGCATCGCCATGCTGGCCATGCAGCAGGGCCGCCGCCCCGAGAAGCTGCGCCAGGAGATGCGCCGCCGCGGCGAGCTGGAAAATCTGTACCTGCAGATCCGTGAGCACAAGACGCTGGACAAGATCATCGAGCAGGCTGCCGTCACCGACGCCCCACCCCCGGAAGAGGGAAAAACCGAGGCGTCCACCGCGAAGAAGACCACCAAAAAATCCACCGGCAAAAAGAAGCAAGCCGACGAATAACATCGCCGGCTCCCGCCGCTTGCGGCTTCGCGAGGCTGTCCGTGATGCGGAGCGCTGCGCGAAGCCGCCATCGGCCGACATCACCTGAGGTTTCTTCCGTGCCAACCCTCGCCCCGTTCATCCCGAGCATCGCGGCTCTGTCCGCTCAGACCCAGCGGCAGATTTTTTTCTACCTGGGCATGATCGTGATCGCGGCCATCGTGCTGGTGGCGGTGGCCCTGGTGGTGCGGCGGTTGATGCTGGGCCGACATGAGCCGGGCGAATCGTTCACTTTGTCGGATGTGCGACGTCTGCACCAGGAAGGCCAGCTATCGGACGAAGAATTCGAAGCGGCCCGCAAGCGGCTGATCGCGCAGCAGCGGGCGGCAATGAACATGGCGGGTGATAAAAAAAATCTTGACCCCCATGCCGATAAAGACGCCGACGCCGACCCGCCAGCGGGCATGTCCAGATAAGCTTGCATTTTCGTGGAAATTCCACCGCCTTGGCGCCGATTTCGACCCCGCAAACGGGTATGATAGTCTCTCGATTCAGGTCGAATTGGCGGCCCGGTCCAGGTGGGACCGCGGCTAAGGCTCGGACGCCAAATGGACGATCCAAACCTTGGCGCACCGCATCCCGTGGTGGGGCCGAGATTTGTTGCGACCCGGTGATGGCGAGGGACCATGTCAAACCAGAAGAACGGCGGACAAGGCGGCAATAAAGGTGGCTCCGGCACCGGCAGCGATGGCTTGGCCGGCGCCCCCGGAAGTGGGGGCGGTGGCGGCGACGGGGGGTTTCGTGGGCGGCGGGTGACCACCTGCTCCTTCTGCGGCAAAAGCTCGCGCGAAGTCGGCCCCATGGTCGAAGGCCCCAACGATGTCTATATCTGCGCCAACTGCACCGAGTTGTGCCAGAACATCTTCAAGCAGGAACGCCGCCGCGTCACCGCGGGCCGGCCCACCTTCAGCTCCATCCCCACCCCACGCCAGCTCAAGGAATTCCTCGACCAGTACGTCATCGGACAGGAACTGGCCAAACGCACGCTCTCCGTCGCGGTGCACAATCACTACAAGCGCCTGCAGGCCTGCGACAAGGACACCCCCGTCGAGATCGACAAGTCCAACGTCCTGCTGCTGGGCCCCACCGGCAGCGGCAAAACCCTGCTCGCCCGCACCCTGGCCCGCACCCTCAACGTGCCCTTCGCCATCGGCGACGCCACCACCCTCACCGAGGCTGGCTACGTCGGCGAGGACGTCGAGAACCTGCTGCTCAAACTCCTGCAAGCCGCTGACTACGACCTGGAAGCCGCCCAGCGCGGCATCATCTACATCGACGAGATCGACAAGATCGGCAAGACCTCGCAGAACGTCTCGATCACCCGCGACGTCTCCGGCGAAGGCGTGCAGCAGGCCCTGCTCAAGATGCTCGAAGGCACCGTCGCCAACGTCCCTCCCCAGGGCGGCCGCAAGCACCCCGAGCAGCAGTACATCCAGGTCGATACCAGCAACATCCTGTTCATCTGTGCCGGCACGTTCGTGGGCATCGAGGACATCGTCAAGAAGCGCATGGGATCCAAGTCCATCGGCTTCGCCAGCGAGCACATCATCGATGAGCCGACCTCCGACCGCGATTACCTGATGAGCAACGTCATCCCCGAGGACGTGCTGACCTTCGGCATGATCCCGGAGTTGATCGGCCGCCTGCCGGTGATCGCCCCGCTGATGCCGCTGCGTGAAGACACGCTGATGAAGATTCTGACCGAGCCCAAGAACGCTCTGGTCCGCCAGTACCAGTACATGTTCTCCATCGAGAACGCCGAGCTGCACTTTACCAACGAGGCCCTGCACAAGATCGCCCGCAAGGCCCTGATCCACGACACCGGGGCCCGTGCCCTGCGCGGCGTCATGGAAGAGCTCATGCTGAGCCTGATGTACGAGTTGCCCGAGATGAACAACGAGGGGGCGCGCTACGTCATCGACTCGGCGGCCGTGGAGGGCCGCAAGACCCTGGCTGATCTGCGTGAGGTCAAGAAGGAATCCGCCTAGAATATCCTGCTGCGATCGGACCTTTACCGAGATGATCCGGATGAGATGGTTTTGCAACCTCGGCCGAACGTTACGCCTCGCGCTGTGGCTGGCCGCGGCGCTGCTGCTGCCGCGGATCGCCTCCGCCGATCCGGGCGCTGCGAAACTGGCCGACTGCGCCAAGCGCGGTGATTTCGCCGCCGTCCTGCAACTGCTGCAGACCACTTCGCCCAGCCCCGGCGATCCGGCTGTCGCTTCCCTCATCGGGCACATCAACCAGTATCAGCAGCACGTCGCCGACGCTCTGGCCACCCGGCAGAAGAACCACGACGAGGCGATGGCCAAAGTCCGCCAGGAATTCGAGGCCGGGAAAATCGAAGACGCCCTGATCGCCGCCATCGACGCCCACGCCCTGGCCGCCGAGCCGACCGACGTGCTCAACGATCCGGTCGTGTCCCAGGTGATCAGCCAGGCCCGCCAGCGCGCCGCGGCCGTGGAACAGGAAGGCGATTGGGTCGAAGC
The DNA here is from genome assembly GCA_020849625.1 of Phycisphaeraceae bacterium. GTDB lineage: Bacteria > Planctomycetota > Phycisphaerae > Phycisphaerales > Phycisphaeraceae > JADLFV01. The sequence goes on from JADLFV010000144.1 coordinate 69,296, forward strand.
CCTCAACCTCTATCGCGAACTGGACCTGCTGTTCGAGGAACAGGGCACGTACCGCGACGACTTGCGCCGCACCGCCCGCCACATTCGCGTGCTCCAGCTTTATGCGCCGCAGCAGTTGGAAAAGCTGTATCTGAAATACGCCGAGCGCCGCGATGACGATCAGCCGCTGCGCGTCGAACCCGAGGCCTGGCAGCGCAAGCTGGAGCAGGTTTCGCTGCCCATGCTGCGCCAAGCTCTGGCCCAGGCTGCCCGCAAGCACATCGATGCAGGGGGCTACAGCCCATTGATGAAAGGCGCCGTGGCCAACCTCAAGATCGTGCTGAACACCGATGCACTCAGCCGAACGTTCCCCGGCCTGGCCGACCGCGACAAGCTCACCCGCTTCCGCGATGAGCTCGACCGCATCCGCGCCCAGTTGGACAGCAACGGCTCGGCCGACATCCACTACCTCGACACCCTGCGCCTGATCGAGCGCATCCTCAATGCCAATCGCGACACCGTCAACCTGCCCGAACAGGTGGTGGTTTACGAATTGGCTGAGGGCGCCATCGGCACGCTGGATGATTTCTCAGCCGTCATCTGGCCCGATGACGTGGCCGAGTTCAGCCGCTCCACCCAAGGCACGTTCACCGGCGTGGGCATCCAGATCCGCCGCAACGGCAAGCTCATCGTCGTCAGCCCTCTGCCCAACACCCCCGCTCAACGGGCCGGCATCAAGGCCGGTGACGTCATCGCCACCGTCGATGGCCTCTCCACCGATGCCTGGTCGCTCGATCGCGCCGTCAACGAGATCACCGGCGAGGTCGGCACCACCGTCACCCTCGGCATCGAACGCACCGGCTTGACCGAACTGATCGACGTGCCCATCCGACGCGAACGCATCGCCATCGAGTCCATCCTCGGCTGGCAACGCGACGAAAACAACAACTGGAGCTACTGGCTCGACCGCCAGTCCGGCATCGGTTACGTCCGTCTCACCCAGTTCATCCCCCAGACCGCCGACGACCTCGACGCCGCCGTCGCCCAGTTGATCAAGGACCCCAACTTCTCCAGCCTCATCCTCGACCTGCGCTTCAACCCCGGCGGCCTGCTTTCCTCCGCCATCGACATCAGCGATCGCTTCATCAGCCAGGGCACCATCGTCTCCACCGTCTCGGCCGACGGCGGACAGAATGACGAACGCAGCGCCGACGCACGCAATACCTATCCGCGATTCCCGCTGGTCGTGCTCATCAATCAGGGCTCAGCTTCAGCCAGCGAAATCGTCAGCGGCGCCCTGCAGGACTATCACCGGGCCACCATCGTCGGCGCCCGCAGCTTCGGCAAAGGCTCCGTGCAGGACCTGTTCCCCCTCGAACACGGCGAAGCCTACCTCAAGCTGACCACGCAGTACTACCGCCTGCCCGGCGGCCGCATCATCCATCACAAACCCGACGCCACCACATGGGGCATCGAGCCCGACGTCGTCGTCGAAATGACCGATCACCAGGTGGCCGAGGCCCTGCAGATGCGGCAGGACCTGGACGTGATCCGCGACACGGCAGATACGAGGTCAGAACCGCTGCCTGTCACGTCATCGCCACCCGACGGACGCGAGCTTGACCTGAACGAAATGGACCTCAACAAGTTCAACAGCGATGCCATGCCCCCGGACGAATCTGCCGCTGATACGGCTGTGAAACCCGCGGACGAGTCGCCTGCAACGCAGCAGCGCAAACCCGCTGTCACCGCCTCCGCCCTGCTCGACGACGGCGTCGATCTTCAACTCGAATCCGCCCTGCTGCTGCTGCGAACGCAACTATTCGCCGACCACGTCGCCCTGGCCAGCAGCAAGTAACAATCTCATCACTTACCCGAAATTCGCAGCTTAACGGCTGTCCTCGCCTGCCCGTCATTGCCACGCAAATCATAGTAAAACAATAACTTTGTTTTCGGCGAAAACAGAGTTATTGTGTCGATGCGTAAACTTCGCGGTTCATTGGCTCAAGGCTGATACGCATCAGGCGCTGTGGCGGAGGCTGGCCAGCAGGTGCTGGGCGGCGGCGTAGCGGGGGTTGATGGTCAATGCCCGCGTCAGGGCCTGCTCCGCACGGGCGCGATCGCCCAGCAGATGGCGACAGACGGCCAGGTGGAAATGCACGTCGGCGCGATCAGGGTACGAACAGGCCGTTCGGCCCAGCGTGGCGGCGGCGTGAGAGGTCAACTGTTGCAGCGGGGAGCTGGTTTCGGCGTCTGACGAGGTTACCGGCTCGGCGGCGGCACTTCCGGGGGCGCGGCAGGCGGCTGAGGCGGCGGCGTGGGGCCAGAGCTCAGCCAGGATGGCGCAGCGCTGGGATGGCGTGGCGAGCGCTTCCAGTTTGGCGCGGGCACGCTTCATCAGTTTGTGGCGCTCCAGCATGTGGGCACACAGCCATAGACCCGCCCACGGCCGGGGCTGACTGCGCTGGATGCGGGCGGCCCGCCACCAGGTGACAGCCGCGGCGGTGAAGCGGCCGCAGTGCATGTGGACTTTCGCCAGCGCCTCCAGGGCCGGGCAGCGCTGGCGCAGGGCCAGATCAGCGGCGCGGGCCAGGCGGGTGACCGCCAGATCGCTCTCGCCCAGTTCATCGGCCAGTTCACCGGCTTCGTGCCAGAGTGCGGCATCATCGGGCTGCTCGCGCAGCAGTTGTGCGTAAAGATCGGCTGCATCGCGCAGGCGCTGCGAGTTGCGGCAGGTGCGTGCGGTGCGCAGCTTCTGGGCTGAGTCGCCGCGCGGGGCATCGAGAGCGAGGGCGGCATCGACCGCGGCGCCGGGATCGACCTCGTGCAGCAGGTTGTTCAGCAGACGATGCACGGACTGATCTTTGGGCGCCAGGCGGCGGACTTCGCGCAGGTGCTCGGCAGCGGGAGCCTTGCGGCCGCTCTTGACGTGCATAGCAGCCAACATGCGATGCGGGCGCGGATCCTCCGGCAGCAGCACGGCCAACTCGCGCAGCAGTTTTTCAGCCATGTCATCGAACGCCGCGGCGACCAATGCCTCGGCCCGCAACAGTCCGTACCGCGGATCGTGTGCGCCGTCCGGATCGAGCTGATCGCGCACGTCCAATGCCACCAGGGCGAACTCGGGCAGGTTGCGCTTCAATTGAATCTGGGCATCGAGCAGGCGCGCGGCCGGGTCGTCGGGGTTCTGACGGATGGCCAGGCGGATCATGGCGTTGGCCTCGCCCAGTTGCATGGCCTCCATGGCGGCGGCGGCGCGGTCGAACAGTTCGCGGGCGCTGTCGGTGCGGTCCAGGTTCATGCCGCAGCCTCCAGACGCCGCCGCAACGCAGCCCGCACGTCGGCGTAGGCTGGGAACTGCCGGGCCACGCGATCGAGCACCGCCACCGCGGGCGGCCCGATCGTCTGATCATCATCAAGCTGGGCCAGCACCAGCGCCAGCGGCGCGGCATAAGGATCGATCTTCAGGCCGCGATGGGCCCAGCGCTGCGCGTCGCTCTGATCGCCGGCCAGAAGGGCCAGTTCCGCCAACGCCTGGCAGATCATCACCAGCGATCGATCATGGGCGAAGCGCGGCGCGATGCGAGCGATGGCCTGGCGCAGCAGCGTGATGCGCTGGGGCTGCGGTTCGTACTGTTGGGCGACGACGAGCGTGGGAATGAGCGTCGGCTGCTGATGCAGTTCGCCGGCCAGTTGCTCGATGTGGCGTTCGTCCGGCTCGGCCATGGACACGTCGGCCTGACCGGCCAGGCTCATCCATTGCTCGATCAGCGGCAGATGCGCGAACTGGCGACTGAGGCGATAGGCTGCCGCGTGAGCGACATCCTGCTGCTGGTCATCGCGGCTGAGCAGGCAAAACAGGCTCAGCAGTTGCATGGGATCGTGCGGCTGCTCGCCCAGGACGCGGCGGGCTTCGGGCAGGTCACCGCGGCGGGCCAGCAGGGCGGCGAACATCACGCGGGCCGCGGCGGGCGCCTGCGGCTGACGCAACCAGTCGCACAACTCCAGCTCGGCGGCTGCGCTCTGTCCGGTGACGCACAGGCCGGCGATGCGGCCTAGACGTCGGGCGATGCTCTCGTGTTCGCTGGTCATGGCCAAAAGCCCGATAACGGCAAAACGGCGGATACCGCTGCGGTTTGTATCGGTTGAATCGTCGGCACGGTTAATGAGGCTTATGAAGCTGGAACTGATCCGACAAGGAAGAAGTTGAGCCTTGAAACAGCTTGCTCGCGGCATGGAGTGCGGAGGGATTGCGACCGATACAACACAAAGCCCGGAGGCCTGCCTTCAAGCGGCCGATCGGCCCCATAGCCCTGGGTGACTCTGCAGTGGGGGGTCGTTTTCACCAGGAGGTGAAGATGACTCATGGGATCCGACACAGCAATGCGGTGCTGCACATTCCGCTTTCGCACCAGCCCCGCGTGCGCAGGATGATTGTCCTGCGCTCGACGCATATCCCGACATTGGGCCGAGGGGCTGGTGCATCATGAAAATGACGTGGCTATGGGGAACCTGCGCCCTTTACGTGGCGGGGTATGTGGCTGCAGTGGGCGTCGCGATGTGGGCCGGTTGGCCGGCCAGCGTGGTGGCGGTGACAGGCGGCGCGGGCGGGCTGCTGGGGCTCGGCCTGGGGCTGACCTGGTTCGTGGCGCGGCTGCTGCGTCAGACCGCCGGCCGCGAACAGCAGGTGGAGCAGCAGCTTCAGCAGTTGCATGAAGCGCGGCAGCAGTTCGACCAACTGCTGGCCCAGCGCGAAACGGAACTGGCCCTGCTGCGCGAGCGCCTGGAGGCGGAGACCATCCAGCGGCGGCAGGCTGAACAACAGGCGAAGAACCAGCAGAACGAGTTGCTGGATGTTTCGCGTAAGGCGGGCATGGCTGACATGGCCACCAGCGTGCTGCACAACGTGGGCAACGTGCTCAACAGCATCAACGTGACGGCCTCGCTGGTGCGGGAAAAGCTCGAGCACAGCCGGCTGGCGTCGCTGGGCAAAGCGGTGAACCTGATCAAGGACCACGCCGATGAACTGCCGCGCTTTCTGGGTGAAGACCCGCAGGGCAAGCAGTTGCCGCTGTTCCTGGACAAGCTGGCCGAGGCTTTGGCCGGCGAGCGCGACGGGCTGATTCAGGAATCGAACAACCTGATCGGCCACATCAATCACGTCAAGGAAGTGATCGCGGTGCAGCAGTCGGTGGCCCGGGTGGTGGGCGCGATCGAGCCGTTCGACTTGGCCGAGGCCATCGAGGACGCCCTGAAGATCAACATGGCCGGCCTGCAGCGCCACCACGTGACGGTGCAGCGGTCATTCCAGAAAGGCCTGATCGTCAAGAGCGACCGCCACAAGATCATTCAAATCCTGATCAACCTGATCTCCAACGCCAAGTACGCCATTCATGATGCCGGCAAAGCGCCGGGTGAAATGACGATCGCGGTCCAGCGTCTGGAAGGCGATCGCGTGGCGGTGTCGGTCCGCGACGACGGCGTGGGCATCGCGCCGCAAGATCAGCCCAAACTGTTCCGCCGCGGTTTCACCACGCGGGCCACGGGGCATGGCTTCGGCCTGCACGCCAGCGCCCTGGCCGCCCAGGAACTGCACGGCATCATCAACGTTCACAGTGACGGTCCCGGATGCGGGGCGACGTTCACACTCCAGTTTCCTGTCGATAGCCCAGGGAAAACACCATGCCCGAGCCATGCCAAGTAACCCCAGCCCGCATCCTGGTCATCGACGACAATCCGTCGATCCACGAGGACATGCGAAAAATCCTGGTCAGCAACGAGGTTGACAACAGCGACCTGTTGGCCATGGAGGCGGCCCTGTTCAATGAGCAGGCGCCGCTCGAGGCGGACAAGAGTCCCCACTATCGCATCGACACCGCCATCAGCGGACAGGAAGGCCTGAAGCTTGTGCAGCAGGCGGTGGAGGCTGACGATCCGTATCTGGTGGCCTTCGTCGATATGCGCATGCCCACCGGATGGGACGGGCTGGAAACCATCGAGCATCTGTGGCAGGCGGATCAGCATCTTCAGACCGTGATCTGCACCGCCTATTCCGATCAGAGCTGGTCGCAGATTCGTCACCGCCTGGGCGACAGCGATCGCATGCTGATCCTCAAGAAGCCGTTCGACAGCGTGGAGATTCTTCAGATCACCGTGGCCCTGTGCGCCAAACACAAGCTGGGCGAAGCGGTGCGAGCATACACCGAGGAGCTGGAGGATCGCGTCGCCCAGCGCACCGCCGAGCTGGTGCGGGTGAATGAGAACCTCGAGCAGGAAATCCGTCATCGCCGCGCCGCCGAGGAGAAGCTGCAATACGACGCGACCCACGACGCATTGACCGGCCTGGCCAACCGCCTGACCCTGGTGCGGGCCATCGATCAGGCCATCCACCGTCACCGCCGCGATGCCCGCTACAACTTCGCGGTGCTGTTTATCGACCTGGACAACTTCAAGGTGGTCAACGACAGCCTGGGCCACGATGCCGGTGACGCCATGCTCAAACAGGTGGCCGATCGCCTGCACACGCTGTTGCGCAACCTGGACACCGCGGCCCGTGTGGTCGAAGCACAGCCCTATCGCCTGGGCGGCGATGAGTTTGTCGTGCTGCTGGACGGCGTCGATTCACTGGCGTCGGCCCTGTCCGCGGCTGAGCGCTTGCGGGACCAGATGCGCGACGCCATCGAAATCCAGGGCCACGAACTGGTGGCCGGCTTCAGCATCGGCGTGGCCATCAACCGTAACGAATACGAGAGCGCCAACGACATCCTGCGCGATGCCGATACCGCCCTCTATCACGCCAAAAACCAGGGCAAAAACTGCTGTGCCGTGTTCGACCTGGAAATGCACGCCGCCATGCGCACCCGCCTGGAACTGGAAAGCGACCTGCGCGTCGCCATCCGCCAGCAAACCATCAAGGTCTTCTATCAGCCGATCATCAGCCTGGTCACCGGACGATTCCACGGCTTCGAGGCCCTGGCTCGCTGGCAGCACCCGGCCCTGGGGTGGATCTCGCCCGAACAGTTCATGCCCATCGCCGAACACAGCGGCCTCATCCTGCCCCTGGGCAACCAGATCATCGAAACCGTCTGCCGCGACCTGGCTCAATGGCGCAAACAATTCCCCCCCCACCAGAACATCTGGGTGACCATCAACGTCTCGCCCGCCCAGTTGTGCGCCCCGGAGTTGCCCGGCCAACTCGATCAGCATCTTCAAAGCAGCGGCCTGGAACCCTCGGCCATCGGCCTGGAAATCACCGAGAACAGCGTCATGGAAAACCGCGCGGACGCTCACGCCGCGCTGGAAAACCTGCGCGCCCGAAAAATCACCCTCGCCCTCGATGACTTCGGCACCGGGTACTCCTCGCTCAGCCATCTGCAGGAACTGCCCATCAGCCTGGTCAAGATCGACCGCCGCTTCGTGGAGAACATGAGCCTCAAGGGCCGATCTTATGCCGCCACCGTGCAGGCCATCGTCGAGTTGGCCCACAACCGCGAGCTGATGGTGGTGGCTGAAGGCGTGGAAACCGCCGACCAGCTTTTCCAGTTGCAGTCGCTGGAGTGCGACTACGCCCAGGGCTACCTGTTCGCTCGCCCCATGCCAGCCGAGGAAGTGATCGATCGCTACCTGGCCACCGACTGGCACGCCGCCATGATGCAGGATGGCTATAAAAAACGCAGCGCCTGAGCCACAGGGGAATCTTTGCCTTTGTGTGTATTTTCCCGTTGTCCGTTCCGCCAAATCCCACTTAAACTGGCAGAAACTGCCCAAAGGGTAGAGTGGCGGTTTTGCAGCGATATCCCGGAGGCAACGTCCGGGGGGCCTGTCACATGAAAATGGGGAGCTACACCATGAACAACGGAACGTGTGCAGGATTCACTCGTGTCGCGGTGTGGGCGGTGGTGCTGACGGCAACGCTGGCAGCGGGATTAGCCGGGGCGGACACACGCTACTACCACGTCCGCACGCAATATGACTGGCAGATCAAAGCCACCGAAGACAGCACCTGCTTTGAGCCCATGGAAGAGATGCCGCCGGTGCTGGCACGGATCATGCGCTTCTGTGAACCGCTCGATCTGTCGGTGATGCTGAAGGTCGATGACCTGAACATGCCCGGACGCAAGGTGCGCGTCACCTACTATTTCCAATCCCTCGGCTACACCGACGAGATGCGGCAATGGGAGGTCAACGACTTTTCCAATCAAGAAGCCATCCGGCAACAGGTGCGCAGTTTCATCACCCAGGACCGCCAACTCATCTCCATCCCGCTGATGGCTGCCTACGAGGAAGAGGCCATCGCCTGCCTGCTGCTTAGCACTCAGGGGCGCTCGGTGGTGATCGACCTGGATGTCCCCCCCGACATGCCTGATCCGCTGATCTATCAGGCGGACGCGGTGATTTACGATGCCTTCATCAACCCCGACGAGCCGGCCACGCCCAAGGAGCACGGCATCGCATGGTTCGAGTCTGACCCGCAGGTGCGCGAGCTTCAGCAGGCCGTGCTCAACAGTGACGTGCAGCGCGTCGAGCGTTTGCGACATCTGCTGTGGGGTCACCTGAAACTGCTGGCCCTGTTCGTGGAGAACCAGCCGTACCAATACTTCGATCCGCGCCTGCTGAACGAAAACACGCCGATCCTGCTGGAGATTGAGCCGGAAGTCATCAACAATCGCGCCACCGGCGGGAGGGTGCTCGTGTCACGGCGGGCGCCGCTGACCAAGTTGACACCGGCCTACGCGTTCCCGGCTCTGTACCGTTGGGCTTCAATGAAAGAGAATGACTTTGCCCGCATGCTCGGCCAGGCGCAATGGCAACGCGTGGATTCAACTAACACCCCGCAGGTTGCCAATCGCAACAGCAACACACCGAACAACCGCCGCGCCGACAACGCGATGGATCGGCTGGAACTGACACGCGAAGCGCTCAGCTTGCCCGTCATAGAACCGCTCTTGGCTTCATCTCAGATTTCAGATGAACTGTCGCGTCGGACCGGCCTGGGCAAGCGCTATCTCGACACGCTGCTGCGGATTCACAAGTCGGCCAACAGCCCCACCGGCGCCACGGTCACCGCGGGGCTGGATCACGGCTGGAGCGTGCAGTTGCCGATCGACCGCCCCAATCTGAGCCTGCTGGGACCCAATCCCACAACCCAGGTTCCCGTCGTGGATGAGGTGGCGGCCTCCGAGTCGTACGGCCTTTGGCTGACCAGCCTGGAGCGAGCCCGCTTCGACATCGATGAGAAGTGCGACAAGGCGGACAACTTCCGCATCAACTACCGCGGCATGGTGGTCAGCAGCATCATTGGCCAGACACCGCTGTTCGTGCCGGGGTTGGCCAGTGACGGCTCGCCCAGTTGCCTGGCCATCGTGGACATCGAATCAACCATGAAGCTGGAGGCCAGACACATTACAGCGCAGGAAGCGCAGGCGTATCTGCCGACTGACGCGCATCGGAATACGACCAGCCCCGCCGCTCCCACTCCCGCACTCGATGAGCCTTGATCAATCCCCGCGCAGCAAACGCAACAGACGCCCATGATGCACTGGACGCGCCAGAGGCAGGCGATAGACGCAACGCGCTCCGATTGTGGGAAAACTTGTCTTTTTTCATGATCGCGAGCAGCAAATCCGCCTCGATACCGGCTGGTTCCGCCATGAACAGGGAGGGCAAATCCTCTGCACCGGACGCAGCCGCTGCAGGTCCGTCTCTCTGTCGCGCAAGGAGCATTATCATGGCCAAAACGTTCTCCAGTTGGATCGGCCGATTCCTGGGCACGATCGCATTGTTGACCATGGCGGGCCTGGTTCAGGCGGACACCCGCTACTACCACATCCGCACGCAATACGGCTGGCAACTCAAGGCCACCGAGGACGCCAGTGGGTTTGACGTGGTGGATGACCAGGTGCCGCTTCAGCAGTTTCCGCGGCGCATGGGTTCGCCGCTCGACCTGACCGCCCTGCTGAAAATCGACGACATGAACGTGCCGGGACGCAAGGTGCGCCTCACCTGCTATTTCCAGTCCCTCGGCTACACCGACGAAATACACCAATGGGTCATCAATGATTTTTCGGATCGCGCCGCCATCCGCAAACAGGTGCGCGATTTCATCACCCAGAATCGCCACCTCAATTCGATCCCCATCATCGCCGCCTACGAGGAGGAAGCGATCGCCTGTCTGCTGTTGTCGGTTCACCAGCAGTCGGTGGTGATCGACCTGGACGTGCCGCCGGACATGCCCGATCCGCTGGTCTATCAGGCGGATGCCCTGATCTACGATGCCGCCATCGGTCCCGATCAAACGCCCTCGCCCCGGGAGCACGGCATTGCCTGGTTCGAGTCGGACCAGCAGGTCGAAGAACTTCAGCAGGCGGTGCTCGCCAGCGGCGTGCAGCGCGTCGAGCGATTGCGTCACCTGCTCTGGGGGCATCTGAAGTTGCTGGCCCTTTTTGTGGAAAACCATCAGTACGATTACTTCTATCCCCGCACTCTTTCCACCGATGCCCCCACGCTGATGGCGACGACCAATTACCCGCCCAATATCCGGTTTACGATGCGGGAGCTCTCCCAATACACCCGACAGGCCATGCTGAACAAGATCACGCCCGCCTACGCCTTCCCCGCCATCTATCGCTGGGCGTCGATGTCCATGGACGACTTCGCCAGCACCATTGGCCAGGCCAACTGGCAGCAGGTCCAAATAGATCCGAACGTGCAGTTTGCCAGCACTGCCGACGAAGCCCGCGGCGCCCGCCGGGCTGAGTCGGCCGTGGAACGCCTGGAATTGACCCGCGAGCAACTCAGAGACCTGCACGACACACTCATGACCTACCCGGACGATGAGCTGATCAATCCGCTCGCCCTGATCACGCGGCAACAGGAGCTTGGCCAGCGCTACCTGCAAACCCTCACCCGCATCCACAAAGCCAGCAGCGGCAACACCAATACCGCCATCACCGCCGATCACGCCTGGACCGCTCAGTTGCCGATCATGTCGGACAAGAATGCTCTATACAACCAGCATTTCATCGTGAAATTCAACCAGAATGTCGACCAGAACAACACGCCACCCTCGATCTTTGACCAGCCATATTTCGGGCCCTACGGCCTGTGGCTAGCGTCACTCGACCAGGCCCGCTTCATCGTCGATCAGAACCTCAAGCAGGCCGACATCCATCGCATCAACGAACGCAGCATGGTGGTCACCTCGCACATTGAAGAAGCGCCGCTGTTTGTGCCGGGACTGGCCAGCGACCATTCACCCAGCCGCCTGGCCATGGTGGACGTGGATTCCAAAACGATGTTGGAAGCCCGCCGCCTGACACTGCTCGAAGCGCAAGCCTACCTGCCCGCCGACGAAGCGACTTCCGAAAACGCACCGCCAGGTAATCCGTGAGAAAGAGATTTTTGATTTTTGATTTTTGATTGAGGATTTTGGATTGAAAAACATGAGGCGACCCGCGCGAACATTCGACATTCGACATTCGAAAATTCGCCCCGCCGCGCCGTGACGGATCCGATCGGCCCAGATCCGCCACGCGCGCAGCAAGGCGACACCACTTCGTGACGCACCGCTGGCGCAGTGAATCACTTCCGGGGGAAGGCCAGTTTCGCCGAGGCCCCATAGAGCCGGTAGGCGACGCGCCTGTCAGGCCTCCGTCGGAGCCGGACTCTGTGAGTCCGGTTTCCGGGCACACAGTGCCCGGCTCTTTCCGGCGAAGGCTTTCTGAACGCTTGGAATCCGGGCACGG
>JADLFV010000145.1 GCA_020849625.1 Phycisphaeraceae bacterium
CGCCATGACGCCTGATCAAGGACGTGTGTGATGAGTGTGAAAAAACCGTTCGTGTGGATCGGCGTATGCCTTGTTGCCTTCACCTGCCTCAGCCTCTCGGCCCAGGCAGCGCTTCGGGCTCAGTGGAACTTTGACGATGGCACGTTCAACGACCAGGTGGGCGCGCTCGACGGCACGCCGCATGGCCTGGCCACGATCGTGGCTGCGGGCAACAACCTGCTCGGCAACAACATGGGCCTGGCCCTCTCCACCGACACGCTGATCATCCCCGGCTTCGATTACATGCAGATCGGCGATCTGGACACCCTGGGCATCAATGCCGGCAACTTCACGCTCACCCTCTGGCTCAAGCACACTCCCATGCCCACCAGCTTCCCCGAAGGCGGCAACAACGCCACCTGGTGGGACACCTCAACCACCGGCACAACAGCCGGCACCAATGGCGGATTCCTCGGCTACATCCGACAGGGAATCGATTCCGGCAACGGCGGCAAGCTGTACGCCAACTTCCGCGATGAAACCGGTGCGACCAAGCTCCTCAAGCCGGAGGCCCGCATTGATGACAACCAGTGGCATTTCGTCGCCATCGTTCACAACGTCAGCCCCGATCCTGATACCACCAAGATCTATCTCGACGGCAAATACTGGGACCGTGGCGGTAACGAACTGGGCATTCGCACGCTCACAGCAACCGATGGCGGCACGATCCTGCGCCTCGGCGACGGTTTCGGCGGCTTCATCGATGACGTGCGCATTTATGATCATGCTCTTAGTGTGGTGCTCAACGGCAGCACCGTCACCGGGGGCGAGGTTTACAACGTCTGGCACGCCACCGCGCAGGTCACCGCCATTCCTGAGCCGGCTGCTCTTGCATTACTGATGATCGCAGCGCCCGCCTTGCTGCTTCGCAGGCATAGGCATCAATGGCGACAACTGGCGTGGATTCCCGCTCTCGCGGGTTTGCTGCTGATGCTGGCACCGTCGGCGAGTGCGGGGTATTCGCCTGAACTGGTCATGGCCGAGGGCCTGTTCGACTGGTCACCCACGCGCGGCGTCGATCCGGCAGCGGGCACAGAGACGTTCACCATCTATCACGCGGAAGACAATACCAACAAGTTCGCCAATCATCCGCAGATCACCTGGTTCAAGGGCTATTACTACGTCAACTGGAAGTCCACGCCGGCCGACGAGAACTCCAACCAATCGATCACCTGGATCAGCCGCAGTGTTGACGGGATCAATTGGTCTGCCCCCATCGAACCACTGCCCGACATCACGGGCCCCTATTCCGGCGGCGGATGGTGGACCAATGGCGACACGCTCGCCTGCATGATGCTGTACCAGAATCCGCAAATCCCCAACTCACCCAAAGGCACGATCGTCAGCCTCACCACGGACGGCCTGAACTGGTCGCCGCAGTTTGTGCTCTTCCCGGACACCATCGCCAGCGCCGGCCCGCACACACTGTCCAACGGCCGCATGGTTTACGAAGGTCACGGCTTCGTGGACTTTCTGGGCGATGGCAACAAGGATACGCTGGCCACCCGCATCTGGTACAACGACTCGCCCAACAACCTCTTGGGCCCCTGGATCGAAGCCGACCTGCCCGAGTACCCGGACCGCCGCCCGGACGGATCGCACTACGTGGCCTACGGCACGGAGCCGAGCATCTACGAGCGTCCCGACGGCACGCTGGTGATGGCCATGCGACACTCGGAGGATGTGAACAACCGCACCTATCGCATCTGGGTCTCCACCAGTGCTGACAACGGCGAAACCTGGACCACGCCTTACATCACCAACTTCCCTGACTCTTCCAACATGCAGTTGGCTGGGAACCTGCCCGACGGCACCGCTTACATCATCAACACGCCCAACCTCATTCTGGACCGCATCCCGCTGACGATTTCGCTTAGCGACGACGGCGTGCTGTTCGATCGCGCTTACCTCGTGCGCGGCGTGCCTCCCGCCCAGCGCTACGATGGCGAGTCCAAAACCCTCGGTTACAGTTACGCCCATGCGACCATCCACGATGGCTACCTGTGGATCACATACGCCACCAACAAGGAAGACGTCGAAGTCACACGCATCCCGCTCAGCTCGCTGATGGTCCTGCCCGATCTGCACCCCGGCGACGCCAACGGTGATGGACAGGTGAACCTGGCTGACCTGCAAATCCTCGGCGACAACTGGCAATCCCAGTTCGCTTCCTGGTACAAGGCTGACTTCACCGGTGACGGTATGGTCAATCTGGCTGATCTCCAACTGCTCGGCGACAACTGGGGCTTCGGCGGTGGGGCGGATATCTCATTCGATGAGGCGATTGCCATGATCGATGTCCCCGAACCGGGCAGTATCGGACTGCTGGGACTTGGTGGGCTGCATGTCATGCTGCGGCGTCGCACCAGGGGCTGAATGTCAATCTCCTTTTCGGGATTTCGCAGTTGCGTTCATCGCCGTTGCTCTTCGAAGTGGGCCCGTGTGCGATGTGTAACCTGTTCCCATTGCTGCGCCACCCCCGCCCGCGCCAGCCGGTCCCACAGGCCGTCATCGATGTCCGCCAGCCAGGCGGATATTTTAACGCTGATATGCATCAAGAAACGCCAACGCCCGCTTTCGCGGGCGCTGACTCAGTACCCCTAAGGGGATTTGAACCCCTGTTCCCAGGATGAGAACCTGGTGTCCTAGACCGGGCTAGACGATAGGGGCGCCGGGTCGGGCATTGTAGCGAGCTCAGGCGATTCGACAAAACCGTTCCTGGCTGACGCCCAGATGGTCGGCTCTTTCGCCCACTTCCTCCAGCCAGCGGCGGGCGTCACTGGCGTAGCCGGCCGTGGGTCGCAGGCCCTCGATGCGCCGGCACCACCAGTGGTTGAACCGCTGCATGAGCAACTCGCGGGTGTACTTGCACAGCATCGACGCCAGCGCGGTGGGCAGGTGCGACTGTTCGCTGCCGACCTCGAAGCGCAGCGTGATCGACCCGCGGTCGCGCTGCTGCATGCGATACACCGAGCGCGACTCGCTCTCATCCAGCACCGTCATGTGCGCTTCAGGAAAACTCCACTGCAACGGCTCACGGTAATGCGTGCGCCCGCCCTGGCGATCGATGACCACCACCAGTTGCTCATCGGTTGCAGAGAATTGCCGCCAGATCGCGTCCAGATGTCGCGCCACGCTGGTGAAGCTGACCGAGGCCTTGTTGCGCGTCTGGCGCACCAGGTCGTTGAAGCGATCCTCGCAGATCACCTCCGCGGCCAGATCGAGCACCTCCAGATTGGCTGCACGTGCCGCGTTTTCCAGCATGTTGGCGGCCACGGCGATCTGCCCGAAGGTGTGATCGCCCGGCAACGGGGCCCAGGGATTTTCGTCCGTGCATTGATACCACGGCAGTTGCGTGACTGTGGCGCCCATCGCGCTCAGCCAAAGATCGACCGAGGCGGCCTTGCGCCCAGCCAGGTGGGCGAAGGTCAGGCAACCCAGTTCCAGGTGTTTGAGTCCCCATGATTTGCCGGTCAGTTTCTTGGAGTCGTTGATCGCAATGCGCCAGCGACACCCGGCCACATTGCGGCAGACCGCCTGCCTCAGATGATGCCACAGGTCGGGCAGTTCAGCATCGCCATCGTGATCAGCCGCCCGGATCGCACAGCGCCCGATCACCATCGGCCCCAGCCGCGGCCCATAGCCCGCTTCATCGATGCCCGCGTACACCAGCATGGTGAGCATGATAATCCATGCTCGGCTGATTGTCCGCTGAGCCTCAGGCCGCGGCTTTGAGCACGTCGATCACCCAGCGCGGCGTCTGCGTGACGAACTCGTGCAGGGCCTTGCGGCGGGACAGGTAGTACAGCGCGGTGCCGCCCTGCATCAGCACGGTGCCTGCGATCAGCACGACGTAAACCAGCATCTCCATGTTGCGCACCAACTGCGAAACGGATGAGCCCAGTTGCCCGGCCACGTCGGGAGGAAGCTGCTGTTCGATCTGCGCGGCGTAGCCCTGGCCGGTCGTCGCCAGGTACAGGCGCCACACGGCATAGAGGATGACGATCACCGCCATGCCGATCTGGTTACCGGCCAGCACGTGCAGACTGCGCGGGTCGAGCTGGCGCAGCATGGCCCGGCCGGTGAACTCGACATAGGCCACGGCGGACAGCACCATCGCCGCCAGCAGTGATGCCCAACTGAACAGGGCGAACGGCACGCACAGGGCAGCCAGCACCGCGGAACTCCAGGCGTCGAACGCTGCCACGGACATGGCACGATCGATGGCTTTTCGCCGCTGGCGTGCCTGCGCGATCTGCTGCTGCATCTGCGGCCCCAGCGCCTGGCCGTCCGACTCGACGGTGTATGCGTCCGTGTGGGTGGCATGGGGGATGGTGGACATCATGATCTGTTATCGGCGATATTCACAGGGCAGGAAAATACGAATGGCGAAATTCGAAATTCGAATGACGGATCAATGTCCGAATGTCGAATGTCCGAATATCAGGCCCTTCGTCATTCGACATTCGGGCATTCGTCATTGTTTCGAATTTCGAATTTCGTCATTCGTCATTCCCTCATGGGGGGCATCAGTCGTTGAGCAGGATCGTCGCCCGCTCGTTGTCTTCGGTGTCCAGTACGATCAGGCTGGCCTCGTGGTTCAGCTTGGAACTGCCGTACAGCCGGCGGATGTTGATGCGCTCGCGGGCCAGGGCTTCGCTGAGGCGCAGCAGAATGCCCGGGCGATTTTCGGCATCGAGCGCCACCACGCTGACCTCGCGCACCTGGTAGCCATTGCCGCGCAGGGCCTCGGCCGCCCGCAGGTTGTTGTCGGTGATCAGGTGTATTTCGCCGGCGTCGTTGACTTTGGCGACGTCGCACACCGACATGGCCTGGATGTTCAGGCCTTTTTCCGAAACAATTTTGGCGACCTTGGCGATGACGCCGACCTCGTTGGGCACGCTAACCACCAGTTCTTTGCCGATCTGTGCTCTGAGCATGGGAGGCCTCCGTTGCACTGTGGATGGTGAAGGATGTGCTGTGCTATCATATCCGCATGAAGTATCGCATTCTCGGCAAAACGGGCCTGAAAGTGTCGGTGGTGGGGCTGGGCACCTGGCAATTCGGCGGGGAATGGGGCCGCACCTACACCCAGGACGAGGCGGACGAGCTGTTCGTGGCCGCCCGTGACTGCGGGATCAACCTGATCGACACGGCCGAGTGCTACGGCGATCACGAGTCGGAGCGCCTGGTCGGCACGGCGATCGAGCACGACCGCGTGCGCTGGATCGTGGCCACCAAGTTCGGACATATGTTCCACAAGCCTTTCGACCGCAGCGAGCCGCGCCGGCCCAAGGATGTCGTCCACCAGGTGGAAGCCTCGCTGACCGCGCTGCGCACCGACTACATCGATCTGCTGCAGTATCACTCCTGGGGCGACGACACTTTCTACAACGATGACGTGCTGGCCACCGTGCACAAACTCAAGCAGATGGGCAAGGTGCGCCACCTCGGCAACAGCGTGGGCCAGGGCGACAACGTCAAGCAGATTGCCGCATCGAAGAACATGGACATCACCGCCATCCAGATCATCTACAACCGTCTCGACCGCAGGCCGCAGGACACGACGTTTCCCGTCTGCATCGAACAGAACCTGGGAGTGCTCTCGCGTGTGCCGCTGGCCAGCGGCTATCTGTCGGGCAAATACAAGGTGGGCCACGTCTTCGACAAGAACGAAGTGCGCGGTCACTGGCACGGCCAGCAACGCAGCGACGCGGCGCTGAAAGAGGTCGAGCAGATCCAGCGCGAGGAAGTGCCGGCCGGCGTGCCCATGGCGCAATGGGCTTTGGCCTGGTGCCTGCAGCATCCGGCCGTCACCTGCGTGATTCCCGGCTGCAAGAGCGGCCAGCAGGTGCGCGACAATGCCGCCGCCGCCGCGTTGGATCTGGTCAAGGCTGATCATCCCCAGGCGGTTTGATTCGCCTCGAAGGCACGAAGAACACGAAGCAATCGTAACCGCACGATGGAACCGCGGATGGCGCCGATGGCACAGATTCTGTAAGAAATGCAACCGCGGATGAACGCAGATGAACGCGGGTTTGACATAAGCATGTTCTATTGCATCCGCGTTTATCTGCGTCTCATCCGCGTTGATCTGCGTTAATTGTCTTTTCCGAATCCGCGTCATCTGCATAATCTGCGGCTTGCCCTTCCTTCGTGACCTTCGTGCCTTCGTGGCGAATGGCTTTTTTACCCGCTGCGCCAAACGCATGGATCAGTTATAATCCCCGGCCAGAGCGGGAGATTGCCGCTCATTGACCAGGGAGATCGCACCATGTTCACCGCCTGCCGCCTGTTCCTGTTGATGCTTTCACTGCTGCTGCTTTCGGCCTGCAACACCGCGCCTTATTCGGAAAAAGATCGCGGCCTGCTGGAGTTCAGCGCCAGGCTCACCGTCGATCGTTTCAAGCAGGTCGATCCCTCCATGACCGAGCGTTTCAACAACGCCCTGGCTTACGCGGTCTTTCCGCAGGTGAGCAAGGCGGGAGCCGGTGTCGGCGGCGGTTACGGACAGGGCGTGCTCTACGAGCGCGGCCAACTGGTCGGTTACTGCAACCTCTCGCAGACCACCGTCGGCGTGCAGCTTGGCGTGCAGGAGTACCGCGAGGTGATCTTCTTCACCAGTCCCAAGGCTTTGCTGGACTTCAAGAACGGCTGGCTGGAACTGGCTGGTCAGGCCTCCGCCGTCGCCACGCGCCAGGGCGCTGCGCGGGGCATGAATTACGATCCGGGCGTCATGGTGTTCACCATGCCCCGTGATGGCCTGATGGGCGAAGTGGCCGTGGGCGGTCAGCGCTTCACCTTCAAGCCGCTGTGATCTTGACGTGTACACTCGGGCCGCGCCTATACTTTCTACCAGTGCACCGTGAGTCCCAACCTGCATAAGGAGACCATCCATGATGCGCCTGTCACTGATTGGTTGTGTGATGTCCGTGCTCGTCCTGCTTTCCGCCTGCGCCACTGCCCCAACGACAAAGTCGGACCGCGAGATATTGGCCCAGGAAGTGCAACTGGCCATCAAGCGCTTCAAGGAAGTTGATCCCTCGATGGCCGAGCGCTTTGAAAACGCCAAGGCCTACGCGGTGTTTCCCAGCGTGGGCAAAGGAGCGGTCGGCGTCGGCGGGGCGTTCGGGCGCGGCCAGCTTTTCGAGGACGGCCAGGTCACCGGCTGGTGCGATCTGTCCCAGGGCTCGATCGGCTTCCAGCTCGGCGGCCAAGCTTACAGCGAGGTGATCTTCTTCGAGAATGAAAACTCGCTGGAGCAGTTTAAGGCTGGCAGCATGGAATTCTCCGCCCAGGCTTCCGCCGTCGCCGCCACGGCCGGCGCTTCCACCGATGCCAATTACGAGTACGGCGTCCTGGTCTTCACCCTGCCCAAGGGCGGCCTGATGTACGAAGCCTCCATCGGCGGCCAGCGATTTACGTTCATCAAAAACTGATGTGTATTCTTCCATGGTGAGTTCGCGGATGAGGGATGGGATTTTCGATTTGCGAATGCCGATCGATTCATCCCAAGCCTCCTGCCCGAACATTCGACATTCGAAAATTCGCCCCGCTGGCGCGTGACGGATCCGATCGGCCCAGACCCGCCACGCGCGCAGCAAGGCGACACCACTTCGTGACGCACCGCTTGCGCAGTGAATCACTTCCGGGGGGGAAGGCCAGTTTCGCCGAGGCCCCATAGAGCC
>JADLFV010000146.1 GCA_020849625.1 Phycisphaeraceae bacterium
CGCCTGGTGCCGTGACGTGATGCGCAGCCGCATCGACCCGCTCAAGAAGGTGGCACGGAGTCTGCGGGAGCATCGCCGACTGATCATCAACTGGTTCCGAGCCCGCAAGCAGTACAACGCCGGCATCGTCGAGGGCCTCAACGCCAACACCAAACTGCGCTTCAGACGCCGAAGGCGAAGCATTGCGCCAAAAGCCTACGGCTTTCGCACCTTCGACGCCGTGCAAGTCGCGCCCTATCACCAACTTAGCTGTCTACCCGAACCGCAGATCACCCATAGATTCTGCTGAGGAGGCAAAAAAGCAATAATACGGATTCCGTGGGCAACTTGTGCTTCCATTCGCCCGCTAGCCACGGGCTTTGCCCGGGATACCCCCGGCAGAGCCGGGGGCTAATGGTGAGGATCGCTCGAGCATTAAACGCGATCCGTATAACAGCCACTGCAAGCCTTGGATGATTATTGGTGTTGACCGGGTCGACCTTCGTGTCATTTCGTGCCTTTGTGGCTCAACATCTCGCCAGCACGCTGTCAGACGATGGCGGCCAAGGGCTGTTGCGTGATGGCGGAGACGGCCAGGGCTGCGGCGCCGCGCGAGGTGGGCTCGGGGCCTGCTGTGGCTCGCACTGGAATACCCAGAAGGTCGGACTTGATCTTCAGCCACAGCTTGCTTTGCGATCCGCCGCCCGCAGCGGTGATGTGAGGTGGTGGTTGCGAGCCTGCCAACACCTGCACCTGTTTATGTAACACGTCGGCCACGCCTTCGAGGATGGCGCGAACGCGATGGCCCAGCGACGCTGACTCCACATCGCCGACAAACACCGGCCGATGCAGCGCTGCCGAGGTGCTGATGTTCAGTTTCAATCCGTTACATCCAGGCGCGACAGCGGCTGCCAGGTCACACAGTTGCTCGTAACTGTGATCCGGCGCAAAGCTGTTACGTAAAACCTCCAGCAGGTTTGCGGACACTTCGCTGAACAGCATGCGGTAGTACCAGCCGTCGCGGAAGGCCGGCGCCTGATACACACCGCGCTGGCCAAGCGTGTCATCGAAACGATCCGACAGGCTCACGGTCGCCAGCACGGTGCCGGTGGTTTCGCTCATGTGGCCGGGCTGCACATTGCCTGTGCCGATGAAACCGGCGTATTGATCCAGGCAACCGGCCGCGAACTTTGCCTGAGCGGGCAGTTGCATTCGCTCAGCTAATTCGCTGCGCACGGTTCCCAGCATGCAACCTGATCGCACCACTTGCGGCCAGACCAGTTGTTCTGCATTCAGGGCTGCAATTGCAGCATCACGCCATTGCAGCGAGTGGATGTCCAGCAGCCCGCTCAATGCCGCGACGCTTGCTTCAGTCACGTGTCGTCCGGTCAGCAGCAGCGTGAAATAGTCGCTGATTAAACAGCATTTTGCAGCAGCCCTCCACGCCTGAGGCTGATGATCCTGTAACCACAACAATTTGCCCGGACAGAAGCCGTCGGTGATAGCTGGAATCCCGGTGCATGAATAAAAGTCGTCGCCCTCGATCCGTTCACGCACACGATCAACGTAACCGGCGGCCCGGCGGTCGTTCCACAACACGATAGGCGTCAGCGCACGATTCGCTTCATCCAGCAGCACGACACTGTTGGCCTGCGTAGCAAAGCAGAGAGCCGTGATGTGCGGCCAAACCCGCGGCGATTCGCGGCGCAGCAGGGCGGCGAGATCGAACAGCGCATCCTGAAAACGGGCGGCATCGATCTGCCCCCAGCCTGCTTGAGGCTCATCGCGTGGCGCAGCGAGGCGGGCCAGGGCAACCATGTTCAAGTCCTGATCAAAGATCGCAGCCTTGAAGTAGGACGTACCCAGATCGAACGTCAGCACGTACGTCATGCACCGCACTCCGCCAGCAGTTCAAGCGTGGCCTGAACCATGCGTCCGGCCGAGATCGGGCCGTCGAACAAGGCGTTGCCCGCTTCGTAATGATGCTCATCGACCGCAGCCTGCGTCACCAGGTATCCCTGCAAATCGCCGCCGGCCAGAGTCATGATCCACGCCTGCGGGTATTTTTCTCGCACCTGCAGGGCATATTCCACGTACACCTCGCCCGGCCAGGCGACAAACGCCAGAGGTCCGATGCGAATCACGCGCACCGCGGCAGGCGTGCAGGCTGCAGCCGCTTCTGCCAGTTGCCCGCGCCGGGCCGCCTGGGCCAGCGTCAATGTTTCCTGGGCGCCGAAGCAATCGCATTCCGCGGTGCGCACTTCGGGGCGCGACGCACCATTCTTTTGCAGACTTTCGTAACGATGCGTTGCATCGCGCAACGCCTGTTGTGCAGCTTCCACCGTCGGCAACTGGCGCGGGTGGAGATCAACCAGTTTCTGTCGTACGCAGATCGTGGTCTGACCCATCGGATCAGCGCGCGGCAATGTGTCGGCAACAGCGCGAGCGAGCGCCTGGCCGAGGCGGCGCATCTCCTCGAGCGTGTTGGCCTTGACCACGTGGCGCGGGCTCTGGTTGCCGGCTGCGCCCATGTGATAGACCAGTGGGCAATCCGGGCCGATCACGCTCTGCTGCAGATACCGCCGCGCCTGACCGGGGAAGTCACCGCTGATGAGCTTGGAGTCTTCGTGCAGCACGGTGGGGTGCATGGTGCAGATGGCCATGACGGCGATCGGCCTGTCCGTCTGCGCCTCGCGGCACCAGAGCACGGGCACCTGCGGCAGACTCAGCCCGTCGGGGTGGTGCCGGTTCGTGCCCAGCATCGAACCATCCGCCCATGCAAAGCTTAGCTTCACCGGCCCGGTTCGTTGGGCAGCCTCATGTGATTCGCGCCCCGCTTGCACAATGGCACGCTCCAGTTGTTCGAGATACTCAGGATCCGCAGGTGGCACTACCGGGTCGGTGGCATTGCTGAGCATATTGCTGGTCACCGGGCCCGAATGCGTGTGCGTGGCGCTGATGATGATGTGCTCGGCTGCCAGTCCCGTGGCTTCGGCAATCTGGTCGGCGGCGTGCAGGCTCAGATCGCGCGGCACCCAGATCAGGTCGCAGCCGATGAACATCACGCTTTCGCCGGCATCGTCTGCCAGGTACAGCGCCGAGGCCAGCAGGGGGTCCAAGAGGCCGGTGCTGGTGCGTGGCACATGGGGATAACCATATAAAAAAGATGGCTTGCGGGGCGTCAGATCGACCTGGGCAGCTCCCGCCCGCAGCGATCCCGTCGTGTGCTGATGGGGTGTCGACAAAGAAGGTTTTGCTTTAAGTTTCATAAATTCAGAATGTTAGATTTTATCAAATGGACCCCGCCGCCGGTTGCATCTTCACCAGTGGGGATACCAGACTTTACCTGCTTTGGTCCTTGGCAGACGGCATTTTCGGCTTTACTTGCTTTTTTTCACTTTGTGCATTATAAACAATAACAAACATGAACGAACAAATCAACGCCAACTCGTCACCAGATGCCCGCCGCAATGCGATCACCGAGTTGCTCAACCGTGACGGCGAGCAATCGGTCGAATCCCTGGCTGAGCGCTTTGATGTCAGCGGCATGACCATCCGCCGCGATCTGGCGGACCTGGCCCAGATCGGGCGTGTCCTGCGCACGCATGGTGGGGCGGCCCCGGCAGCGAGAGTCAGTTTCGAGTTCAAGTTCCTCGAACGCAATCGCCGCATGGCGACCGAGAAAGGCCAGATCGCGACGCTTGCCGCTTCTTTGGTGACGCCGTGCAAGACGGTGATGCTCGACTCGGGCACGACGACACTGGCGATTGCACGACAACTGCGCACGCTGGGCCCGCTGACCGTGCTGACCACATCGCTGCCGATCGCTTCGGAGTTGTTCGGTTGCGAGCAGATCAGCACCATACTGCTTGGTGGCCGATTGCGTCAGGACTCGCCGGACCTGACCGGGCCGTTGACTGAGCGCATGGTGGACGTGCTGCGGGCGGACATTGCGTTCCTCGGCGCTGATGCGGTGGATGGGGAAGGCAACGCCTATAACGCGTCGCTGGAAGTTGGCGGCCTGATTCAGAAGATGGCGGCCGTATGCAGCCAGGTCTTTTGCGTGGCCGACAGCAGCAAGATCGGACGCCGCGAGCTGATGCGATTCAGTCAACTGAACGAGTGGGCTGGATTGATCACCGACTCCGGTCTGGATTCAGCCCTGGCCGGCAAACTCACGCGGCGCGGTGTCAAGCTCATCCAGCCCGGGTCAACCCAAACGACTGTTGTGGCCGGCCGGCGCAAGGCGGTGTGGCGATGAGCCGACTGGTGGTTGAGCACGTGCAGGCGCTGGATCCCGACTGCGGCATGATTGGTTCATGCCTGACTGCTGATCGCGGACATATTGTGGATTTCGAACCGTGTCCCGCGCGCAGACGTGCTGAGGCGGACTGCGTGGACGGTGGCGGAAAACTGCTGACGCCGGGCCTGATCGACGTGCACATTCACGGCGTCGGACAGCACTTGTTCGAAAGCGGCCCGCAGGACTTGCTGGACGGGATGACGCTGCTTCCGCGCTACGGCGTCACGGGCGTGCTGCCCACGCTGTACCGCGTGATGCAGCCGAAACTGTTGCCGCAGCTGGCGGAATTGTCGCGGGCACTTGGCAAAGTGGATTGCGTGTACGCACCGGGCTTTCACCTGGAAGGGCCGTTTCTGGCGCTTCCGGGTGCAGGTGCGGACACAATGGGTGGAGACGTGAAGCTACTGGCAGACATTCTGGGGGCAGCGCCGAATCGCGTGGCGTCGATGTCGATCAGTCCGGAGACGCCGGGCATTGTGCCGGTGATTGAGCGGCTGGTGGAAGCGGGCGTCGTGGTGTTCATGACGCACACGGGCGCGAATGTGGGGCAGACGCAGCGGGCGATTGATGCCGGGGCTCGGCACGCGACTCATTTTTACGATGTATTTCCATTGCCGCCGCAGACCGAGCCGGGCGTGCGACCGGTGGGTGTGGTGGAGACGGTGCTGGCCGACCAGCGGGTGAGCGTGGACTTCATCGCCGACGGCGTACACGTGCATCCGATGGCGATCAAGGCTGCACTTGCCGCCAAGGGCAGCGAGTCGGTGTTGCTGATCACCGACGCCAACATCGGCGCAGGGATGCCGGACGGGATGTACCAGACGCCGTGGGGTTTCCCGGTGAGCGTGCGCAAGGACGATGCGGCCCGTATTCACGATCCGGGCGCCCAGCGTCACGGCGTTCTGGCCGGCAGCAGCCTGACCATGAACCGCGGCATCAGCAATCTGCTGGACTGGCTGGACATGGAGGAGCACGATGTCTGGGCGATGGGCACAGCCAATCCGGCCCGGTTGCTGGGCTGGCACGATCGCGGCCGATTGCAGCGCGACGCGGCGGCGGACCTGGTGCTGTGGGATCGTGATGAGACCGGCCAATATCACGCGGCGCAGACCTGGTTCGGTGGACGTTGCGTGTACGAGCAACAGGAAGGAGCAGTGCGGTGAGTGAATTTCGTTACGAGCCATCGCGATGGGTGCCATTTCGTGACACGAAAGAAATTGCCCGCTGCCGTGCGATCAAGCGCGTGGACATCGAGAAACATGCGAACCCGGATTTTCGCATCAAGGTGGTGCCGGACACTGACTTTGTGCATATCTGGTTAGGTGACATGTTCGCGCGGATCGCCGAAGCGCGACAGGCGGGCAGGTCATGCGTGATGCTGATGCCCAATCCCTGGCCAGGCTATCGCAATCTGGCGCGGATGATCAACCGGGCCAAGCTGCCATGCGATCACGTGTGGTGGTTCGCCATGGATGAGTACGCCGACCAGGACGGTCACGTCGCGCCAGCGGATTGGCCAAACGGGTTTACCTATGCGATGCGCACGTTCCTCTGGCAGCAGGTGGATGAAGACTTGCGACCGCCGCTGAAGCAGGTGATCGGACCCAACAGTGACAATCTCGATCACTACCTGGACCTGATGAACGACGCCGGTGGCCTGGACATCAGCTACACCGGGCCTGGGTGGACCGGCCATCTGGCGTTCTGCGATCCCGACGCACCTGAGTTTGACGCACCATTGGAACAGTGGAAACAGATGGGAGCTCGCATCTGCACGCTCAGTCCATTCACCATCGCACAGAATTCATTGCACGGCAGCATGGGTTACAGCGGTGATCTTTCCGCCGTGCCACCCAAGGCTGCGACCATCGGGCCGAAGGAAGTGATCGCCGCCCGTCATCGTGTCGAAGTCGCCGCCATCGGCGTCGCAGGCACCGCCACCAGTTGGCAACGCTTGATCGCACGGCTGTGCTATCACGGCCCGGTCACGCCCAAGCTGCCTTCGAGCATTCACCAGACCCTGCGTACAGATTGCTATCTTTCGGAAACCATTGCCGCGGACATCGAAAACACATGGGAGGTCGGTTACTGAATATGCCCGACTGTTCGGACAAATCCCGGCGTTATCCCCGCTGTATCCTCGGTACGTGTTGCATTCCCTGGACGGCCGACTATCAGTTGGATGAAGCGATCTTCCGCCGCGCTATTCACCAGACGGTCACCCAGGGCACCAAACACCTTTACATCTTCGGTACGGCCGGTGAAGGTTACGCGGTGTCCGACGCCCAGTTCGATCTCATCACGCGCATATTTGCTGACGAAATGGCCGGTGCGGGCGGCATTCCCATGGTGGGCGTCATCAGCCTGTCCACGGGTCACGCCATCGAGCGCATCGAGCGGGCGGCGGCCATGGGTGTGCGCGAGTTTCAGATCTCACTGCCGAGTTGGGGCGCCTGCACGCCGGTCGAGACGCGCAGCTTTTTCGATGCGATCTGCGGGCGTTTTCCCGCTTTGAAGTTCGTGCATTACAACGTGGCCCGGGCCGGGCGCATGATCGAGCCGGCGGAATATCATCAGCTTGTGAATGATCATGCGAACCTGGTCGCGGTGAAGTTCGCCACCGATTCACTTCGCCGCGTGATGCTGTTGAAATGCACGGCGCCGCAGTTACGCATCTTCTTCACTGAGTTCGCTTTTGCATGGGGATGTCTGGCGGGCGTTGAGCCGGGCCTTCTGATCTCGCTGGCGTCCATATGTTGGCCGCGGGCCCACGAGTATTTCCGGGCCGGTGAAAGCGGTGACGCCACGGCGCTGCTGGGCATGGCGCACGAACTGCTTCAAGTGTCACAGCGTCTTCATGAACTGAACGAGCCGCTGTCGCACATGGATGGTGCGTATGACGGCCTGCTGCTGAAGATGAACGTGCCCGAGTTTCCTCTTCGTCTGCTTCCTCCGTACCAGACGACCAGCGAGCAAGTTTACCAGGCGTTTCGCGATATGGTGCGGACGCAATTTCCTCAATGGCTGTCCGCGACGCCGAGCGTCGCATCGATTTGAACAGGAGTTAATCTCATGAGTACCATAACCACCGACACGGCCTTTTCCTCGCTCGAGTGGGGCAAAGTGGACCTGACCGCCGTGCCGCACATCGTGACGCCTCTGCCCGGCCCCCAGAGCAAGGCCTATCACGATCGCTGCACCAAATACTTCAAAGGTCTCTCCGGCCAGGTGAAGCTGTTTCCCGTTACCTTCGAGTCCGGCGAAGGCTGCGTGCTACGCGACGTTGACGGCAACAGTTACATCGACTTCTCCAGCGGCATCTACGTCACCACGCTCGGCCACTGTCACCCCAAGATCAGTCAGGCCATTGCCAAATATGCCTGCACGCTGATGAACGCCCACGACTTCACCACGCCGATCAAGACTGAGCTGTGTGAGAAGTTGGCCGAGGTGCTGCCCGGTGATCTGAACGGCTTCCAGTTCTACGATTCGGGCACCACCGCGGTGGAGGCGGGCCTGCGCGTGATGCGGGCTGCGTCAGGCAAGAACGAGATGATCTCCTGCTTCTACGATTTTCACGGCAAAAGCTACGGCAGCGTGTCCCTGGGGCATATCCGCAGCCAGGTTTACGGCCGCGTGCGAGCACCCGGAAGTCACATGGTGCCGCGCCCCGACACCTATCGCCCGATGTTTACCAAGCCCGATGGCACGATCGACACCGATCAATACATCGCCTTCTACGACCAATACCTGGACAAGGCGACGGTGGGCGACGTGGCGGGCTTCTGCCTCGAGCCGATCCAGGGCTGGGGCGGATCGATCATGCCGCCGGACGATTTCTTCCCCAAACTGCGAAAATTCTGTGATGAAAAAGGCCTGCTTCTGATGGTCGATGAGGTGCTCACCTCGTGGGGCCGCTGCGGCAAGTGGCTGTGTATGGAACATTGGGACGTCGTGCCAGACATCGTGACCATCGGCAAGGGTTTTGGCAATGGCTTCCCGGTCACCTGCGTCGCTGTGCGCGAACCGCACAAGGAAAGCTTTGAGTCGATCAGTGCTTCATCCAGCTACGGCGGCAATCCGATGGCGTGCGCCGCGGCCCTGGCATCGATTGAAGTGATCGAACAGGAGAACCTCAACGACTGGGCCCTGCACCTGGGCGAGTTGGCCAACAAGCGCATGAAGAAGATGCTCGACGATCATAAGATCGTCGGCGACGTGCGGGCCAAGGGCTGCCTCATGGGCATCGAGCTGGTCAAGGACAAGAAGACCAAGGCCCCCTTCGACAAGGCTGGTCAGTTGGTCTATCAGAGGGCGTTCCGCAAGGGCCTGGCCTGGATTCCTGCCGGGCACATCCTGCGCATGAGCCCGCCTATCGTGATGGACGAAGCGACACTGCTCAAGGGCTTGGACATCATCGACGAATCGATCGGCGAAACGGCCCGCGAACTGGGCTGCGCTTAATACGCACAGCCCCCCATGTTGGGTGTCCCAATCGGTGATCGCGCTACAAAACGCCGCGATTTATCGCGCCGGCGAGACAGTTACCGACCCGCATCCTCCACCGCCACGCGGGCAAAGTATATGCTCGTGTGCCCGATGCCTTCGTGGCTGGAGTAGTAACTGACGTAGAGCGTGCCATCGATCAACACCATGCCGGGATAGCTGCAGTCGCCGCCGCTGGGAAATTGCAGGGCTTCATCGATTTGTGCCGTCTGCGGATCAATCCACAGCAGCGAGGTCTTCCAGGTTTTGTCCGGCAGATATCGTCGGCCGCCCCCGAGCAGTTTGCACGTGGGCAGCACGATCAGTTTCGGTCCGCCCACCGCTTCACTGGCCTTCGTCCACGTCCAGTGATCGTAGGGCGGCTGCGCGGTTCCCAGAAACGCAGGCCCGAACACGCGCATCAGGCAGTAGGCCGTGTCGCCTTTGAATGCGATGCTGCTCTCATTGGGTTTGGGCATGCCATCGAGCGAATCGACCAGCGTGCTGTAGTTGATGCCGTCGGTCGTCTGGTACAGGCGCGCGACATAGCCTGCCGCGGCGTTGTAGCCGACGGTGTAACCCACATCGTTGTGCCAGTTCATGCCCCACAACCAGTAATCGGGATCGCCCACGTCGTGCGGGCCGTCCCAGTTTTTCAGGTCGCTGGTAAAAAATGCCAGCGATTGGTGCGAGCCGACCTGTTTGTTGAACAACTGGATGGCGGTCAACAGCATCAGTCTTCCGTCGGGCATGATCGACAGCTTGGCGTCGCGGATGTCGCCGCGCTCATCGGATAGCGCGCCTTCATCCTGCCACGTGTCGCCGTTGTCGCTGGAACTGATGATGCGGATGCACGAATCCTCGACGCCGCCCTTGTGTGCTGGCGCTTCGCGGAAGGCGCAGACAAGGCGGTCCCGGTAGCGCACCAGGTCAGTAAAAGCGTTGTGCGGCGCCTTGTCCCAGATTTTCTTGACACTGACCAGGCGCAGCGTCGGGCGTGCGGGTTCCGCTGCACAGGCGGCGGTTGAAAGCAGAATTAATATCAGCGCGGCAAACAGTGCGGGGCGCTGAAATACTGCGTGTGTGGTTGCGTGCATGAACGTATCGCCTTTCTGTCTAAAGGTGGCAGCACTTACTGCGAGGTTGTTGTTGTTTCGCCTCGCGGAATCATCGGCGGCGCCTTGCCGATCGGCAGCATGCTGGCTGCCATGCCCAGCGCCACCTGGGCGATCAGACCCAACGGCATGGCCCAGAGGAACTCGATGGGCGGCTCGGATTCGCCGGTGATTTCCGACCAGTAGTTCAGCGGCACGATCACCGCCAGTCCGCCGGCAATGCCCACCAGTGTACCGAAGGCCGTCGCTCGCTTGACGAAGATCGCCATGAAAAACAGCCCGAACAGCGGCACCACCAGCAGGTTCACCACCTTGTACGCCAGTTCCAGCAGGTTGCCGTGCACGTACCCGACGCCGATGCTAATGACCACCACCACGCAGCCAATGATGATCGAGAGAATCTTTTCGCGGCGAACCATCTGCCGGGCATCGGGCTTCCTGCTGGTGAAGCGGCCGATCAGGTCGGTGGAGATCACCGAGCACAGCGCGTTGATTCCCGCGGACAGACTGCTCATCGCCGCCGCCAACAGTCCCGCGATGATCAGGCCGCTCAGTCCCGCCGGCAATCCCGAGACGATGAAGCTTGGAAACAACTGGTCCGAAGCCTCGCGCAATGTCTGGCCCTGCGGCAGCCTGCTCGGATCGGCGCTGAAGTAGGTGAATAGCGCCAATCCCAGACACGCCAACAGCATGTTGACCAGCATGTTGGCGATCAGTGACACGCTCACCACGCTCCGCGCCGCTATCACGTCGCGCGTCGCCAGGTAGCGTTGGATCGCCACCTGGTCCGAACCGGTGGTGCAGACATACCACACCAGCGTGGCGGCAAAAGCGCCCAGGACGCTGCGCTTGCCCGTCGGATCGTACACCCAGTGCACGTCGCCCCAGTTCGGGTTCCAGGTGCGAGGCCACCACTCTCCGACGCCTCCCAACGCCCAGGTGATCATGATCAGCGACAAAGCCGCGCCCAGGAACAGCAACAGCGTCTGGATCACGTCCGTCACCACCACCGCCCGTAATCCGCCCATTGACGTGTACGCAATCGTCACAAACGCCAGCACCGCGCAGACCCACGGCGTCGCCGACGGACTCATCCCCGCCAGCGGCACCAGCACCGTATCCGACGTCGCATACACCACCACCGCCATCCACAGCAGTCGCAGCATGATGAAAAACGCCACGCCTACCAGACGCACCGTCGGGCCGAATCGCACTTCCAGCAATTCGTACCCGCTGGTGACTTTCAGCGGCATGAAAACCGGAATCAGCAACCAGCCAGCGATGTAGTAGATCAGTGGATAGGCCACCACCCCGGCCAGGATGATCGGCCCGAAGCGCACCATCTCGCCTGGAATCGACAGGTACGTGATCGTGCTGAACAGCGTGGCAAACAGCGACAAGCCCACCGCTGACGGCTTCATGCTGCGCCCGCCCAGCAGGTATTCCTCGCTGCTGTGCGTGCGGCGACTGTAGTACCAGCCCACCAGCAGCATCCCGATCCCGTAAGCCACGATCACCACCCAGTCGAGCGGCTGAAGCAGCATGTCAGCAAGTGCAAGCGTCATTAAAAGCGTCATCATGGATTCCTGCTCGCCTTGGTGTCGGTTGACTCATCGTGCGCGGTCCACACCGCCAGTTGCACTTCCACCAATCGCAAAATGGCCCGCGTGTCCACGGCGCTGAACGTCAACGCCAACACATTCTCACCGGCACGCATCGGGCTGCTTTTATCCAGCGGCAGCACCAGGTAAGCGCTGACCAGCGGCGGATGCATGCGACTGGGCACCGCAGCGCGGCCGGTGACGGGGATCAGATCGGGGCCCAGTGGTCCATTGCGCAGTTCGCAGCCATTGACCGTCACGTTCATACTGATGGGCGTGTCGGTGCTGATGCCATGAAAACCCAGACGCAGAGCGGATGTTTCACCTTTGTCGCTTTCAGCCGGATGAGCGACGTAGAGCGTCTGTGTCATGGGCTGACCGGCGTGCAGTTCGGCGGGAATCTGCTTGCGATTTTCGTAGGTGTCGGTGTGGTCGAGATAGTAGGCTGGGGTGATGGCATAGATTCGGTTGCTGCTTTCGGCGTTTAATGCGGCAGCGATCGCCTGGCATGAGGCGTTGCTCAGGGGCAGATTGAAGTTGTAGAACTCGATCATCGTCGCCCCCATGGCCCGGGCATTGTCGATGGCGCCGCGAATCTGTTCGGTGCTGGCATCACGACCCACCGAGCCGGAAAAATCCGCAGCCGTCGCCGCTTCGAGCATGGGCCAGGCCAGTTGCGTGCGATCGAGCACCGACGCTCCGATCCGCACATCACGTCCCCGGGTCAGGGCGGTAAACTCATGCAGCGGCGTGTCGTGCGACAGCGTCATCGACGGCGAAGGCATCACCACGTCCACGATGCCTTGCTCGATCCAGCGCTCGACTTCATAACCCGCCCAGTGACAATTGGCCAGAGTCGTCGGCACGCGCACCAGCAGCGCGATGTACTTGCCGTGCTTTTGCCCAGCCTCATCGAGTGCACTGCGCAACTTAGCGAGCATTTCGGTCAGCAGGTGGCCATTCTCAGCAGCCTTGCCTGGGGGAAACAGATAAGGGTGGCGCGTGCCGTCGATCTGCAAGCCATCCATCACGTCGCCGTATCGCTGCACGATCTCGCGCAGGATACCCAGACGATACGCCCGCACGGTATGATGCTCGAAATTCAACAGGTTTTTGTAGCTGTCAATCTCCGGCAGTGGTGACACGCCCAGTGTGTCGCCGGGATGCTCCAGCCAGTAGCGCCCTGTCAGCGGGCTCTGCTGCGGATCAGCCGCAAAGTGCGCGTCGTTGATGCGATAGGAGGGCACAAACAGCAGGTCGTGCTCATGGGCCCAGTCGCCCGCCGCGCGCACGGCATCGAAGCCCGCTTCACTGGCGGCCCGTAGCGTCGGCAGCCATTGATCCCACGGCGGCGATTCCTCTTTCTCCGTCACCCGCCAGTCCCACCGACTGCCAACCTCAGTTGGATACAGCATCACATCGCTGCCGGTGGCGACATTGAAGACCAGCGTGCGCACGGGCGTGTCCAGCAGCGTATCCAGATTCGCCCTCAGCTTGGCGGCTATGCGCGACGGATCGGGAGCGAGACTGCCACTGATGACGACATCGCCGTCCTCGTTGAGCATGACGCCGAAATCCGGGATGCGCGAGCTCTGACCGTGCACCGAAGCGCCTCCAATCAGCACCAGCGCGGCAGACAGGCATGTTATTCGCGGTGCGTGTTTCATCTTTGCAGGCGCACGACAAGGCGTTACTTGCCGATCAATTCGTTCCAACTGCGAGCGATGCGCAGTTCGTCAATCTCGGCGCGGACATTCTTACCCGCCGCGATGCCGATGCGGTCGAGCACGCCATCCAGTGTGATTGGATCGCTGGTCAGTGTCCAGACCGTCGGCTCCTGCGGGTCAAAGCTCTGGCTCTCGTGCAACGAGCGAATGTGGACGATGCGTTTGCCGTCTGCATTCGGAGCATCGATGTGAATCAGCCACAGGTAAACGTGATTCATGGCTGTGACAGTTTTGGGCGTCAGGTTCAGTACGTCGCCGCCGGTGATCGTCAGCTTGCCGGAGGAACTGCACCCGATGGCCAGCTTGAGCTTAAGACCATCCTGCAGCAGCAACGACACGCTCAGAGATTTGTCCGCATCACCGGCTGCTGTGCGGCGCAGGGCCATGCGGATATACCAGGGCGAATCCTCAGCCAGCTTCAACTCCTCGCCTTCGCACAGGCCGCGATACACGGCCCCGCAGAAGTCAACCAGGCGCCCCCCGGCTGCCGGTGGCGTCGCGTCTTCGGGTAGCGGCAGACTTGTTTGCGGATCAATGGAGATCATGGCTGGCTGCGTCAATTCCGCGCTGTTGCACCACGGCCCGCTCCAGCCCGCGGCGGCATCGTCAAAACTCTCGTTACTGACCGCACCGGCCGATATCGCAAGCAACACATACGCCAACGCGGCCGCGGTCCACATTACGATTGTCTGATGGTTCATCATCGTGATACTCCGGCCCAAAGGTTTCCAAGCCTGGCGCTACGGCAGATCAAACTTCAATGCATAAACGTCAGCATCTATCAATTTCATCCGCAGCCGCACGGCTTTTCCCCTCAAGTTATCCAGGTCGGACATGTCGTTCCAGTTCACTTGTCGCCCGATATCATCCCCGATGATTTCCGGGCAGTCGTCGAAGCTGTAACCGGGCAGTGCCTTGCCCGCCTCGTCGGTGATTTCCATCTGCACGCTGCCGGCCGCGGAGGTGGAGACGTTCAGCGTCAACACGCCGCCCGGGCACACAATGGGCTTGCTCAGCATTTCGCCCGCCTCACCACCCGCGTGCAGCGATGCCAGTCCGTCAAGGCGCATCACGTATCGGTCCAGGTGCGCGGTCGGCTGGGCGTATTCCTTCTGCACGTAGAGCGACATTTCGCTGTCGCTGGTCTGCACGATGTTGCGGGCGGGATAGTTGGTGCGCGAGACCCAGTTCATTAGACCAAGGCCGGGACGGATGAAGCTTTCCAGAAACGTGCGATCGAAGCGCGCGCCGCCGCGGCTGGTCAGGAGCACAATATCGGAGACATCCTTGAAATACTTTGGATTCACGTGCAGCCGCTCGGCGTCCGCCTCGCTGATCACCTGTCGCGCGGGCATGAAGCGGGCTGCGGTGGCGATGGAGATCTGCGGGGCACGGAAATAAACATTGGTCTGGTTGGTGTAGAGGTGATTGCTGGGCACGATGGAATCGGTGTCGCTGTAGGTCATCGGCTCCAGGGCTGACCAATGCACGAAATCCTCAGAGGTAGCCCGGGCAATCGAGCGAACATATCGCCGGACCTTGGCGGTCGAGCCCTCCGGCAATGGCGGGATCACACCCACGCGGGCATACGCAATGTATTTCTGTTCTGAGGGCGACCAGAGCGGCACGTTCATCGAATCAAAAGCGGAAGGATGCAGCACAATCTCGTTGGAATCCAGTTCCGCTTTGGGCTGCTGCGGATACACGATCACCGCATCTTCGACCAGCATTTTCCAGTGAATGCCGTCGGGCGAGACATAGGCGAACAGATCGCGGCCGGTGTTGCCGGTCAGGGCTTTGTAGCGCTGATCGGCAGGGATACCGGGCCTGTCATCGAGCATCGGCGCGAAGTTGTGCGTGACCATCGGGTCTTTGCTGTCGCTGTCAGCCGGCGCGATCGGGACGAGGATCACGTTGTTGTTGGTGGATCCGTTGATCTCATGCAGGCGGAGGCTGGGCCGGGTCCAGTGTATGCCATCGGTTGACTCGGCGTAACAGGTCACCTGCAAGGCATCGACATCGGGCATGCCGCGATAGTAGAGTTGATAGCGATCGCCGTTGTGAATGACGGTGAAGTACCCGCTGAAAATACCTTCCCACGGCTGCTCGAAGCGCAGGACTTCGCCGCGATTTTCAGGATGGTGCAGTCGCAGCGAGAGATTCTGCATCTGATCAATCAGATAGTGATCCACGAATAGCTGGCGCTGATCGGCGATCTGCAGCGGGACATTCGCATCGGAGCTTTGCGCCCATGCAGCAAGCCCCAATAGTGCACAGGTGATCCATACGACCAGGTGCCCGGTCCAGCGATACGCCATGCTCATAATGACTCCTTACTTCCAGCAAAGCATCAACGACAACGCGACTGCAATCAGCGCAACCGCCAGTGCGTGCCCATCAGGGAAGGAAACTCGCCGTCCTCCGCTTTCTCGACCTGGTAGTAAACAGTCCAGATCGAACTGTCGGGTAGTTGCACGCTGGCGGGATAACCCAAGTCGCCTGCGCCTTGCGGGGCGGCATTGCTGAGGATGATCTCCTGATCGACCAGCCACGTGCGGCCGTTGTCTTTGCTGATGCAGGCTCGTTCACCCATCGGTGCGATGCGCCGGCCATAGGAGGCGACCAGCCAGCCATTGCTTGACTTCAACAGGTGCGGCGGGTAGCCCGGCATGCCGGTGCTCGTCGGCTCGCTCCATGTCTTGCCGCCGTCCTCGCTGACAGTCTGCCGCAACGCGGTGTCAGTGCCGTCGGCATAACGGGCAAGGGCGATGATGCGGCCATCATCGGTCTCGATGCACGCCGCCTCGCTCATGAAGGCGTATCGGCTTTTCCACGTTTGCGGGTTGTTGGGCACCTGGCTGATCTGTGTCCAGGTCTGGCCGTTGTCCGTTGACTCATACATGGCTCCGCCGCCGGGCAGCAGCAGCCGCCCATCCTTCAACAGTGTCGGGCCGTGTGGCGTCATCGCGGGCGCAGTGGCCGGTTCGCTCCATGTAACGCCGCCATCAGTCGAGCGTGTGCACCAGAAACCTCCCCACTTGTCGCGCACATCCTGCGTGATGTTCGCTTTGGCGTATTCGGCATACGGATCATAGCGCGGCCCGGTGCGATCGGCGAAAGACAGCGAGGCGTGAAACGTCAGCAGCAGCGAACCATCCGGCAGAACCAGCAATCCCGTGCCACGATCATCGAGCGGCGTATCCATCGCCACCGCCGGCTGGCTCCAGGTCACGCCGCCATCCACGCTGCGCGTGATCATGATCTTGCCCCAGGGACAGACGTGCCAGTCACGATCGCCGCTGAAGACCGCCAGCAATTCACCCTGCTCGGTGATCACGATGTCAGGCCAGCCGATGTAGCGATTGGGTTGCTTGGCGAGCACCCCTTCACCGAGAATCTGTGCAGCATCCTGGAGCGTGGTCGCGCTGGGCCGGATCGGGTAAGACTCCGCAACCGGCGGGGCGGTGGGCGCTGTGGGCACGGCCGCGCTGTTTTCATCGATGTCGTCGTGCTCAGGGCCGGTGTAGGTGATGTTATCGATGTAGCCGAGCGTATTGCCCGCGCCGCCGCCGATCATCAAGCGGTTAATGATCGAAGGCGCGGTGGGGCTGTTGATGGCCTGCGAGCCAGCGGGGTTGTCGCCGACCTTGAGCGTGAAGGTGGGATCACCCACGGTGTAGCTGAGCGTATAGTGTTGCCAGGTGTCCATCGGATGTGAAAACCCGCTGTTGTTCCAGGCTTTGTTGCTGCGGCTCTGGACGGCGCCCTTGTTGTCGATCTGCAACCAGATGGGCAGGCTGTTGCCGTTGAGCGATTCGTTGCCGGTGTCGCCGATCAGGCCGATTGAGACGTTTTGTCCACTGGATGAGACATAGATGTCCAGGTCCAGTGTAACGGACTGGCCTTTGAGGGCGGGGGCTTTGGGGTCGCCATAGTTTCGCTGTTTGCCGGCAATGTGCAGGATGTTTGCTCCTGCGGCTGGCGCTGTGGGATGTTCGCCCTCGGCCTTGACCACCAGCGACTCGGGTCGCACGGCTTTGTCAGTTGCATAGCTGCCGACCTGCGGCTGGTTGGGCACGCCGGGCACTTTGGTGGTCGCTTCAAACTGATCGGCGAAGAGCACCTCCGCCCGCGCTGTGCTGAAGCTGCTACCCCAGGCTATTGCGAGCAGGCACCCGGTCATCAGAAAAGTCGTGGAAAATCGCATGGCATATCTCCTTTTGGCATGTGGGTCAGTTGTTTTCGATTCCGACAAATTGCAGAGAATAGACATCCGCGTCCTTCAGCAGCAGGCGCAGCTTCACCGCGCGGCCTTTAAGCGTTGAAAGATCATTGGCTGTGCGCCATGTCACGAGCCCTTCAATTTCGTTGCCGATCATGGGGCGGCAGTCGCCGGCTGAGAAGCCGAGGATCGGCTGGCCGGCTTCATCGAGGAACTCGACCTGTACCTGGCCCGCGGCCGAAGTCGAATAGTTGAGCACCAGGTTGCCGCCGGGACAGCGCAGCGTCCTGGTGATCATCTCGCCGCCGTCATAGGGAGCATTGACTGATATAAAGCCGTCGAGGCGCATGGAGAATCGTTCGATGCGAACCTGCGGTTGGCCGTAGGCCTGAACGACGTAGATGCTCATTTCGTTTTCGCTGGTGGGGACGATGCCGCAGGCGGGGTAGTTGCTGCGGGTGGTCCAGTTCTGCAGGCCGATGCCGGGGCGGATCCAGCCATCCATGAAGGTGCGCGCGTAGTGGTTGTCGCCGCGGGTGGTCATCAACACCGGATCGCTGCAATCTCTGAACTTGCCCTCGGCAATTCCGGACCGCTCGATCATCTCGGCGCCCGGAGCGCGACGGCCCTGCATGAAACGTGCGGCCGTGGCGATGTAGATGTGCGGAGCCCGGAAGTACAGCGTCGTCTGGTTGATGTACATCTGCTCGAACGGCGCAAGCTCGCCGTCATGCACGTACTCCATCAGTACGCCGTCGCTCCAGTTCAGATAATCATCGCTGACCGCGCGGGAAATCTGCCGCAGCCCGGTATCGCCCTTGCTCTTGGTGCGGTAGTAACAGACGTATCGCTTTTCCGACTGCGACCAGAACACCACGTTCTGCGAATCGAACGCGCCTTCGGTCATCACAGGCTCCTCCTGCATCAACTGCCAGTGAATCCCGTCGGGCGAAGCGAACGCCACCAGGTGCCAGCGCTTGTTGTCTTCCGTACGCAGCAGGCCCAGTGCCTTGTAGCGCTGCGCCAGCGTCGCATCGGGATTGGCGTCCAGAAACGGTGCGAACGAGTGGCTGCCGTATCGGCCCATCAGCACGATGTTGTTCTGCGTGCTGCCCTCGTACTCGTGCAGTCCCAGGTCCGGCTTCTGCCAATGAATGCCGTCTGGCGACTCGGCATAGCAGTACGTGCCGTTCTCCAGCGAGCCGTCGCCGCGGTAGTACATGCGATAAGTATCAGCGTCCTTGATGACGGTGACGTAGCCCATGTAAATGGATTCCGATGGTTTCTCCAGGCTGATGATCGCCGGGCCGCGATCGATCGGCTCGTGCAGGCGAAGCTGCGCCCCGGTCATGCTGTCGATCAGGTAGTCATCGACGAGCAACTCCAGGCGGTCCCCAATATCAATCGGCTCGCCGGCGCGCACCACGGCGGCGCAAATCAGGAAGGCAAGAGCACAACAGGTCAACAAGATGCGTGGCATGGTCGTCACTCCACCAACCATCCGATGCTTATCCAACACCCGCGGTTGTGCTTCGCATCAGGCATTGCAGCTTATGGCTGAGCATCATCCGCGCGGGTAAAGGTAGCAGTGAGATTATCGCTGTAGCCGATGGTGCTGCTGCCGCCGGTGTTCACGAAGACGCGATTGATCTGCGCGACACGGGTCATGTCGCCCACGAATGCATTCAAGGTGGTTCGCACGTTACCAGCCGCCAGAACGTATTGCGATTCACCCGGCTTGTATTCGATGGTGTAGTGTTGCCATTGCCCCAGCGCGTGTTTGAGGCCGGGGATGGGCGTGTGTTTTTTGCCGTTGTAAACGCACAGTTTGCCGTCAGCCATCAGCGAGATGACGACGGTGAGCACCTGCCCGCTGATCGCCTTGCCGCCGTCGTCGCTGCCGAGGCCGAACTGGAGATAGCTGCTGTCAATCAGCATCAGGTCCACCTCGAAGCGCAGCGTGCCGTCACCGGTGGCGGGTGCAGCGAGGTTGGCGATGTTGCGGCGACCGGTCTCGGCTGGCGCGTCGAGCAGGAACAACTTGTCACCTTCAAGCGGAGAAGATGGATGCGTTTTGCCCAGACTGTTGACACCCTGTCCGGCCGCCACGACCGTGCCTTCCTGCAGGGCATAACTGCCGACATCAGGCTTCGGCGCTTCTGCCACGGCCACGTTTTCATAGTCGTCGTGGAACAGCGGAGTAACGGATTCCGCCTGGCAGATCAGGCTCGGCCAAACGAGCGCCAGGACAACCCATTGATGGAATGGTGCGTGCCGCATAGCAGGTCCTTTCTGCATATTAGACCGGCGCCAGGCTGAGACTTTGCGCCGGATCAAAACCAATCTCGATTTCAAACATGTCTTGGCCGTCGAGCGGGCGTCGGCGTTGGTGCATTTCATGGAGAAGTGTCGCGGTAAGTTGGCCCGCCTGCTGCTCGTGAATGGTCACGCTGGCCAGGCGGCGGGCAATGGCGCCGCGGCGATCCTGCCCGCCCACGGTGATGATCGACAGGTCCTGCGGCACGCGCAACCCGTGGCGCAGGGCGGACAGGTAGATGATCTCGCCCACCGATTCGAAGCTGGTGAACACCGCCGTCGGGCGATCTTTGCCGCTCATGTTCTGATTGAACCATTGTTCGAGCCGCGATTCGTAGGCGGAGAAGTTCTCGTTGTTGAAAAGCACGATGTCGCCGTAGT
The DNA here is from genome assembly GCA_020849625.1 of Phycisphaeraceae bacterium. GTDB lineage: Bacteria > Planctomycetota > Phycisphaerae > Phycisphaerales > Phycisphaeraceae > JADLFV01. Next base: position 20,130 of record JADLFV010000146.1, read on the forward strand.
CAACGTGCTTGTCCTGGATTTCGACACCGACCGACTTCAACACGCGGCGAATACCCTGTTCGTACCCGGTGCCCAGAGAGGAGCCGCCTCGCTGCGAAGCGCAGAACGCGATACGCCGGTGGCCGGCCTCGATCAACTGCCGGCCGGCCATTTCGCCGATCTTCTCAGCGGGAAGAGCGATCAGCGGCGCCTGCACGCCTTCCACACTGCGATGCAGCAGGACAACGGGAATCTGTTGTCGCTGCAACTGGCGGATGTGGTGTGCGGGCGACAAGCCCACCGTGGCGGGCACGATGGCGACGCCTGCGATGAGCTTGTCCATCAACTGCAGGATGGTGTCCGCCTGCACGTGCACGTCGTTGTCCGTGCTGCTGGTGATGATCTGATAGCCGAGCAGACCAGCCGCGTGGTCAAAGCCTTTCTGAAGGGATGGATAAAATCCGGCACTCAATTCCGGTCCGATCAGTGCGAAGACATGCATGGTCGTGTGTGGTGGTTCGCTTTCATGTTGCCTGGGCGCGACAAAAGTGCCGGCCCGCTTGCGCGACACCAGAAGCCCCTCGGCCTGCAGGATGGAAAACGCGCGGTTGACCGCGTTGTAGGGCAGGCCCGTGGCATCGGTCAGTTGCCGGATGGTCGGCAACTGATCGCCCTCAGCGAACACACCCGACTCGAGCGCTTGTCGCAACTGGCTTGCCAACTGGTTGGCATTGGCGGGTTTACGTCTGCTGAAAAGGGCTTTGGTGACCATGACTGAATTAATGTCGATATTAAATCTTTTGACTTGAATATAATCGACTTTATGGTATTGTCAAGACTGTAGCGAATGATTGAGCGTGTTTTTACGCACGCAGTAGCAACAACGGATGCGGGGCCGGCTTGGCGATGTGCATACGAGCACCGGCCCCTGAGCAACTGAGCGCGGAGCGATTTGTATCTGTCGTCTTCTGATCGTATTCCTTTAAGATGTTGGCACTGCATGCCGTTACCGGCCACGAGGTGCAGCAACCATGAGCAACCAGGGCAGTCACGTGAAGCAGCATCGGATTCTGGTGGTGGGAACAGGTTCGATCGGCGAGCGCCATGTGCGATGCTTTCTGCAGACTGGCCGCGCTTCGGTGGGCATCGTGGAGCCGGCCGACAAGGTGCGCCAGGTTGTCGCGGACCGTTATCCACTGCTGGGAGCCTACGCGGATCTCGACCAGGCATTGCACGACGGACACTGGACCAGCGCTGTGATCTGCACGCCCGCCCCGATGCACGTGCAGCAGGCGATCCAATGCCTCGATTGTTCCATTTCCACGCTGATTGAAAAACCTCTGGCGGTGGCCAGCGCGCAGGCAGCCGCATTGCTGGGGCGGGATGATCATGGGCTGGCCATCGGCGTCGCTTACGTCTATCGCGCTCATCCGGGCATCGCGGCCATGCGACAGGAACTGCAAAGCGGGCGCTTCGGGCGTCCGCTTCAGTTGACGCTTGTATCGGGGCAGCATTTCCCGACTTACCGTCCCGCATACGCTTCGACTTACTACACCCGCCACGAAACCGGCGGCGGCGCGATTCAGGATGCGCTGACGCACATGTTCAACACCGCGGAGTGGCTGGTGGGGCCCATCACCCGCATTGCCGCCGACGCCGGGCATTGCAAACTCGAGCACGTGCAGGTCGAAGACACCGTCAACTGCATCGCCCGCCACGACCAGGTGATGGCCAGCTACTCGCTCAACCAGCATCAGCCGGCCAACGAAAACACACTCACCGTCATCTGCCAGCGCGGCATGGTCCGTTTTGAGGGCCACAACAATCGCTGGCGCTGGCAGAGCGATCCGGCCTGCCAATGGACGGATTGTCCGGTGCCGACTCCGACGCGCGATTCATGGTTCATCATGCAGGCCGCCGCCTGGCTCGATGCGTTGGAGGGCAAACACCCGGTGCTGTGCAGCCTGGAGGAAGGTATGCAGACACTGGTGGTCAACGAGGCGGCCCTGCGCTCGGCTGGCAGTGGCAGTTGCTGGCAGGATGTCACAGTGCCCAGCCCCAACGCTGCGGAAAGGTCCATCGATGTCGGTGCTTGAGTCATTCAGTTTGCAGGGAAAAACAGCCATTGTCACCGGCGGCGGGGGGCTGTTCGGTCGCCAGATCGTCGAAGCACTCGCCGAGGCCGGGGCTCTGGTCATCGTGACCAGTCGCCAGGTTGATACGCTGGACAAGCACCTTGCTGATTGGCGACAGCGCGGGCTGAGCGTGCATGCTGAATCGCTCGATCAATCCAGCGAACAGTCGGTCCTCGCCCTGCGCGATCGCGTGCTATCGGCACACGGCCGACTCGACGTGCTGGTCAACAACGCGGTGCTGCGCCCGATGGGCGATTGGACTTCGCCCGCCGATCAGTTCGCCCAGAGCATGGCGGTCAATGCCACGGGCTTGTTTGTCATCACCCGCGCTTTCTGTGAGCACATGGCCCAGCGCGGCAGCGGCAGCATTATCAACATCGGCTCCATCCAGGGCATGGTGGGGCCCGACTTTGCGCTTTACGAAGGGCTCAACTGGGGCAGTCCGCCCGACTACTTCTTCCACAAGGGTGGCATGCTCAATTTCACGCGCTACGTCGCCTCCCGCCTCGGCCCCAAGGGCGTGCGCTGCAACACAATCAGCCCCGGCGGCTTCTTCAACAAACAGGATGATCGCTTCGTGCAACGCTACAACCGCAGCACGTTCCTCGGACGCATGGCCGACGAAACCGATCTCAAGGGGGCTGTGGTGTTCCTGGCGTCCGATGCGTCGCGCTACGTCACGGGTATCAACCTGCCCGTCGATGCAGGATATACCGCAAAATGAAGGGGCTTTTTGATCTATCGCAGCGCGTAGCTTTGGTGGCGGGCGGGGGAGGCTACCTGGGTGAGCCGGTCTGTCACGCATTGGCGGCACACGGGGCGCACGTGATTGTGGCTGACCTCAACCTCGATGCTGCCCGGCGCGTGGCACAGGGCGCTGACAAGTTCGGGTCCGCCGAAGCGCGGCAATTGGATGTCGGCGACGAAGCATCCATCGTGCAGGTGATCGAGTCGATCCCTACGCTGGATGCGCTGGTCAACATGGCGACCTTCTCCTTCGGCAAAGAGCTGGACCAAATCACCGCCGAGCAATGGAACACCGGTTTGAACGTCACACTGACCGGGCCGTTTTTGCTTTCACGGGCCGCGGCCGAGCGCATGCCGCAGCGCGGCGGCAGCATCGTGCATTTCGCCAGCATGTACGGGCTGGTCAGCCCCGATCCGCGCGCTTACGAGGGGATATGCAGTCCCAATCCGCCTGACTACGGCGCCGCCAAGGCGGCCCTGTTGCAATTGACTCGTTACCAGGCGGTGTTCTGGGCCAAGCGCCGCATTCGCGTCAATGCCGTGGCTCCGGGCCCGTTTCCCAATCCCCAATTGCAGACCGATGCAAGATTCATTGACCGATTGAGTCAGCGCGTTCCACTCGGCCGCGTCGGCCGGGCGCAAGAAATCGCCGGGGCGGTGGTCTATCTGAGTTCCGAGGCGGCCAGCTTCGTCACCGGCACGTGCCTGACGGTGGACGGCGGCTGGACCGCATGGTGAAAACGTTATGACAACTCCACTCGTATCCGATCCCAACCACATCCGCCTGGCCATGCTCGGCATGGTTGAAGGCAACGGCCATCCCTTCAGTTGGTCGGCCATCATCAACGGCAGCTACGACAAGCAGGTCATGGCGGACTGCGGCTATCCGGTCATTCCGCAGTACCTGGATGCCCAGCCGCCGGAGAACCTGGGCATTGCGGGCATGAAGGTGACGCACGTCTGGTGTGATCAGCCGCAGGACGCTGAAAAAGTCGCTGCCGCCGCCCACATCCCCAACGTGGTGTCTCGCCCGGAAGATGTGATCGGCCAGGTCGATGCGGTTGTCATCGCCACCGACGACGGCCACACGCACATGCAGCGCGTGCGCCCCTTCATCGAAGCCGGCCTTCCCGCCTTCATCGACAAACCATTGACCGACAACCGCGCCGATCTACAGCAATTCGACGTCTGGCATCGCGCCGCTCGGCCGTTCCTTTCCACCAGTTGCATGCACTATGCCCGCGAGTTTGCCGATCTACGCAGCAAGTTGGATCAGATCGGTGACATGCGGGCCATCACCGTGATGATGTGCAAAAGCTGGGAGCGCTACGGCATACACGCCCTGGAGGCGGCCTGGACGCTGCTGCCGCCGGGCGAATGCCTGTGGGTGACCAACACCGGCGACGAACAGGCCAACGTCGTGCACGTGCGCCACAGCGCCGGCGTGGATCTGGTCATGTTCGCAACACACGATCTGTTCGGCTCATTCGGTCAGGTGCAGGCCGCGGGCGTCAAAGGGCTGCTGGCGACTCGATTCGCCGATACATTCTTCGCGTTCAAAGAGCAGTTGAAAGCATTCGCCGCCTTTTTACGCACCGGACAGAGCCCGGTGGCCTGGGATCAGACGCGCCGTCAGATGGCGGTTATCATTGCCGGCCTGGAAAGCCGCCGACGGGGCGGTGAGCGGATCGAACTTCGGGAGATTCTCACGTGAGCAACCTGTTGCGGCCGAACCGTATCCTGGAAAAGCTGCGCCGCGGCGAGCTGGTCTGCAGCATCAAGATCAACCTGGCCGACCCGCGCGTGGTCCAACTGGTGGGGCTGAACGGTTTCGACTGTGCCTGGCTCGATGCCGAGCACGTTCCCAGCACCACGCGCGACCTGGAGGACGGCATTCGGGCCGCGTATGCTCACAGCATCGACCCGATCGTGCGCGTCAAGCGGGGAAGCTACTCCGACATGATTCATCCCCTGGAAATGGATGCGGCCGGGATCATGGTCCCGCACGTGATGTCGGCCGACGATGCCCGAAACATCGCCCGCACAACGCGCTTCCACCCGCTTGGCCGGCGCCCCGTCGATGGCGGCAATGCGGATGGAGCCTTCTGCCTGGCGGACTTCCAGGAATACATGAAGCATGCCAACACGCAGAAGCTGGTCATCATCCAGATCGAAGACGTGGAAGCGATGCAGGAACTGGACGAGATCGCCGCGGTGAAGGGCATCGACATGCTGTTCTTCGGGCCGGGCGATTTCAGTCAGAGTCTGGGCTGTCCCGGGCGCACGGATGATTCGCGTCTGCTGGACGCCCGCCGCCTTGTGGCCGAAGCAGCGAAAAAGCACGGCAAGTTCGCCGGCACCGTGGGCGGCCCCGCCGTCATGGAGCAACTGGCTGAGCTTGGCTATCAATTCTTCAACGTCGGCGCCGACGTGATCGGGCTGGGGCAATACCTGGCCGGCCTGGCATCACAGGTTCGCGGTGCACGCAAGGCGCCTGCCGCCTCGGGCTCGGTTTATCAACAACCCTGAGTCGGTTTATGAACAAGTTCCTGGCGTGTCGGCTTTTGCCGGCATGAACGCGGGCAGACATGCCGACTTATATCGGCACGCCTCGGCGCACGAGTTTCAACTGTAAACCAGATGAATCGATAATGAGCATGCGGCGTTTCATGTTTATCACACGGCAACAGGTGTCGCTTGCAACGGTAACACGAGCGTGAACGTGGCACCACAATCGGGGCCGTCACTGCTGACACTTAAATCACCGCCCAGTTCGCGTGCAGCCAGAGCGCCGTAGTGCAGGCCGAAGCCATGCCCGTCGGTCCGGGTGGTGAAGCCGTGGCTGAAGATGCGGGTGAGGTTATCCGCCGCGATTCCGATGCCGTTGTCCGTCACCCGGATGCGCATGCCTTCATCGCAGCGATCGATGCGAAGCATCAGTTGCTTGTCCGCCGGTGCCATGTGCTGCATGGCGTACTTGGCGTTGCTGATGAGGTTGACCAGGATCTGGATCACCTTGTGCTTGTCCGTGTTGATCAGGGGCAGATTGGGCTCGATTTGCCGATCGATGGGGATCCGGTGTCGCTGCAATGCGGAGAGGTTGATTTGCACAGCCTCATCCAGCACGCTGGGCAGGCTGACGCTCTCGATGGCGCTGCCGGTGCGGGCCAGGGACTGCTGCATGGTGACGATGTGCTTGATGTGCTCGACGTTCTCCGCCAATTGGCGGATTTCATCGATCATCTGGTTTCTTTCCAGTTCTATCATCTCGTTCAATTTGTGCAGATAAGGCACAAGCTGCCGACCCTTGGGGTCGTTGTGCATGTATTGATCCAGTTGGCCCTGGTGCTCCTTGAGCAGTTGCACGACCTTGATCAGGCTGGCCGTTTTACTCTGACGCAAGCAGTCGCCCAGGACGGTGGTGGAGATGTTGATGCTGTTGAGCACGTTGCCGACGTTGTGCAGCACGCCGGTGGCGACCTCGGCCATGCCGGCCTGACGGGAGGCATCGACCAGGCGGGCGTGCAACTGCTCGCGTTCGACTTCGATGCGCTTGTGGTCGGATATGTCGGCGCAGGTCGTCAGCACACCGACCACCCGACCGTCCGCATCGCACAGAGGCACACGGCTGGAAAGCATGTGAGTGGTTTGGTCGTCGCTGATGGTCAGACTCTCTTCGACCATAAGAACCGGTTTGCCGGTTTCGATCACCTGCTGCTCCTGCTCGCAGGCAGTCTTGCTGAAGCACGGGGCATGGGGCAAGTCACGGTCGGTCTTGCCGATCACCTCATCGGGCGAGGCGCATCCGAGCAGTTCGGCCACGGCGTTATTGCAGCCGCGATAGACGCCGCGCCGGTCTTTCCACATGACGTAGAGCGGGATGTTGTCGATGACTTCCCGCAGCAATCGTTGCTGGAGCTGGAGCGAAACCGCGGACTGCTCGGCAGCATTTTTGGCCTCGACCAGGGCCGCGGTGCGCTGCTCGACGCGCTGCTGGAGGTTGTCATTGAGGCTGCGCAACTCGCTGTCGTGCTGACGCACGGCTTGGCGCATGTGCTCGAAGGCGCCGGCCAGTCGGCCGACTTCGTCCGGTGCAGCCGGTGGTATCTCGCAATCAAAGTCGCCGCGCGACATGCTGGCGCTGGCGGCCACCAGCTTGTTCAGCCGGACCGACCAGGTATTGATGCTCAGGTAGATGCCCAGTCCGCCCAGGATCAACACGATGAACACGGACGCCGTCGTGACCAGTATCTGCCGCTTGAGGGCTTCGTTGATTTCTTCGGTCGAGCGAGCAATCACCACGTGGCCGAGCACCTGCTCTGTCGCCTGGGACTTGCCCCCCGCTTGCGTCTGCGACTCATCCAGAAAAATCGCCAGTGAGTCGTCCTTCAAGTCAGCCAGGACGATCGGACGTTGCGCAGAGACATAAGCGGAGCCTTCACCTTCGCCCGAGAGGTATATTGTCCAGAGGTTCTGATCGCGAACCTGCTGGATGATCGGCTTCTCGCTGTTGGCATCGTACACCGCCAGGAAACAGACCGATGACTCGCTAATGAAGCTTGACGCCAGCCGCTCCAGCTCGTTGAGGTCCTTGACGGCCATGGCCAGTTGCCCGGCGTAGGCGAATTTATCCGCTTCCGCCTGGATGTCCTCCACGTTGCTTTCGTTCAACAGGTTACATGTGTACCAGACGTCTACCGTGCTGGTGATACCGACGGCCAGCAACACCAGCACAAAGAACAGGAGGATTGCTTTGGTGCGCAATGACCAGCGCATGACTGGACTCCCCTAATCCCGATAAACGATAGACGCGCTTTTCAGCATATCTTCGTTAATGCGCACATTGAGTTTCTCTGCCACAATCAAATTCACAGCGATCTGATAATGCGGGGCCACGATGCGCGGCTGCGTCTCGGCCTCGGGCTGCTGCAGCACTTGCCGGGTCAGCTCCGCGACCTGTTCGCCCTGAGCAGAGGCTTTGATGTTGACGCCGATCAACGCTCCGGCCTTGACAAAGGCGCTGGAAAAGCCGAACACCGGCGTCTGCTGCCGCAGGCCCGCCAGCAGCAGTGCCCGGATACTGGCCGCGTTGTAGATCGAGGCGTCCGGCTCGGTCCAGATGATGGTCGGCTGCAGCTTCAGCAAGGCGATGATCGCCTCCGCCATCGAGTCATATTCGTCAACCGAGACGGTCAGCAGTCGGCAATCGCCCGGCAGGGCCGCTCGCAGATCGTGGATGCGATCGTCGGCATGTTGATCTTTCGAGTGGTAGAGCACGCCCACGCGGTGCGGCTCAGGCAGGGCGCGATGGATCAGGTCAAACTGATCGGACTGCGGCACGTCGGTGCTGATGCCGGTGCATGGCCGCCCTTGGGTCAGGCCCACCTGCTCCGGCTGAGAAACCATAGCGAACAGCAGCGGCAACTCGGGGGCCAGGTGTTCATGCAGATAGACCGCGGCCGGCGTGCCCAGGGCGATGACTGCCACCGTGTCGCCCTGGAGCAACGCCTGGATGCCCGACTTCTGCATCGCCTCCAACGTGGTCCTGCTTCGCGAGATGCCAAAACTTTCCAGTCGGCGCGTACAGGACTCTTCTGCCTGGGTGTAAGGCACGGCTTCACTGCTGAGTACGATCAGCACGCGATCAGCCGCGGCTTGGCCGGCCGCCAGCCCCCAGCTGAGCGCTGCCACACAGCAGATCGTCTTGGATAGCCATGGGATGCGTTGGCGGGTGAAATACATATTGGGGTCCTGCTACAGGAATCGTCGCATCAAAACCTGATTTGCACGCGGCCGAAGAAGGTGCGTCCGGGTGTTTCATGCGGGTTGCTGGTGGTCAGCGGCTGCACCGCGAAATCAGCATGATCGAACACATCGCTGACGCCGATCATCACTTCGCCGCGGCCTTGGCAGATGCGCTTCGACAGCGTCAGGTCGAGTCGATGGTATTCCTGTGTCGGCGCGGATTGGCCGGGGATGCTGTACGTGTCACAAGCGGTGCTGAACTTGTAATTGGCTGCAAAAACGAAGTCCTCCGGCAGGCGCCATAACAGGTTGACGCCGAGCTTGTGCGCCGCGGGTGTGAAGCTGCGGGTGTCCTGGCCCGTATGATCGAGATCGAAACCGTTATAGCTGTACCAGAGGGTTACTGAGCCCTGCGGCAACGTCCACTCCAGCGACGTGTCGATGCCATAGGCGTCAGCTCCACCCTGGTTGGACAGGTCCAGCATGACCGGCGGCGATATCGAGAGTAAGTAATAACCGACGAGATCTTCATAGCGTTGCAGGTAAGCGTCGGCGCGCAATGTCAACTGATCGTTCAAGCGGCCGGTGTACCCGGCCTCCAGGGCGTAGATCTGCTCGTTGTCCACGTCACCGGGTGGAAGAAATACGACGACGGGCGTGTCCGGCGGGAAAGGCGGCGAGGGGGCTACGTCGCGTTCAGCGATCATCTCACGAATACCAGGCATCATAGCGCGAAAGGACTTGGCCCCCGCCAGGCGCAGGACGTGTCGCTGCTGCTCATCCAGCGCGTACAACGCCGCCAGTCGGCCCGACCAGTCGGCCCCCGTGCCACTGTAATAGTCCACTCGCGCCTGGCCTTCCAACGTGAACCGGTCGTTGATCCGCCAGTGGTCGATGGCGAAAAGCCCGGCCCAGTAGTCCGTGAATGGGGCGTGCAGCAGGACTAAATCCGAAGGGATGATCTCGCTTTGATCCACATAGACCGCGCGCAGGTTGCCGCCCACGGTCATCGTGTGTTCCTGGCCGGGGTGGAACTGGTACTGACCTTCCAGGTCGTTCTCGACGACCATGTGCCGCCACAGGGTGGATTCGTCCATGTCCTGATAGCGGCCGGACCATTGCAGATAGGTGGATTGGTCCGAGTCGATGTCGTGTTCGAGTCGAATGAAATAGCGTGCTTCCTCGCGGCGCGAGTCCTCACTGGGATAGACGCTGAGGTATTCATACGGCCCCCAGTCCTCGTGAACGGCTGCCAGGCCGAAGCGCCATTGGCTGTCGGTAGTGGCGTGATAGTGGGCCTCGCCATCGAAGATGCTGTGACGGTTGAAGTCGGTGGAGGTGAAGTTGTCGTGATTGATCGCGTCCTCGGAGCTTTGGTGGTTGGCATAAGCGCCGCTAATGCGCCACAGCCATTGGCCGCTCTCGGCGCCCCAGCGCAACTGGTTGTAGGTGTCGCCATACTCGTTGACGGTGCTGGATGCCAGCACGCCCAGTGTGTCGATCGGATCCTTGGTGATGATGTTGATCACGCCGTTGAGGGCGTTGGCGCCCCAGGCCGCGCCGCCGGGACCGCGCACCACTTCGATGCGTTCGATGTCCTCGATGATCAGCGGCAGATCGATCCAGTTGGTGCTGCCATAGACGGGGCTCATGGCGTTGCGGCCATTGATCAGCACCAACGTGCGATCGGTCTGCTGGTGGTGCAGGCCGTGCACGCCGACGATATAACGGTTGCGATCGACGCGCAGGACATCGACGCCGGGCGTGAACTGAAGCAACTCGGCGACGTTGGTCGCGCCGCTGTAGTGGATCATCTCGCTGCCGAGAATGTCCACGGGCACCGCCGAAAGATTGATCGGTTGGGCATGGCGCGAAGCGCTGATGACGGTGGGCAGATCGGCGAACAGCAGCAACTCATCGCTGAGTTGGCTCCCGGATTCACCCTGTTGCGGCGTTGCGGCGACCGCGCCGTGCGCGAGCCACCCTGCGGCTGCTTGAAGCCACAAGGCCAGGATGGTGATGGGCAGATACCGACTCCGCGCGAACACAGCCATGGTGCGCCTCCTGCAAGCTGTTGTTACAGCCCGCAGACCACACCCCCCCAACACACGAAGTGTGTGCATTCGGAAACTTCGGCATAAACGTGACAGGGCTTAAGTCCGGCAAAGTTTCCCCGGTCATACAGAAGAATTGGCGGTGACGGACTATCGGTTATCGGCAACGTGTCGCCTCAGACCACCGGCCGGTGTGGAGGAATCGCGAATGGTCAATTCCGGCTCGAAGTGCACCGCGTGGCCGTGCGGACATTTGCCTTCCAGCGTGTCGATCAACAGATCGGCTGCGGCGGAACCTGCTTCGGCGGTGGGCGGATCGACCGTGGACAGCGGCGGATTGAAATACTCACCAATGTCGCCGCTGTGATAGCTGACGATCAGGAAATCGCGACCCGGCGTCAGTCCCGCTTCCACCAGGGCGTGAATGCCCGCCATCACCAGGCGTCCACCAACACCCAGCAGACCGTCCGGCCGCGCATGATTGGAGGCCAGCGCCTGTTTCATCACACGATAGCCTTCACCCATCCAGTCATGACTGACCTTCTCCGACCACAACACCAGGGGCTCGGGCGCGTTCATCTCTTTCAGACCGGCCAGATAACCCTTGACGTTGTTAACGAACGGCGGATTGGGATGCCCGCCCATGATCCAGACGTTGCGAGCGCCTTGTTCGCAGATGTGTTTGGCGGAAAGGTAACCGCCGCGAAACTCATCAGTCACCACGTGTCCGACGCGCGGATCGTTGAAGCGGTGTTCGATGGAAACCACCGCCATGCCGCGGTCCAGCCAGGAGCTGATCCACTCATCCGGCATTTCGCGCGCTGCGTGGCTGACCACCGCCATGCCCGGCACGCCACCCGGAATGCTCTGTGGTCCCACCATGCTGGCGCTCAGTTCGCGCCCCGAGGGACGTTCGGTGAATAACGTGCTCAGCAGCACGTGATAACCTCGCACCATGGCGCGATAGGCGAACGCTTCGCCGGTGATCGCCGAGTGACGGTCGCTGATCTGGTGCATGCACAGCACCAGCAGCTTGCTGGCTGGCTGCTTCAACTGCGTGGCGAAAAAGTTGGGATGATATTTGAGCTGTTGCGTGGCTTTGAGGATCAGCTTCTCGGTCTCGGTGGCGATCCGCCGCTCCTTGGCCTTGCCGTTGAGCACAGCACTGACCGTGGAGATGCTCACGCCCACCTGCTGGGCGATGGTCTTGAGCGTGACGGGCGACTTGGAGTCGGTCATGGTAATCGGTTGAGTCCTCGCAGCGTTGACCTTGCACAAATCGGCACAAAAAGAGGTGGACTTTTTGCACAAACGATGTACCTGAGTATAAAAGCCCTTGGATTCGCCTGTCAAGCATTTCGCAGCTTTTGCCCGCCGACCCCCCGCGCCGTGCCCGGATTGGGGTTTGACAAAGCACCGGACGGACCTTAATCAAGGCAGCCTGTGTCGGTTCACCCCGGGTGCCGCGATGCCCGTGGAGACCTCGGCCGCAGCGGATACGCCATGACGCCAGCCATCAGCCAACCCCAAAACGTCATCGAACTGTTGCAGGCCATGGTACGCACGCCGTCGGTCAGTGGGAACGAGTCGGCCCTTGGTGATTACCTGGTTGACCTTGCCCAACGCTGGAAACTCGATGTGCAGCGACTGCCGCTACATGGTCAGCCCGATCAGATTCTGATCACCGTCACCGCCGACCGCGCTGAGGCGTCGTGCCTGTTGTTCGACAGTCACATGGACACCGTCAGCGTGGAAGGCATGACGATCGATCCGTTTGCTGCCGAGTTGCGCGACGGGCGCATCTATGGGCGCGGCTCGTGCGACACCAAGGGCACCGGCGCCGCCATGCTCTGGGCGTTGCGCTGTTATGCTGAACAACACGAGCGACCCAATCGCATCGCGCTGTTGTTCAGTGTTGACGAAGAAGTCGCCATGGCGGGCATTCGTGCATTCGTGCGCGATGATCTGCCGCGACTAGATCTGAAACCGGCGGCTGTCATCGTGGGCGAGCCGACGGATATGCACCCCATCATCGCTCATCATGGCCTCGTCCGCTGGCGCATCACCACGCGCGGCATTGCCGCTCACTCCGCCACGCCTTCGGCCGGTTACAGCGCCATCTCCGACATGGTGCGGATCGTCACCGCCATCGAATCGCAATACATTCCCACCGTCACCGCCGCCGATCCGCTCACCGGCCCGGCTGCCTGTTCGGTCAACACCATCCGCGGCGGTAGTTCCGCCAACATCATCCCCGACCGTTGCGTCATTGACGTCGATCGCCGTCTGACGCCCGCAGAGGATGCCGCGTCCGCCACGGTTGCCTTGCAGCGCATCCTCGCGCCGTTGCAGGTGAATCATGAATGCCGGGCCGTGGTGCAGCATCCGCCGCTGACCACGCGCTACAACGCCGCCATCGTGCAGCAGGCCCGCGACGTGCTGGCCGCGATGAATCTGCCCACCATGACGCTGGGTGTTGCTTTCGCTACGCATGCTGCCTATTTCGATGAAGCGGCGATTCCCGCCGTGGTTTTAGGCCCCGGCGACGCATCGCCCGCCCATAGCAAAGATGAATATGTCGAAGCCGCCCAGGTCGAGCGCGGCGTCGAACTCTACCAGCGCCTGATGCGCGCTGCGCTGTAATGTTCACACTGCCACGTTGATTTGTTGTGGACTTTGCACACTGAACCAGCGCGTGGCGCAGTGCTGCTGTGTCAGCGTGACGCGCCGCCAGACCTCGGGATTCTGCTCGAAAACCTCGCGCACCTTACACGGGTCGTTGCACTGGCGCGAGCGATGCATCAGCACCACGTAGCGCGGCAGACCCGGCTGCGACTGCCGGCAGATCTCGCACACCGCTGCGTATGCCTGCTCGTTGGAAAGGTGCCCGCCGTCGGACATGTTGCGCCGATTGAGCCAGACCGGCCGCCCGCTCTCCTGCGTCATCCGCGGATCGTGATTGCTCTCCAGACACAGCACGCCGACCCCCCGGAAGTACTCCAGCAGTGTGCTGGGCACGTGACCCAGGTCCGTGGCGTAACCCAGCCCGCAGCCGTCGGCTGAATCAAATCGATAACCGACCACGCCTGCCGAATCGTGCTGCAGATCAATCGGCACACTGCGCAGTCCCGGCAGCGGCTCGAACGCATCATCGAACGTCTGCAGCAATCCGCATCGCAGCAGATCCCCCGCGCTTTCAATCGCCAGCAATTCATCTGCGTGCTTGCTATGCACGAACAGACGGATGCGATGCCTGAGCAGTGTGCGCGTCCAGTGCGGGCGAAAGTGGTCCTGATCCAGGTGCGTCAGGCAAATCGCTTCGATATCTTTCAACTCGACGCCCGCCTTGTGCAGACGTTCGCCCGTGGTGCGCGGCCCGAACCCCGCATCGATCAGCATCGCCCGGCCCGCATGCGTCACCACCGTGCTGTTGCCCCCGGACCCACTACCCAGCACGCAAACACCGAGCGCTGACGACGAAACCGCTGCTTCGGTCAACCGCAGTTGCCGCTGTGAGCTTTCGGGTGCAAACAAGCCAAGTTGCATGGGTGTCTGAGCCGGCATCCGTGCCTCATGGGTGATCTGCTCGCGATCATCACGCCGGCCGATGAACTTGTCAAGCCCCCATGGCAGCACATCCGGCGTGCACGTTCGACTTAATCCACTATCGAAACATGGCTTCCATGAACTGAGCCACGAAGAGCACGAAGGACGTCAAAAGCAAATGGGCCACGAATATCAGAAAAGGTAAAGAGGTTGCCAGGGACACAAAAAGTCATAAGAACGCGAACGACACAGAGAACAAAGAAAACGCGAATGATGCGGAAAACGCAAACTTATGCTCATCACCGGCCGAACGCACTTGCACCACATGAAATGAAGCTTCAATAGCAAGAACAAGTTTAAGTTAAATATTAAGTACTTTAACGTGCCCTGCATGGGGTGGTTTAGCTAGGGAGTTGGCGTTGTGAGGTGCTCCCCATGCGTGATGCGCAGCCGCATCGACCCGCTGAAGAAGGTGGCTCGCAGCCTGCGCGAGCATCGGGAACTGATCCTCAACTGGTTCGCCGCCCGCAAGCAGTACAACGCCGGGATCGTCGAGGGCCTCAACGCCAACACCAAACTGCGCTTCAGACGCCGAAGGCGAAGCATTGCGCCAAAAGCCTACGGCTTCCGCACCTTCGACGCCGTGCAAGTAGCCCTCTATCACCAACTTAGCTGTCTACCCGAACCGCAGGTCACCCACAGATTCTGCTGAGGAGGCAAAATTATCATGTTCTTGGTCGCCAGAATGAGCGGAAAGGGCTGGGATTTCATCCATAGTAATCGGTGTGTATCCGTGGCTGATTTTGTATTTCTCCGCGGCCGCCGCGAAGCATCAATCATTGATCGGATTTGAGTTTGCGTTCCAGGGCGCGGACTTTTTTGGATAGTTCGGGCAGGTGCTGGAGGTGGCTGAGGATGCGCCACATTTCCGAGAGATCCTGGGCGGGGACGCCGCCGACGCGGGCGCCGTCGGGGACATCGCGGAAGACAGCACTGAAGGCGGCGATCTGTGCGAGTTTGCCGATCTTCAGATGTCCGGCGATACCGGCTTTGCCGCCCATGGCGACGTATTGGCCGGTGGTGACCGACCCGGCCAGGCCGACCTGGGCGACGTAGAGGTTGTGTTCACCGACGTGGCAGCCGTGGCCGATGGTCACGCCGTTGGAGAACTTGGTGCCGGCACCGATGGTAGTGGACCCGAGCGTGGCGCGATCGACGGAGCAGTGAGCGCCCATCTCCACGTCGTCTTCGATCACGGCATTGCCCGCGAGGGGGATCTTGTGATGAGCGCCGTCGTGGGTGGCGTAACCAAAACCATCCTGCCCGATGGAGCAGCCGGCATGCAGGGTGACGCGATTGCCCAGCACACAGCGGTCATACACGGTCACCTGCGGGTAGAGGATGCAGTCTTCGCCGATCACCGCATCGGCGCCGATGTACACGTGGGGATAGATGACGCAGCGATCGCCGATCTTTGCACGTTGATCAATGACGGCATAGGGCCCGACGCGGCAGTCTTTTCCGAGCGTGACGGAGTCAGCGATCACGGCTTTATCGTCGAGGCCGAAGTCGGGCTGAGCGCGGAAGCCGACCAGGTGGACCATGGCCTGACGGAAGGCGAAGTAGGGATCGTCGCTGATCAGAACGGTGCGGTCGGGCGCTTTGGCGGCATCATCGGGGCAAAGGATGACAGCGGCGGCGCGGCTGGTTTCGAGCTGGTCGGCGTATTTGGCGTTGGCCAGGAAGGTGACTTCGCCGGGGCAGGCCTCGCTGAGGGTGGCGCAGCCGGTGATGATGACCGAGCCGTCGCCGCGCAACTGGGCGTTGATCTTGTCGGCGAGTTGTTGCAGGGTGATGGACATGGGATATCGGGTATCGGGTATCGGGTTGGGATACCCGAGACTCAAAGCGGCACATACTGCATGTCGCAGGTGCGGTTGGGGGCGGCGGGGGGGTGGCGGACATCGGTGACGAAGACATCGCCCAGTTCGCGGCGGAGTTTGTCGGCGTTGTACGGTGATCCGCGGAAGGTGGGCGCGGTCAGCAGGTCCTGAGCGATCTGGCCTTCACTCTTGGCCAGCTCGATGACGGAGATGGCCTGTTCGAAACTCTGCAAGCGGTTGCTGACGTTCTCGAACGTGCCGGCTTTTTCGAGCCAGGTCGCCCCCGGAAGAAGGATGTCAGCAGCATCGGTGAGCTTGTTGGGCAACGTGTCGATGACGACGGTGAAGCGGCCCTCACACAGCTTGACCAGTTCCGCGGGGGGCCAATTGCTGGGGTAGTTGCCGGTGAGCAACAGACTCTTTGCGGAGGCGGCCTGCCGGCAAAACGCCTGGAAATCCAGCACATTTTCGGTCAGTTGAGCCAGAGCGCGACGAACGCCGCGGGCGTTGGGGGCTTTCTCGGCAAGGATGGTGAAGCCGCCGGGAAAGGTCTTGTCTTCGCCGCTGACGGGCACGGGGCCGATGCCGATGACAGCGTTGGCGTCGAGCTTGATGGCCAGTTTGCCCAGCAGATAGGCCTCTTCGCAGGGAAGCGTCGGGCTGATGAGCACCGCGAGGGAAGTGTTGGCGATGCCTTCAGTCACCTGCGTGTAGGCGGTCTTCCAGTCGCACTCTTCCAGTGCTCCGTGGACCTTGTGCATGGGCGAGCGCAGGCGGTTTTCGTCGTGCACGAACTTCCAGCCGTAGCGCAGCTCGTCACTGATCCACCACTGGTTGACGTCCATATTGGTGCGCGGCTTGATGCGATAGACCTTGCCTTCGTTGGTCTCGACGCTGATGTTGTCGCCCCCGGAAGTTAAACCATCGATGCTGGGGGTTTTTTTCAAATTCCAGACGCGCATGGTCATGAGGAAGTCTTTGTCGAGCAGAGCGCCGACGGGGCAGATATCCACGACGTTGCCGGACAGTTCGTTGTTCAGGGCCCGGCCGGGGAAGATGTCGATCTGTTCCTTGTGGCCGCGGCCGAAGACGCCCAGTTCGGATGTGCCGGTGACTTCACGGGTGAAGCGGACGCAGCGACTGCACATGATGCAGCGGTCGCTGTAGAGCAGCACGTGGGGGCCGATGTCTTTTTTGGGCTGCTTGATTTTCTGTTCTTCGAAGCGTGAAGCGGAGCGGCCGTACTGGTAGCTGTAGTCCTGCAGGGAGCACTCGCCGGCCTGATCGCAGACGGGGCAGTCCAGCGGGTGGTTGATCAGCAGGTACTCCATGACCGCCTTCTGGTTGGCGACGGCCTTGGGCGAATCGGTGTGAACCTCCATGCCGTCGACGGCGGGGGTCTGGCAGGTGGGCACCAGCTTGGGGATCAACTCCAACTGGTTATCGCGGCGGGGATTAGGTTGAGCGATCTCCGCCAGGCAGATGCGGCAACTGGCGACCACGCTCATGCCGGGGTGATAGCAATAGTGAGGGATTTCGACGCCGTTGTCCAGGGCTACCTGGAGGACGGATTTCTTGCCCTCGAAGGAGCAGACTTTGCCATTGACGGTCAGTTGGGGCATGAGCAGATGTTATTCGCTGGGCAGTGGGGCGTCCAACGGACGGGGCGTGCATGCAAGCTAAACCGAGCCGGACTCTGCGAGTCCGCCCCCGGAACTCCGGGCACACAGCGCCCGGCTCTGTGGAGGGAGCGGCGATCAGGCGATTCTGTCGTCCACCATCTGGCAAATGCTGTGGTAGAGCAGGGCGTGGGCTTCCTGGATGCGGGCGGTGGTTTTTGTGCCGGTGACGACCAGGGGGTAGGTGGCCAGTTCGCGGCAAGCGCCGCCGTCGCCGCCAAGCAGGGCGACCGATTCGATGTGCATGGCCTTGGCCTGCTGGAGGGCGGCGATGATGCTGGGGGAGTTGCCGCTGGTGGAGAAGACCACGAGCAGGTCGCCGGGGCGGGCGAAAGCTTCGACCTGGCGGGCGAAGACGCGGTCATAGCCATAGTCGTTGGCAATGGCGGTGGTGGTGGCGGCTGGTGAGCCGAGGGCAATGGCGGGAAAGGCGCGGCGGTCCTTGACGAAGCGACAGACGAACTCGCCGGCAAAGTGGGCAGCGTCCGAGGCGCTGCCGCCGTTGCCACAGCAGAGGAGTTTGCCCTGAGATGTCAGACAAACGCAGATGGCATCAACCGCTCGTTGCAGGGCTTCGGCCAGTGGTTGGAGGCTTTGCAGGACGGCGACGGCGTCGCGGATGTTGGCGGAAAGTGGCGACGTGCTCATGGGTCGGGATTGTATCAGGCGAAGCACTGCGGAGCCGCGACGCCATGCAGGAACGGCGTCACGTTGTGCAAGACAAAGTCGGTCAGTCGGTCAGATCGTCTTCCTGCAGCAGTCGGCCCAGATCAATGTCGCGCTGCAGGGTTCGGCCGATCACCTGCTGCAGATCGGCGGCGGGGATGCCCGTGCCGGGGCGGCGCACGGTCAGGTCATCACGGGTGAGCACCTGACCCTTGCGCAGCGGGCGCGCAGCGCAGACGCTCTGGCGACAAAGGCGGCGGACCTCCTGATCGGCGGCATGGGATTGTTTACTGATGGGCCCCAACATCCTGGCGGCGACGCGGATGTGTGAGACGTAAGCCGCAAACGACGTCGGCTCGAAGCTGGCGGCATGATCCGGGCCGACGGCGTGGCAGTCGTAGGTCAAATGCTTTTCGATCACGCACGCCCCGGCCGCGACCGCCAGGGCGCCGGTCATTTGGTCGGTGGTGTGATCGGAATAGCCCACCGGCACGTGGAAGGCCCGGCGCAGAGCGACCATGGCGTTGATGGCGGCATGCTGCGGCGCGGTGGGATAGCTGGAGACGCATTGCAGCAGGCAGCCGCCCAATTCACGGATGAGATTGACCGCGTGGTTCAGTTCTTCCAGCACACATGTGCCGGTGGAGATGAGCATGGGCCGACCCAGCGACGCGGCCGCATCCAGCAGCGGGACGTTGACGGCATCGGGCGAAGCGATCTTGACCATGTCCACCTGCAGTTGGCGCAGCTCGGCGATGTTCTCGACGCTGAAGGGCGTGACGATGAACGCCAGGCCGCGGGCGTGAGCTTCAGCCCGCAGGTGCTGCATCTGTTCGAGGCGCAGCTTGAGACGGTCGAGCATGGAGAACGGATCGGTGTCGCCCTGGCTGATCTGGTAAGCCGCCAGCTCGGCGTCCTGTGAAAGCAAGGTTCGTGGATCGAACAGTTGCAGTTTGACGGCATCGGCGCCGGCATCGGCGGCAGCGCGGGTCAATTCAAGGGCACGTTGCAGGTTGCCGTCGTGGTTGACGCCGATCTCCGCGGTCACCATGACGCGCGGAGCGAACCGCCCGTCGGCGGGTGCGAACCAGTGGGCAGTCGCATTAGGGTCAACACTAATCGCCACGCTGTTCATTATCCGGTATTATCGGCCGCGAACCTGACCCGGGCTTGAGAATCGGCTGCTTGACCGGCCGGGGCGGCCCCGATAGGGTGACCGCACCCGACCGGGTAGCTCAACCGGTAGAGCATCGGCCTTTTAAGCCGCAGGTTCTGGGTTCGAGTCCCAGCCCGGTCATTCCCGCCTCAGGTTTTCCGGGGATTGCGGGGGAGTGGGGGTGATTGGTTGAATGCTTGCATGCTTGAATATTCAGGCAATCAGGCAATCAAGCATTCATAACTTCCCTTCCGGGGGCGGGGGTCCTTCCGGGACCGCTGGTCAGCGCAGCAGGGCGGAGCGCCTGGCGCTGACACAGCAAAGCAAGCGTTGGTTTTAACTGTTACGGAGTATGAGCATGAAGCGATGGCTCGATATCGTTGTAGTATCCGTGGCTCTGTATGTGGTTGTTGGCCTGTGGGGTTCGGGCTCCGCCCTGGCCGCCGGGGACGGCAGCGCACCGGCCGCGAGTTCCGTTGAGGCCGACATCACGGCCGCCGCCGAGAGCGTGTCAGCGGGCAAGATCAGAAAGCGGGTAGTCTGGAACCTGCAACCCCAACCCGGGCGCACCTATCGCAATCTGATCATCCGCGGCGGTGTGCGCGTGGCGTGGCAGTCAATCAACGACGTGACATTCATCGACTGCGATTTCCGCAGCGCCGCGGTGCTGCTGACGGTGCAGGCGCGCGATGACGGCTCGGACGCCAGTAAAAACTGGAAGTTCATCCGCTGCACCTTCGTGGGCGCCACCCGCGATGACTGGGGCCATTCACACGGGGCCTTCCTGCAAGGGGTGGACAACTTCACTTTCCAGAATTGCCTGTTCAAGAACAACGGCTGGCTGGACGAGGCCCGCTTCAACCAGAACCACAACGTGTACATGCTGGACGTGCACACGGTGCGCTTCTACAACTGCACCTTCCAGCGGGCCGCAGCGCAGGGCCTCAAGGCCCTGGGTTACAAGCGGGTGGTGGTGGACGGCTGCACGTTCCGCGGCAATCTGATCGACATCGGCAGCGACGATCGCTCGGCCTCCGGCTACCTGATCGTACGCAACAGCCATTTCTACAACACCGGCGGCGTCGATTCCATCGGACAAACCCTTGGCTGGTCGCTGGCTCTCGAGCACTACAACAACGACCTGAAGCAAGTGCAGATCCGCAAATGCACCTGGCACCAGCCGGCGGTGAACACCAACGTCTGGGCCATGAAATTCGCCGGTGGTGAACTGCACAGCGCCGAGGTCGTCGGCTGCGACCTGCGGCAGTGGAAGGTCAACACCAACATCTGGCCCAAGGTCGTCAACGGCATCGGCGGCCGCCTGCAGATCAGTGGCTCCACAGGCGTTTATCGCTGATCCGGCCTGCCGCCTTATGGCGGGGTGAGATTGGGCGATGTGTAGGGGCAATCCCTATTTTTACTTTCGCAAACATTCTGATACCATCAGTGAGTGATACCCCCAGGAGATTGGTCGGTTCGGCCCGGATGGCGCTGAACCGCATCCCCCCGATTGTTACAAAATCCAGGTCCGCGACCGCTTCATTCGTTCATGCCGATTATTCCGCCAGCGCGGCTGCCTGGAAGATTTTGCCGGCTCGTGTAACTCCCCCATGCGGTTGGTTGTCCGCAGGGTGACCATAGCTTCAGTGAAACGGAGTCCACGATGAAGCAACGCATCTCCAGTCTGTGTTTTACCTTGTCACTATGCCTGGGTTTGTTGAGCAGCGCGGTCACAGCGACCGGTGACATGCTCTTCGATACTCGCAGCGGGCTGCGGGCCAGACAGGTGTCCTTTGTCGGCGACTCGTTCGCCAGCTACATCGAGGGCAATGCACCCAGCGTTCGCCTCGTGCTCGACGGCACACTGTTCAGCGACATGTTCATGCACGTGCTGGTCTGGGATCAAAGCAGGGCCGCGACCAGCCTGACTTTCAAGCAGGTGCTCACCGGCGACCCCAAGCCCAATGGCTCTTACCTGATCAGCCGCAGTAAGCTCAACGCCCTGCCGCCGGGCAATTACCTGATGCAGGTGAAGCTGTACCAGGTCAGCAGCAACGGCGTAGTGGTGGTGAGCATGCTGCAGCAGTCGTTCACAGTACAGATCAAACCGCCGGCCGAGCCGCAGGAACCGGCAGCGCCCCCCACGGTGGATCCGGATCCGGACCCGACGCCCGAAGAACCGCCGGTGGTGATTCCCGACGAGCCGCTTGAGCCTGACGATACGGTGCTGCCGGAGGAGCCTGAGGAGCCGGAGGCGCCCGATGAGCCGGATACACCAGACGTTCAGGACGTACCGCAAGAGCCGGCGCCGCCACAGGAGCCGAACGATCCGCCTCCGACCAACGCCGTCAAGCAGGTGGTGTGGAACCTTGCCCCGCAGGATGGTCAGACCTATCGCGACCTGACCCTGCGCGGCGGGGTGCGAGCAGTGTGGCAGTCGGTCAACGACGTGACCTTCATCGATTGCGATTTCCGTGACGCGGCGGTGCTGCTGACGGTGCAGGCCCGCGACGACGGCTCAGATGCCAGCCGCAACTGGCGCTTCGTGCGCTGCACCTTCGTCGGCGCTACTCGCGACGACTGGGGCCATTCGCACGGTGCGTTTCTGCAGGGCGTGGACAACTTCGTCTTCAGCGACTGCACATTCAGCGGCAACGGCTGGCTGGGCAGAGCACGCTTCAACCAGAACCACAACGTGTACCTGCTGGATGTCGGCGCGGTGACCTTCACCGGCTGCACCTTCGATCGCGCCGCCGCCCAGGGCGTCAAGGGCCTGGGATACCGGAGACTGGAGGTCAGCGACTGCACCTTCTCCGGCAACCTGATCGACATCGGCAGCGATGATCGCTCGGCCTCCGGCTATCTGATCGTGCGCAACAGCCGGTTCTACAACACCGGCGGTGTCGATTCCATCGGTCTGACCATCGGCTGGTCCCTGGCCCTGGAGCATTACAACAACGACCTCAACTCCATCCTCATCCAGGACTGCCAGTGGTTCGCCCCGGCCGTGGACAACAACGTCTGGGCCATGAAGTTCGCCGGCGGCCGCGTCCGCAGCGCCCAGGTAATCGGCTGCGATCTGCGCCAGTGGAAGGTCAACACCAGCGTCTGGCCCAAGATCGTCAACCACATCGGCGGCCGCCTGACGATCAAGGACACCATCCTCGATTGACGCCGGGTCGCTATCGTTAAGATGTCGCGCCAATCCATGAAGCCCGCGGATCCAATCCGTGGGCTTCTGCTTTGCGCGGGCAGCTTGTGGCCGGCTCGGGTGCGTTGACGGGTGAGGAGCCGGTATTACAATGTTAAGAATCGTCATACCGGTGAACGGCGAGTTTGACGGGCAAAGGCGCACGCCATGCACATTCCCGACGGATTTCTCAACGCCGCCACGGCCGCCACGATGGGCGGACTGTCGGCTGCGAGTCTGGGCCTGGCCCTGTTCGAGGCGAAACGTCGCCTGGAGCCGAAGCGCGTGCCCATGCTGGGATTGTCGGCGGCCTTCGTGTTCGCGGCCCAGATGCTCAACTTCCCCGTGGCCGGCGGCACCAGCGGGCACCTGATCGGCGGCACGCTCACGGCTGTGCTGCTGGGGCCCAGCGCCGCGGTGGTGGTCATCAGTGCCGTGCTGATCGTGCAATGTTTTCTGTTTGCCGACGGCGGCGTCACCGCGCTGGGGGCCAACATCTTCAACATGGCGGTGATCGGCGGCGTGGTGGGGTGGCTGATCTATCGCGGTATCCGAATGTTGCTGCCGCGCAAGCCAGACGACCTGTTCGCCACGCTGCTGGCGGCGATGGTGGCGGCCTGGTGCTCCACGGTGCTGGCGTCGGTGTTCTGCGCCGCGCAGTTGGCGGCCTCAGGTACCGTTGCCTGGAAGCTGGCCCTGCTGGCCATGGCGGGCGTGCACATGCTGATCGGCGTCGGCGAAGGTCTGATCACCGCCGCCGCCCTCGCGGCCGTGGCCGCCACGCGCCCCGAGTTGCTCGCCAATCAAAAATTTTCAATCAAAAATCAAAAATCACTTGCGCCTCTGTTGGCGTACGGGCTGATCATCAGTCTGGCCCTGGCGATGTTCGTTTCGCCGTTCGCTTCGTCCTGGCCGGACGGGCTGGACAGGACGGCTGAGGATCTGAACTTCGCGGGTGCCGCGGTGACGCAGCCGATGGTTCCCGCGCCGGCGGCGGATTACGAACTGGGTGCATCCATCCTGCCGGGAGCGTGGGCCACAGGTGTCGCAGGCGCGGTGGGCACGGTGGTGGTGTTCGTGCTGGCCTGGTTCACAGCGCGGGCGCTGACGGGCAAAAAGCCGGCCGTCGATGCGGGGGCGGCGGCGTAGATTGAATGGACATCCGGGTCGCGCGGTTCGGTCGAGGAAAATCCGGCCAAGATGGCCGGGCTATATGTTGAAGTAAGAACACCTCATGCACGCTGACTTTCTCGATCGCTACAGCAGGCTGCACAGTCCGGTGCATCGGCTGCCGGCGGGGATGAAGCTGTCGATCGCGCTGGTGCTGGTGGTGGGCATGGCGCTCTGGCCGCCGGCTTGGGCGCTGTGGTTGACGGGGCCGGCAGTGTTTCTGCTGGTGGTGACGGCGATCAGCGGGGTGCCGTGGCGGTATGTGCTGGGGCGGTTGCTGATCATGGAGCCGTTCGTGGCGGCGGTGGCGTTGCTGGCACTGTTTGGGCCGGGCGGGTGGCGGCTGTTTGTGTTACTGGTGGCGCGCTGCTCGTTGTGTCTGCTGGCGATGATTCTGCTGGCGAGTACGACGCCATTCGGTGAGCTTTTGGAAGTGCTGCGGAAGCTGCACGTGCCGGGACTGCTGGTGACGACGCTGGCGCTGATGTATCGCTACCTGTTTGTGCTGGTCGATGAATCGCAGCGCATGCGGCGGGCCCGGGCGTCGCGGACTTTTGTCAGCGATCGGCGGCGAACGTGGCGCGGACTGGCGGCGGTGGTGGGGCAGTTGTTCGTGCGAGCCAGCGTGCGGGCGGAACGGGTTTATGCGGCGATGTGCGCCCGGGGGGGGCGATGACCGCCGCTTTGGAAGTACGCGATCTGCATTTCGGCTATGGCCAGGGAAGCGAGGCCTTGCGCGGGATCAGCTTCCGCGTGGAGCCGGGCGAATGCGTGGGACTGATCGGGCCCAACGGCGCGGGCAAGAGCACGCTGCTGCTGCACTTGAACGGCCTGCTGCCGGAGCGCTGGGACGGCCAGCCGCCGGCCGTCTTCATCGATGGTGAGCCGGTCACCGAGAAAAACCTTCCGGGGGTGCGGCGGAAGGTGGGGTTGCTGTTTCACGATCCGACGGACCAGATTTTCTGTCCCACGGTGTTCGAGGACGTGGCCTTCGGCCCGCGACAATTGGGATTGAATCAGTGGCAGGTGCAGCAGCGAGTCAGCAAGGTGCTGGCGCAGGTGGAGTTGACCGGCTTCGAGCAGCGGGCAGCGCATCAACTGAGCAGCGGTGAGCAGCGGCGGGTGTGTCTGGCGGGCGTGCTGGCGTGTGAGCCCAGCATCCTGGCCCTGGATGAGCCGACACACAGCCTGGACCCGCACGGGCGGTGGCAGATCAAGGCGTTGCTGGGTCGGATGAAGCTGACGCGGCTAATCGCCACGCACGATCTGGAATTGGCGGTGCAGCTTTGCACGCGGGTGATCGTGCTGGATGGCGGGCAGGTGGTGGCGGAGGGGCCACCGGCGGAAGTGTTGTCGGATGAGCCGTTGATGCTGGCCCACCGGCTGGAGAAGCCGCACATTCTGGCCCATCGGCATCCGCATGGATAGGGGGGAGGGATGTGAATGACGAAATTCGAATGACGAATGACGAAACATTCGGATCTTCATCATTGGTCATTCGGACATTGATTCGTCATTCGAATTTCGCCATTCGAATTTCCCTTCCCGGGGGGGTGTTGCTCGGCGGGGGGCGTTTTTGTAGGCTAAAGGGCGTTCTGAGCGTCCTACGGCACCCCCTACAGCGATAGGAGACCCTCCATGCTCGAAACTTACGAACAGCTCAAGGCGGCCGTGGCGGCCGTGGAAGACGATATTCGCAAGACGGCCGGCGGCAACAAGGCGGCAGGCACCCGCGTCCGCAAACAGATGCAGGACATCAAGAATATCGCCCAGGAACTGCGCAAGAAGATCCTGGAGGTCCGCGAAACGGAGAACTGACCGAAGAAGGCGGAGGGCGGAAGGCCGAAGGCGGATCGTACCGGCGTTCCACCTTTGCTTTGTTGTTTTTCCACCCCTCCGCCCTCTGCATTCCGCCCTCTGCCCACCGTAGTCCTATGGCCCCACCCCTCCTGTTCGATCTTTCGTTGCTGAACTTCGAGCGGCCCGTCCACGACGCGGCGGCCATCGAGGCGGTCAATCCCCACCGCGGTCACATGCGGCTGATCGACGCCATCGTCTATGCCTCCGACGACTACAAGCAGTGTGCCGCCTACCACGACATTCGCCCCGACGCCTTCTGGGTGCCCGGGCACATCCCAGGTCGGCCGCTGTTCCCCGGCGTGCTGATGATCGAGGCCTCCGCCCAATTGGCCAGCTTCGTCTGCCTGCACCGGCTGGGGGGCGAAGCCTTCATGGGTTTTGCCGGCGTCGATGACGTCAAGTTCCGCGGCCAGGTCGTGCCCGGTGATCGCTTCGTCACCCTCATCAAGGAAATCGAGTTCCGCAAACGCCGATCCGTCAGCCTCGCTCAGGGCGTGGTCAACGGCAACCTCGTCTTCGAAGCCCGCATCACAGGCATGCCGATGTAAGGAAGGCTTCAGGAGTGAGGCTTGAGGCTTGAGTACGAAGTGACGCGATTGATCGCGTGATCGCATCGGGCGGTTGCGCGAAGCCGCTAGCAGCCTACACCGGCTCGAACAAGCAGCCCTGCACGAACAGGTCGAAGAACTCCGGGTCCGTCTCCAATTCGATGTGCTTGATGCCGCGACACAGACGCTCGATTTCGCGGCGGGCGCGGACGCTGCGCAGGGCGATGGTGGCCCCTTCGATGGCCGCGTTGCCGATCTGGATGAGCTTGTCATCGCCCAGGTTCGGCACCATGCCGATGCGACGGGCGGCATCCAGGTCCAGGTGATGGGCGAAGCCGCCGGCCAGGTAGAACTGGTGCAGGTCGGACATCTCGATGCCATAGTGCTTCATCACGATGCGAATGCCCGCCACGTTGGCGCCCTTGGCCTGGGCCAGCAGCGAGGCGTCCAGTTCGTTGAAGCGCACCAGACCGGCAGCGTCCAGGGCCAGGAACGGTTCGTGATTGGTGAAGCGGCCGGTGTGGGTCATGCGCCCGGTGCGGCGAAGTTCACTGAGGATGTCAACCAGACCCGAGCCGCAGATGCCCTGCGGACCTTCGGGAGGCACTTCCGGGGGCGGGGGCCCGATGATGCCAAGCTGGAGGCTGCCGTCGTCAGCGATGTGCACCCGCTCGATGGCGCCGTCCAGGGCGGGCATGCCGGCGTCGATGCCGTTGCCTTCGAAGGCGGGCCCGGCCGGACACGAGGCAGCCAGGATGCGGTCCTTGTTGCCGACGACCAGCTCGGTGTTGGTGCCGATGTCCATCATGGCCACCAGCTTTTCCTGCCGCGCCAGCCCGATGGCCAGCAGACACGCAGCCGTGTCCGCGCCGACGTGACAGGCGATCAGCGGCAGACTGTACACGCGGCCGGCCGGGTGGATCGGCAGACGCAGACTCTTGGCCGTGACGCTCAGCGCGGTGGTTTCGCGCTTGCCTTCGAGCAGTTCGTATTCCGTCAGCGAACGGAAGGGCGACTGGCCCACGCTGTGCACGTTGAGCCCGAAGAACAGATCGCGCATGGTGGTGTTGCCCGCCACGACAATCTCGTAGATGGACTTGTTGTCGCAGGGCAACGATTCGATGGCATGCCCCAGATAACCCAACAGTGTGCGTTGCAGCAATCTTCCGGGGTGATCGCAGTCGTAGGCGATGCGGGCCATGACGTTGCTGCCGCCGAAGCGTTGGGGGTTTTCGAAGCTGGTGGTGGCGGTGATTTTGCCGGTGTCCAGATCGACGAGGTTGACGACGACGGTGGTGGTGCCCAGGTCGATGGCCAGGCCGAAGATGGGGCCGGTGGTGGTGGCGATGTTTGTGCCGTCGAGCAGGATGCGCTCGCCATCGCGGCGCACAGCCGGGTCGAAGCGATCATCCGCAGGTTGTCCGGGCAGGGCAGCCAATCGCTCCAGCACGCGAATGCGGCCGCGGCGCATGGTGTGACAGCGCAATTCGCCTTCGCCGGCTGTGATTTTCGCCCGGCAGGAAAGGCGGAAATGGCCGCTCAAATGCAGCTCTTCCTGCGTTGGGTCGGCCAGCAATTCCCTGCCCTCGACCACTTCCACCAGGCATTCGCGGCATTTGCCCTGCTTGTGGCAACTGGTGGGTACGTGTACGCCGATTATCTCGGCGCAGTCGAAGATGGTCGCGCCGACCGGGGCCTCGACGCTGTGTCCGTCAATATGCAGTGTCACACTCATCAAAATGCTCCAGGCGGTATGATAGCGTAGAGCGTATGGCGTAGAGCGTAGAAAAAGGCCGGGAGCAGAACCCCATACGCTCTACGCCATACGACATACGCTCTACGCCGCTCCACGAAGGGAGGCCCGTGTTGTCCGACAGTCTGTTACAAGCCATTTCCAAGCGTGTTTTGCTGGGCGACGGCGCGATGGGCACGCAGCTTCAGGCGGCGGGTCTAGCGGCCGGTGAGTGCGGCGAACTGTGGAACATCGAGCACCCCGATCGCGTGCTGGCGATCCAGCGCTCCTATGTCGAGGCCGGCAGCGACATCCTGTTGACCAACACATTCGGCGGCTGCCGCCTGTCCTTGGAGCGGCACGGCCTCGGTGACAAGGTGGTCGAGATCAACCGGGCCGCGGTGCGCATCGCGCGGCAGGCGTTCGGCGGCAAACCGGGTTTCGTCATCGGTGACATCGGCCCCTTCGGCGGCATGATGGAGCCCTTTGGCGATGTGCCTGCCGAACAGGTGAAAGCCGCCTTTGAGGAACAGGCCGCGGCCTTGATGGCGGAGAAGCCCGATGCGCTGATCGTGGAAACACAGACGATGCTGGAAGAACTGGAACTGGGACTGGCCGCCGCCAAAAAAGCCGGCGCCCCCTGCGTCATCGGCTCGATGGCTTACGACATCACCGGCGACGGGCAGTTGCGCACCATGATGGGCGTCGATCCCGCCCAGGCGGCCGCGTTCATGATCGATCATGGCGCGGACATCGTCGCCCTCAACTGCGGCAACGGCATGGACATGCCCCACGCGGCCGTCGGCGTCACGCAGTATCGCCGGCAGATGGACCGTCCCACCATGGCCCAGCCCAACGCGGGCAAGCCGCAGTTGATCAACGGACAGGTGCGCTACATGCAGAGCCCGCAGCAGATGGCTGGTGAACTGCCTCAACTGCTGGAGGCCGGAGTCGCCATTGTCGGCGCCTGCTGCGGCAGCTCGCCCGAGCACATCCGCACCCTGCGCCCGCTGATCGATGCCTACAATCAACGAAGCGCCTGAACCCTGGAAGCTTTCAGTCATGAGTGATTCGAAGTCACAATCCCTGCCGCGCCTCGCGGTGGTCACCTGCGCGGTGATGGAGATCGAGGTCGAGCATTTCCTCAATGGCCAGGCCAACGTGGTGCACCTGGAGAAGCTGGAGCAGGGCCTGCACAACGATCCGCCGCTGCTGAGCAAGCGACTGCAGGAAGTGGTGGCCCGCCTGGAAAAAGAAACCGACGCCGAGGCGATCGTGCTGGTTTACGGCCTGTGCAGTCGCGGCATCGAAAACGTCACCGCCATGCGCTGCCGCATCATCGTGCCGCGTGCCCACGACTGCATCACGCTGCTGCTGGGCTCGCGCCAGCGCTATGCTGAATACGTGAAGCAGAACCCCGGCACCTACTGGTACTCGCCCGGCTGGAATCGCCATCACACCCCGCCCGGCCCGCAGCGCTATGAGAAACTTCGTCGCCAGTATGTCGAGAAGTTCGGCGAGGACAACGCCGACTTCCTCATGGAAAGCGAGCAGGCCTGGTTCAACACCTACGACCGGGCGACCTATGTCTCGCTGACCGTGGGCGCCACCGAGCAGGACAAGCAGTACACCCGCAATTGTGCCGACTGGCTGAAGTGGAACTACGACGAACAGGAGGGCGACCCGCAGTTGCTGATCGACCTGCTGGCCGGCCGCTGGGACGACGATCGCTTCCTGATCCTGCAACCGGGCCAGTCCGCGCAACTCTCCGGCGACGACAACGTCCTGCGGGCGATCGAAGCGGGCAAATAGCCACGGACCAACACTGGATAAACCCGACTATACCCGGCAAGAGGGACATGAGCGGCCATTTGCAGCACGTCGTAAATATCATATTTAACTTAAATAAGATCAAATTTAAGTTAAAATTGATCTGCTATCCGGCAGAGCCAACGCGTGGTCAAGTGTGGTGTGCATCCACGTCCTGGCCGCGTTCCCTGCGATTCCAATCCGTGTCCATCCGTATTCATCCGTGGCTGAAGCTTATTGCTCGATCCCCCGCGATTCCCAGCGGACCTGGTCGGCGCCGAGGATGCTGCCGGTGGCGTAGGCCAGGTCGATCTGGGCGATCTGGTATTCAGCGATGGCGCGGACTTCGGCGGCCTGGGCGTCGCTGTAACGGGCCTGGGCATCCAGCACGTCGGTCGAGGTGCGCAGGCCCTGTTCGAACTGGCGCTGCTCAGCCATGAACGTGCGATGGGCGAGAATCGCGGACTGGCGGGCGGCCAGAATCTGTTGCCAGCTTGAGGCCAGTTGATCGGCCGCGTTGAGCACCTCCTCTTCGATCAATGCTTTGCGCTGCTCGACACTGGAGAGCGTCTGCATGCGATGGAGGATGGCCCGGCGAACGCGGCTGCGGGCAGCTTCGTTGCCCAACGGGACCTCCACGCGCAGGCCGAGGCGGTAGTCAGCGAAGTCACGATCGGAAAGCATGTCGAACGAGTTGCCGTAGGTGCGTCCGAGCCCGTTGAAGTTGTAGGTGTAATCCAGCAGCGCCAGCGGCAGGGCGGCGTTGCGCTCGAAGTGCAGCGTGCTTGCCTGCTGGGCCAGTTGCAGCTCCAGCTCCAGCAGTTCCATGCGCCCATCCATGGCCATCGAAACCAACTTCTCGGGGGCGAAGTCGTATCGCACTGGGTTGGCGTCGGTGGTGGGGATGACCGCGGTGGGGCCGTCCATGGGTAGGCCGGCGTCGTTGAGCATGCGTTTCAGGGCGCGTTGCTCGAGACGCACGGTGTTTTCCGCGGTGATGATGGCGCTGAGTCGCTCGGCGACACCGGACTCAGCTCGGGTGATTTCAATCTCCGCCAGTTCGCCCGAATCGACCATGCGGCGGGCTTTTTCCAGTTGCACCACGGCCAGTTCGTGCTCAGCCTGGCGCACCTGCAACACCTGACGGGCCGCCTGCAAGCGCCAGTAGGCGCGATCGGTGTTGGCCAGGATGCGGATCACCGCCAGGTGCGTGGCGGCATTGGCCTGCTGATGCTGATACTGGGCCAGGCGGATGGCGTGGGTGTTGGCGCGAATGCCCGCGCCGCGCAGGAGGTTCTGCGAGAGTGAGATGGAAGCGTCGGTGGCGTAGGACGGATTGAGGGTGGAAAAGACGTTGTCGGTTTTGAACTGATTGGCGGCGAGGTTGAAGCGCAGGTTGCCGCCGGTCTGCAAAGGCAGATCAACGCCCATGTCGTTCTGGACAGCCTTGGTCTGGCTGCCGGAGAGCGTGGTGGCGGTGGGGGTGTCCGTGCGGGCGTAGCTGGAGTTGGCGAAGAATAAAGCTTCGAAGCGAGCCTCCTGTTCGCTGACGCTCTGGGCGGCGATGGCGGGATTGAGTAGCTCGACTTGCAGTTCGAGGTTGTTGGCCAGGACCATCACGCGGCACTGTTCGAGGCTTAGCTTGGATTCTGCGGGCGGTAGCGCGGCTGGCTGGAGCGGTTGCGTTTCGTCGGGTGCGTGCACCGCATCGGCGACCTGCGTCAGATCAACCGGATCAATCTGTTGCAGATGCTGGCGCAGCTCTTCGGATCGCAGGTAAGCCGGCTCATCGAGCGGGCTCTTGCAGCTTGCAAGCAGCATTAGCAGAAGACTGAGAAAAGATGAACCACGAAGACACGAAGATCGCAAAGATGTAAGACGGGTATCGAGTCTCGGGTTTCGGGTATCGGGTCTGAGCCAGGATCCGATACCCGGCATGCGATATCTATTTCCCGTCCCCCGATACCCGATACCCGACACCCGATACCCGATCGTGCTGCTGACTTCGTGACTTCGTGGCGCATTGTTTTTTTTGTCATTCATGTCGCAGGGCCTCGATGGGGTCCAGGCCGGCGGCTTTGAAGGCGGGGAACATGCCGAAGAAGACGCCGACCAGTGCGGAGAAGCCGAAAGCCACGGCGATGGCCCACAGGGGAATGTACGCTTTGTCCAGTTGCGCCCCAGGAAGGACGGCCATCAGCAGCGTCAGTGCCCAGCCGCCGGCAATGCCGAGTAAACCGCCCAGCGAGCAGAGGGTGACCGCTTCGATCAGGAACTGGAAGAGGATGGCCGCGGGCCTGGCCCCGACCGCTTTGCGCAGGCCGATCTCTCGCGTGCGCTCGGAGACGGAGACCAGCATGATGTTCATGATGCCCACGCCGCCGACCAGCAGCGACACGCCGACAATCGCCCCGGCCACCATGGTGATGGTGGCCGCCACACGGTCGAACTGGCGCAGATACTGCTCGATGACTTCAATGCGGAAGGTGTCGGGATCGTCGGGCTTCAACTCGCGCGTCTGGCGCAGGAAGAATCGCACCTCAGCCCGGGCGTCGTCGGAAACATCGGGCGATTGGCTGGCGGCTATGGCGATCAACCGCGATTGCCAGACGTTCCAATGCGTGCGGAAGGGGACGAAGACCTCAGCCCCCTCACCCTGGTTGAGGAACAGTGCCGATTGGACCGCCGGCTCGACCACGCCCACGATTAGGAACCGCCGATTGCCGATGTAAATGGATTGCCCGTTGCAGTCGCGGTCCAGGCGCAGTTGATCGCGCGTCTCGGGATTGATGAGGCAGACGTACGCGGCCCGCTGCTCATCGAGCAGACTGAAAGGCCGGCCAAGGGTGACCGTGCGGTTTTCGATCTCGTGCCAGGCCGGCTGAATGCCGGTGATGCGGGCCCCGTCGATGGAGCGATCGCCGCGGATGACCTTGTCCGCCGCGTCGGCCAGGAGGGTGAAGCCGGCCACGGAAGGGCAGTGCTCGACCAGGCCGTCGAACTGATCGGGCGTGAAGCGAAGGGTTCGGCCGGAGGCGTGCTGGAAGCGGCCGGTGTCGGGGCGATAGGGAATGATGTAGAGCTTGTTGGTGCCCAGGGCCTCAAACTCGCCGAGGATGTTGCTGCGCAGGCCAGTGAGTGCGGCGATGACGGCGGTGACGGCGGCGACACCGATGACGATGCCGGTGGTGGTCAGCACCGAGCGCGTCTTGTTCATCCAGATCTGGCCCAGCGCCAGCAGGATGCTCTGGAGCAGAAAACGGGCCAGGTAAAAAGGCGTGCGCAGCAGGGACATCAGACGGCCTCCTGACTGTCGCGCTGACGTTTTGCGGCGACAACGGACCCGACGTCGGGATCCTGCTCCACGGGCTGATCGCTGTGGATGCGGCCATCGTGCATGTGAATGACGCGCTGAGCGCAGGCCGCCACGTCGCGCTCGTGGGTGACGATGATGATGGTCTGGCCTTCGCGGTGAAGCTGCACGAGCAGCTTGAGGATGTCCTCGGTGGTGCGGCTGTCGAGGTTGCCGGTCGGTTCGTCGGCCAGCAGGATGTCGGGCTGGTTGATCAGGGCGCGGGCGATGGCGACGCGCTGCTTCTGTCCGCCGGACAGTTGATTGGGACGGTGAGCCGCACGATCAGCGAGATTGACGCGGGCCAGGGCATCGAGGGCCTTGCGCCTGCGATTGCTCCAGCCGTCGGGGCTGTAGGTCAGCGGCAGAGCGACGTTGCGCACGGCACTGAAGCGCGGCATCAGCTCGAAGGATTGAAAGACGAATCCGATGCGCTGATTGCGCACCCGCGCCAGAGCCGAGCCGCCCATGCGACTGGTCTGTTCGCCGGCCAGCTCGTACGTGCCGTGCGTCGGGCGATCGAGGCAGCCGAGAATGTTCATCAGCGTGGACTTGCCCGAGCCGGACGGCCCCATGATGGCGACGAACTCGTTGGCATCCACCTGCAGATCGACACCGTCGAGGGCGTGGATCGTCTCCACCCCGACCTGATAAATCTTCTTGATGCCGGTCAAGCGGATGAGCATGGGGGCCTTCGAGCGTGGATGATTTCAGAGAAACCGGGATTCACCACAGAGGACGCAGAGGGCACAGAGTTCAAAACATACTCATTCTGATGGACTTTCCTCTGTGTTCTCTGTGTCCTCTGCGGTGAGTTTATTTTTCTGCTCTTTATCCTTATCCTTGTCCTCGTCCTCTTCTTCGTCGTGTACTTTCTGGTCGTGCTTGATGCTTTCGAGCACTTTGTAGGGGCCGATGATCACGCGGTCGCCTTCGCTCAAACCTTGCTCGATGACGGTGTCGGTCAGATCGGAAGTGCCGATGCGCACGGGGGTGACGACTGCCTTGCCGTCGATCAGGCGATAGACCACGGTGGTCATGGTCTTGTCTGGATCCACCAGCGGATTGTCTTTGCGGACCTCGGCCGGCAGATCGTCGAGCTTGACGCCAAGCACTGCCTGGCTGGGCACGGTCAGCACGTCGGTGAAATCGTTGACGTGAATCTCCGCGTCTGCGGTCAGCCCGCTGTAGAGACGTCGGCCATCGGTGTCGAGCAGGATTTCGGTTTCAAAATAGCGGGTCAGGCCGTCGGTGGCTTTCAGCGCGATCTTTTCAACAGTGCCGTGATAGACGCGATCCTGATCCGAGAGCAGACGGATGTTGGCGGACTGGCCTTCGTGCACCAGGTCCACGTCGGCTTCGTCGAGTTCCGCCACCACCAGCATGTTGGACAGGTCCGCCACTTCGAGGATGACCGTGCCGGGATTGTTCATGGTGCCGGTGATGACCAGTTCGCCGACCTCAGCGTTGAGTTTGGTGACTACGCCGTCGATGGGCGAGCTGATGATGGTGTAGCTCAGGTCGTCCTCGGCCCGGGCGATCTCGGCTTCGGCGGCTTCAAGGTTGTATTGCAGCACCGCCTGCCCGCGTTCGGATGCCTGCAGCGAAGCTTCGGCGGCGGCTTTCTGGGCGGCCAACTCGTCGCGGCGCATCTGGGCCTGATCCAGGGTGGACTGGCTGACGTCTTTGGTCGCTCGCAACTCTATTTGTCTGCTCAGGTTACGCTCGGCGTCGGCCAGGGTCACCGCCAGGGCGGCCATCGTGGCACGCTGGCTTTCGATCCGCGATTTCTCCACCTCGATCGACGCCGCCTGGGCATCGTGGCGGGCCCGCGCCGAACGCAGCAGCGCTTCGAGATCCGACGCATCGAGCCGCACCAGCACACTGGCGGGCGCGGGGGGATCAGCGTCGGGATCACCCTTGGTTACGCTGTCGCCTTCATCGAAAGGAAGCTCGAGGATGCGCGAGGAAACTTTGGCGCTGATGGCGACTTTTGTCTTGGGCTGAACTTTTCCGGGAGCGGTGACAGTTTCGATCAGCTCGCCGCGCTGCACAACATGGATTTGCACAGCATCGCCTTCGCCGCCCCCGGAAGAGGACTTGCCGGCCTGGGGATAGAACAGCGCCGCACCACCAATTGCCAGCAGCAGCAGCGTCACCACGGAGACGACGACAGCGATCACGATCTTCACGCGCGGTTGCTCCTTGCGCTGGTGGGGTCAGATGATCTGATGGTTCATCGGGTTGGCGAAAGCGTCCACAACTTTGGGCCGGGTCAGCATGAACATCTGAAGCGCCGCGTAGGCGATGTAGATCAGGCCGAAACCGATGGCCAAGACCATGCCGAACTGCAATCCTATCTTCTCGGAACCTTGTGTATCTTCCAGCATGGGCATGAACATCAGAAAGTGATTGAGGACGGTACCGAAGATGGTCATGATGATCGTGTAAACCGACCAGCCGATGACTGTCAACCGCGCCCAGTTGCGCAGCATCAGCATCCCGATGGCACCGCAGAGCAAAGCGACGGTGGCCACGAATCCGACGTAGGTGCCGACCTGCACGAACAGGTTGTAGGCGGGATTTTCTTCCATGAGTTTCATGGTGGGATTCTCGTCGCTGTTCATCTGCGGTATCAGGTCCAACTGCATGACCACGTACATCGCCATGCCCAGCACACCCAGCGCGCACAGGATGATGTCGATGACCGCGAAGACGGTGACGCAGGTGGGTCGTTTCTGCATGGCAGGGGCCCCTCGATGAGCATTCCGGGTCACAGCGCAACGCACAACATGGCTGTCATCATAACAGTCGCTGCTGTCCCGTATTTGTTGCAAAGGCGGTCCCGATTTCCCAAAACCGGGTAAGCCGTCTCGAACTATTCTATTGTGAGTTGCACTGTCTCTCAGCCGCTTGCGGCTTCGCGAAACCGTCCGTGGTCCAAGCATTTCGAGAAGCCGCAAGCGGCTGCTGAGCGTGGCATCCGTATTGCGCCCCTTCTCATCCGGTCAACTCATGCCACATCTGCTGCATGGCGGCCGCCTCGTCGCGGTCCCTGGGCGTGAGCGGGGGTCGTAGCACGCAGCGGGCACCGGTGCTTTGGACCAGCTCGCCCAGGCGCTTGAGCATGTCCTGCCAGCTTTCCCCCTCTTCCGGGGGCAGTCGGCTGTAGAGCACCGTGTCGCTGCGGGCGCATTGCTCAAATAACCAGGCCGGGTCGTAGCTCTCGGGGTTGCCCAGGTCAATGGCCAGGACGAACGGCGAGTTGCACATCAACTCGAACATGGCTTCGTGCTTGCCGCAGTAGTGAACGAAGCATCCGCCGAACGGCTCACTGCACTGGTTGACCATGGGCAGGATGTAGCGCTCGATCATGTCGGGCGAAACCAGTTGCGCGGTGTCTTCGGAGCAGCGGACCCCGGCCTGAGGAAAGTGCAGGCCCTGACCGGTGGCGTGGCCGTGGATCATCGTGCGGTCCGGCTCGTCCATCAGTTGCTTGAGACAGCGCGTGGCCCGGACGTACAGATCGCAGCAGACCTCCAGCACCTCATCGACCAGCGCGGATGAGCCGGGATCAGCCATATCGACGAACAGGTCGTCGCCGTAGAGCAGGTGGGCGACGTCGAACACACCCTGGGTGTCGGTTGCATAGGCCGCGACGTCCGGCCCGCCTTTCTGCTTGTGCAATTCATAGAACGCAGCCGCCCGCTTCATCAGCAGTTGCTCCGCCACGTCCACGTCGCGCGAAGCCAGGATTTTATCGCGACCGATCGGCTCGCCCGGCCAGGGCATCTGGCCCTCGTGAATCTCAAAGTCCTGACCGGCCAGCGTGGGCACGAAAATCACGCCAAGGTTCGGCCGCACCGTTGGAATGCCATCGGTCGGCCAGTCGATGAAACTGCGGGCCCGCGCGATCTCCGACTCCCACATTGCAGTCGGGTCCTCGAAGCGGCGCGGATAGTCGTTCAGGTCATAGGTCATCTGCTGCTGGTTGGGCACGAAGATCAGGCTCGGCCCTTCGCCGCGCCAAAAGGTTTCGTGCTGACGTTTTCGCTGTGCCAGGATTTGTTGGGGATCAGCCATGATGGAACTCATCTAAAGTAGAAAAACGTTGTTGTGCCAAGCCTATCGCCGACGGCGTCAATCGACAACTCTATCGCTTCCATAGGCACGTAATTGCATGAGAGCACTCTGATTAACCGCGGCGGAGTCCGGTTTACCGGCCGTCGCACGATCGACTCACCCCACCGGTATCTGTCGCGCCAGATCGTACAGCGGATCGTCGATCTGTTTCATTCGCTCCAGCAGCAGGGCATTCAACCGTTCGATCTCAGCTTTGACCTGCGGATCATCGAAGTCAATCAGGTTGTGCGTTTCGTCCGGGTCGGCTTGCAGGTCGTACAACTCATCGCGGTCGATCTCCGCAAAATCGCGAACCAGCTTCCATTTCGCGTTCTGGAAACTGCGCAACTGCTGATGCTGGGCAAAGATCGTGTCCGCCCATGCAACCCGCTCGCCCCGCATGATGGGCAGGAAATTGTGGCCGCGCAGCACGGCATCATCCGGGGCTTGCGTGCCGGTCATGGCCAGAATGGTGGGGAACCAATCGATCTGTGAGAAAAGGGCGTCAGTTTGCGTGCCCGCTTTCAGGCCCGCCGGCCAGCGCACGATGCCCGGCACGCGGATCGTGTCTTCGAACAGGTTCTGCCGCACAGGACCCGGTTGATTCTCGAAAATGTCAGTGTACACATTATTGGGATCGCGATGGTCGGTGGTGATCCACCAGCCCGGGCCTTTGCTCCACAACCCGTGATGGCCCACCATGAAGCCCTGGTCCGACGTGTAGATCACAATGGTGTTTTCCGCCAGACCCATCTCGTCCAGGTGCTGCATCAACCTGCCGAGATTGCGGTCGATGCTGTGCACGCTGGCGTAGAACTCACGGATCATGCGATCGACCCGCGGCTTGTCCAGGTTGGGAAAGTCCGCGTTGGGCAATTGAATGTCATTGCCCTGCCACGGCGCAAAGTCGTCTTCCATCATCGGCAGCCATGTGCGATCGTCGTAAGGCAGCACGAATCCCTCGGGCAGGGCGTGATTGGGATGCGGCGCCCAATAGTGCAATGAGATGGCGAACTGCCCATCCTTGAACTTGTCCACGTACTCAATCGCCAGATCGGTCAATACATCTGACGTGTATTGGCCCTGAAATGTGACTGGCTTACCATCGATCAAAACTGTCGGGTCCCGCGAAACACGTCCATAATCCAGGAAACCTGCAAAGTGTTCATAGCCGTTGGCGGTGGGCATGTCTTTGGGCTGCTTCATACCAAGATGCCACTTGCCCACCAGCGCAGTGTGGTAACCCGCATCGCGCAGAACACGAGGCCAGGTGGCAATGCCTTCGGTCAGTCCATCGGATCGTTCGACCAGATCGCCGACGCCGACCTCGCTGCTGTAGCGCCCGGTAAGCACTGAAGCTCGCGTGGGGCTGCAAAGGCCGGCCGTGGCGTAACTGTTGCGAATCAGCACGCCTTCGCTGGCCAGGCGATCGAGGTTGGGCGTGTGCGTATTGACCGGGTTCATGGCTCCGAAGGTCCAGGTCGGTTGATCGTCAGCCATGATGAACAAAATGTTGGGGCGCCCGATCGGCGCGGATTGGCCCAAAACATGCTGTGTTCCAGGCATACCAGCCGCCACCATGGCTGCGCTTAGCCAGGGACTGTGCTTCATCAGATGCAGCTCCTGAAGGTGAACAGCGTATCATCGACTCCAGCGATGGCGGGCCGTGTCCAGGAAGTAACGGTAATCATCCAATTTCACTTCCGGGGGCACCTTGTGATCGCAGCAGGGGATGAACCCGCCTTCCATCACCAGGGGCGTCAGGCGGTCGATTTCATCGGAGATCGCCTTCCGCGATTGCCAGAGGATGCGCTTGTCGAACCCGCCGATCATGCGCAGGTCGCGCCCGAAGCGCTTGCGCAGGGCTACGGGGTCAGCCCCGGTGGTGCCGATCTCGATGGGCAGGATGGTGTTCACGCCTGCTTCCAGCCACAGCGGGATCAGATCATCGATGCGGCCATCGCTATCAACGATGATGTGCTCGACGCCCCCGCGACGCAGCACATTCGTGATCTTTTTATACTGCGGGCTGAGCAACTTCTTGAAGGCATCAGGTGAGATCATGGGGCCGGCGTTGTAGGCCATGTCTTCCCAGATCAGGCAGGCATCGAACTTGCCGCCACCAGCCAGGGCTCGGCTCAGGGTACCCGCGATGCAGTCGCAGACCGTCTCCAGCATTTCCTCGAGCCAAGCGGGGTCGTCGTAGATCAGCAGGCTGATCTGTTCAAACCCAAGCCAGTTGCGCAGCCAGCCGTAAACGCTGCCGCCGGGCAGGATCAGCGGATGGCTGCGATTATGGTCGTGGGTCATCTTCTCAAAAGCAGCATGTTTCTCGGGAGAACGACTGGGTGTCTCGGGATCCAGCCGCCAGGCGTAATGTTGTTTCCATGAGTCGCGGTCAGTCAACGTGTAGCCTTCGGTCGCAGGCAGGGCGGTACCGTGACGGCTTCTCCGCACGTGCGTGCCGTCGGGGATCTGGGCCAGTTCGGTGTCGCGGTCCTGGCTGATCATGTACTCATCAAAAAATGGCTGCAGCCCGACGCGCCAGCCGCCGGGGCTGACCATGCCGCGATCGATGGGGCCTGTGCCGTCGGTCTTTTCAGGGCAGACGTAATAGCGCATAAACCCGTCGAGGTCGAAATAGTCATCGCTATTGAGGGCATTGACAGAGCGCGGCAAACCCTGTTCATACCAGTTATCAAGCGTTTCCGGCCAATAGCCAAGGTCCATCATGAGGACGCGATCGAAACTGCCACCACTGAGCGCGGCATTGAAGCGTTGTCGGACGGTCGTGGCTGTTGAGCCGGAAGTAAGATTAGACATACATGTATCTCCATGTCATTGTCCATCAGTCACGGAAGCGGCAAAAGCCTCGACCTCGGCCTGCGAGGGCAGCGAGGGTTGAGCGCCCATTTTGGTGCAGGCCAAAGCGCCGGCCAGTCGTGCCCAGCGAATGGCATCGATCATGTCGCGACCGTCACCAAGCGCCACGGCCAGTGCGCCGGTGAATGCGTCGCCGGCAGCGGTGGTGTCCACGGGCTCGACCTTGACCGAGGGCACGAACTGGCGGCCCTGCCGCGTCATCCATAAGGCGCCTTTATCGCCCATCTTCACCACCAGTTCGTGCAGGCCACGCTCCAGCAAAGCGGCGGCGGCTGCGATAGCTTCGTCCAGGTTGTTTACCGGTTTACCGCTGAGTGTGGCCAGTTCCGTTTCGTTGGGTGAAACAATATCGCAGTTCAGCAGCAGTTCATCGGGCAGATTGTCGGCAGCGGGTGCGGGATCGAGAATGACACGCACACCGGCCAAACGAGCGCGGCGGGCGGCCTCGGTGTTCACTTCCACCGGCGTGTCCAGTTGCAGCATCATCACATCCGCCCACTGAAACAGCTCGTCGCTGGCCGGGAGCGTGATCTGATGATTGGCGCCGGGGCCGACCATGATGGCGTTCTGAGCACTCTGTTTTTCTAGCAGGATCACTGCCGTGCCGGTGCCGCGCGAGCCTGTGCGCAGGTGATCGCAGTCGATGCCTTCGGCAGTCAGGGCCTTACGGATGGAATTGCCGAAGGCGTCCGGCCCGACGCAGCCGATGAAGCGCACTTCGCCACCGAGCCGCGCAGCAGCAACGGCTGCATTAGCGCCTTTTCCGCCGTGGACCAGTTGCACGTCTTCAATCAGGATCGTCTCGCCGGGTGAGGGCAGACGGCGCAGGGGGGCGACGACGTCCATGTTGGCGCTGCCTATGACCAGGATGTTCGCCATACTCAATCGCTCCGGTAAGTTCGGGTCATGGTTGCGGCAAAGTCATCGGGCGTGTTCGATCGCGTTCGATGGACTGCGTCCAGGCGGTCAGGGCTGCGTTCATATCCGCGACGCGCTGCGGGTTCTGCTCAGCCAGGTCATTATTTTCGCCGGGATCGTCACGCAGGTTGAACAGCATGGGCGGCAGGTCTGATTCTTCGGTGACGACATTGCGACTGACAAAGGGACGCACCAGTTTCCAGTCACCGTCACGCATGGCGGCGTTGTGAGAATAGATAGGCTGGCCGCGATTCCACTGCCAGAAGCGCACGGGATCGGGCGCGGTATCGCCGCTGGCCAGGGCGTCGAGCACGTTGCGGCCGTTGAAATCGAGCGATTCGGGCAGGTTGATTCCACAAGCTGCGGTTAGAGTGGGCAGGAAGTCGATGAAGCTGACGAGCGTGTCGTTATCAGCCGGTTGCAGATGTCCAGGCCAGCGGATGATCATGGGCACGTGGATGCCGCCTTCGTGGATGGTGTACTTGGTGCCGCGGAGATCGCAGTTGAAGCGTTCGCCGGGGATGGGGTCGGGGCCGTTGTCGCTGGTGAAGATGACGATGGTGTTGTCAGCGAGGCCGAGGTTATCCAGTACATCGAGCACCCGTCCGATGCCGCGATCCAGCACATCGATCATGGCGTAAATGGTGGCGATGTTCTCGTCGAAGCCCTTGTCTTTGTAGAAATCAACCAGCTCCTGCGGGGCATTGAGCGGCCGATGCGGAGCATAATGAGCCAGGTGCAGGAAGAACGGCTGATCGCGATGGCGGCTGAGATAGTCGATGGCCAGATCGGTGAAGTGATCGGTCAGGTAGCGGTCGTCAAAGTGTTGGATCTGATCGCCGATGAACAGGTCGTAATTGAAGTAGCTCTGGATGTTGATGTCTTCGGTGAAGCCGCAGAACTCCTGAAAGCCTCGGCGCAAGGGATGATGATCGGGGCCGTCGCCGCAGTGCCATTTACCGACCATGCCGGTGGCATAGCCGTTGGCGGCAAAGACGTCGGCGATGGTGGTTTCATCGAGTCGCAGGCGGGTCAGGCCGGTATTTTTGTTGAGAGCGATGACGCCGGTGCGATGGGGGTATCGGCCGGTGAGCATGGCGGCGCGGGCGGGTGCGCAGACGGCGGAAGCGGAATAGCCGCGGGTGAGGCGAATACTCTGCTGGGCCAGTTGATCGAGTCGCGGCGTGCGGGTGATGCCGCCATTGATGCGGGATAAGTCGCCGAAGGCCATGTCGTCAGCCAGGATGAGCAGAACGTTGGGTTTGACCTGTTGCGGTGGGGCGGCAGCCAGCAGGTTGGGCGAAGCACAGACAGCCAGCCCCAGTGCGGTGGAGCCCAGGAACCGTCGCGGTTTGCTGCTCATGGTGTTCCTCTCAACAGAATAGATCAGAACACGCCATGATACTCACCACGGCGTCACGGTGCGTGATTGAGAACCAGACCCGAATCAAGCACTGACCCAGGCTCAACGTTGCGGTGAGAAATGTCGCGTAACAGGTGGCGGCAGGGTGACCACGACCGGTTTGCGATGTTCGCCCGGAGGCTGAATGCACAGCGTCAGGATCGCGTGCAACACCCGGCTACGCTGCTGCTCGGGCAGGATCAGGTAGCGCTGCGAGCCGTCGGACTGCGAATGGAACAGTACGATGCCCTGCTCATCCACGTGGACCTGGCCGGGTTCCGAGAGCTGGAAGTAACCGGCCTCGGGACGCACGGCAGCCAACACGGTGGCGGGGTCCCAGCACGGCCGATCGTAAGGCATGGGTCGATAGCTGCAATAGGCGTCTGCCACGGGGTGATGCGGGCAGAAGTTATAGTCGCTTTCGATGCTGGTGGCTGGATAGAGCAGAATCTCGCCGATCTCAAAACCGCAGAATAGCACCGGGGCCGGGCAATGATTGAAGAAGCGGGCCGCGGCGGGGGCATCGCTGTGGATGTTGTATTCGCGGTTCTCCATCGTGGGATGCTGCTGGACCTGGCTGCTGAAGTTGGCAGCCATGGCGACGACCTGGCGGACCTTGCGGCGGACCAAGGCCGTGCCATCGAGCGGGCTGTGGTCATCGGCAGG
Organism: Phycisphaeraceae bacterium; assembly: GCA_020849625.1. Classification (GTDB taxonomy): domain Bacteria; phylum Planctomycetota; class Phycisphaerae; order Phycisphaerales; family Phycisphaeraceae; genus JADLFV01. The sequence continues at coordinate 63,372 of JADLFV010000146.1, forward strand.
TGAATCGAGCAGGCGGGCCATGTTGGTGGCGAACCCGATCATCACCAGCACGACGGAGCGATCGGGCTGACCGGCCAGCAGGCGGCGCAGCATGGGGACGGCATCTTCGTAGCTGCCCTCGGCGTGCGTGCGCCGATAGAGCGGTCGGCCGTTGTGCTGGAGACTGGAGATCTGCCGGATGAATGTGCGATCGTTGGGCGTGACACCATCGCGGACGACGCCGATGGGGATTTCACCGCGGCCGTAGAAGGTGTTGACCACGTCGGTGTAAACGGCTGCCCAGGGATTGTCCTTGCTGATGGCAACGCCGAGCAGTTGACACTCGCCGCGCGACTGGAGCGCGTGGATCAGGGCCAAAGCCAATGCGTCGTCGATATCGTTGCCCATGTCCGTGTCGAGGATCAGGGGCACGGGCGTTGCATCGGGCGGTGTTGTGGAAAAATTGGGTGCGGACATAGGAATCACTCGATTGCTTATTCGGGGTTACTGCCGGGCATAATTTTCAGGTCATCGATGCGGCCGGCGAAGACGTGACCGAGGGTGGCAGGGACGCCTTCAGGCGCGGTGGCAGTGGTGCCGGGTCCGTAGCTTTTGGTCTGCGCTTGCGGCTGGCCGTCGATGGTCATGCTCATCTGCTGGTTGCGCACGGTGATCTGGAAGCTGTGCCAGTTGTTGTCGTCGAGGCGGCGGTCGCTCATGATGGTTACGTCGTCGTCGGGGCCGGGACCTTTGACGGTGAACAGGAGCTTACCGCGATAGGTCCGATCCTGTCGGCCGAGGAAGATGGCAGCGCCGCCGAGGCCGTGCTGGTTTTCGAAGAGGAAACGATTGGGGCCTTCATTCAGCGGAGCGGAGAAGTTTCCGCTGAAGATGCAGTCATCGCGGCTGAGCTTGAACACGGCCGCGTTGTCCGGAAGCACGATGCCCTGGCTGTCGTCACCACTGAACACCGCCACGGAGTTGTCCGGCCGTGTCGGATCGCCTTTGCCGACGAAGGTCACACCCTGGCCGGCCTTGCCGTGAGCAGCGCCGAGTCTATCGGTGACGCGATCAGCGGTGTCCTCAAAGGTCCAGTGCGCGCCGTCTGTGGCGGCCGTGGGCTCCATCTCGATCTGAGCGGGCGGAGTCCAGATAGTGCGTGCGATGAACTCGGCGGGATGATCCTGCGTGGTGTAGTAGTACACAGCCGTGATTTTGCCGTCGCTGCGACGGCCGGCGCGGACGTAGCCGAGGTCCCACTCGCGGCCGTCATCGCGCAGGACATACTCGCGTGACCAGTTTTGGCCGGCATCTTCGCTGAGCTTGGCGCGGATGCCGTAGGGCGGATTGCGATAGCCATAGACCGCCGCGATGCGCTGGCCGCCCAGGGGCACGATACTGCATGGATTGTTGTTGTTGTCGAAGACGATGCTGCGCTGCGACCAGGTGTTGCCTTGATCGGTGGAGACGACCAGGTCGGCCCACTTGTGTCGAGCGATGCGCCAGCGCACAGCCGCCATCAGGGTGCCGTCATCCAATCGGGCGACGCCGGGCATCAGGGCATAAGCGGGCAGCGAGGATTTATCGAGACCTTCCAGCGGATCGGGCGTGAGCCAGGCGATGCGCTCGAAGGTTTTACCGCCGTCGCTGGTGCGCACGACCATGGCCTGACCGTGCTCGCCTTCGCTGCGCGGAATGTCGGTGGAGGTGTAGAACAGCACAAGGGTTTGTGAATCGAGCACGAGGTAATTGGTGCGGGCGTCGATGTGACTGCGCTCGAAACGCGGCAGTTCATAAGGGCCCTGCCAGTTGTGGCCGCGATCGGAGCTGACCCAGAAGCGGCTGTTGCGTGCCTTGAGTGCGAAGCCCGGCGCGGTGAAATCGAGCCCGCCGGGACAGGGCTGCGTGGCGGCGATGGGGGGATAGCTATCGTCACGGACGTAACGGTCCTGATCGTTGAAGCGACCGGGTATGCTGATCTCGGGGTGGGATTCGAGCGTCCAGGTTTGGCCACCGTCGTGACTGCGGGCGAAGTTGACCCACATGTAAGAGTCGGTGTCAACGTTGTGATAGTCATCGCGCTGGCGAAAACGGCTGACATTGAAGCCGACGAGCATTTCGTCGCCCCATTGCCAGAAACCTTCATTGGCGGGCCAGCCGGCAAACTCCTTTTCGCTGGCGTAAACCACGGCATGTTCGACCTGACCATCGTCAGCCAGGGTGATGTTCGCAGCCAGCAGGCAGAGAGCGATGACGAGTGCATGTTTCATGGTCTGTTCCGTAGGCGCCTACGTCCGGTCAGCAGTGGCGCGGCCGCGCAGATGAATGCAATGAGCGATCCCGGCTCGGGCACGGTGATGCCGGCCGCCAGTAGTGCTTCTTCCAGCGTGATATCCTGTGAGCTATAGCCCCAGTTGTCGCCGAGCACCTGCAGGTCGGCCAGCGTGACCTGGCCGTCGCCGGTGAAGTCGCCTTGGCTCCAGTCGGCGGTGGTGGATTGCCAGTTGTCGCCGAGGATTTGTAAGTCAGCGAGGTTGATGATTCCATCGCCGTTGGCGTCGCCGGGGTGCAGCGGGTTGAGGGTCAGGTTCTGCCAGACGTTGTAGAGATCGCCGCCGATGAGTGTGTTGCCGCTGAGGGTGACGGTGAGCGCCTCGTCATAGATGCGCCAATCGTCGAGCGAGCCTTCAAAGGGCGTCTGGCTGGCGCCGCGTGCAGCAAACTGGGCTTCGACACTTCCGGGGGCGGTGGCGGTGCTGAGGGTTTGCATCTGGCCGGTGTCGGTCTGAAGAGCACCATCGACGTACATCTTGATTGTGCCGTCTTCGTTGACGACAGCGACCCAGTGCCATTGGTTGTCGTCGAGTCGCGTGTTGGAGAAAGCCTGGGTTTGGCCGAAGACGGAGCTGTCGCCGCCGCCGACGGTGAAGAAGACTTTGCCGCGATAGGTGCGATCGGCGCGGCCGAGTTCGAAGACCCATCCACCGCCGCTGTAGTCGATGCACTGGAAGATGGGGCGATTGCCGGCGACGCCGGACTCGTTGTTGGTCGGTGATTTGAACCAGCCGGCAATGGTGAAGTCGTCGGCGCCCAGGTCGAACGCCGGGGGATGCGAGCCGGAGCCGAAGTCCACCGAGGAGTTGGAGCCGTTGAACACGCCTGAGCCATCGGTGGAAGCCAGTGCGCCGCTGGAGGAGAAGGTCACGTTGTTGGTGACGCCGTTGGCGTTACCCGCGATGTCGAAGAGCGTGGGTCCGGCAGCTTCGTCGAACTTGTAGTGGGCACGGAGCGAACTGGCCGCGGTGTCGGGCACGTCCCAGATGGTGGAGGCGATGAAGTTGGCGGGCTGGTCGTTGGTGGTGTAGTAGTAAACCGCGGTGACCTTGCCGTCGCTGCGCAGGCCGGCCCGGA
>JADLFV010000147.1 GCA_020849625.1 Phycisphaeraceae bacterium
CCCCCAGTCGCCTGAACGGAAAAAAACGTTCGGCACGGACGCGACCGGGCCCAAGTGAGTGAGCGCTGCTTCGACGCCATCGGCTTGACGTACGTCCGCCCGTGCCCGGATCACAAGCGTTCAGAAAGCCTCCCGCCCCCGGAAAGTGAAAAACCACTTCCGGGGGGAGGCCTGACAGGCGCGTCGCCTACCGGCTCTATGGGGCCTCGGCGAAACTGGCCTTCCTGCCCGGAAGTTGTAGTCCGCGCATGCGGAACTTCCGGGGGTCGCTTTGCTGCGCGCATGGCGGATTTGAGCCGATCGGATCCGTCATGCGCCAGCGGGGTGATTTTTGCTGGAGGATTCGCTGGTTCAGCGTGGATGTGCAAGGGGCGCGCACCATGTGGGCCGGGACATTTCCGGGGCATTTCTCAGGGAGGCTCCGAGTGCCATCGCGATCCTTTGGCGGCAAAATAGAATCGTGATGTTGCTCATAATGAAAAAACACGTGACGACGAGCGCAACCGACATATTTCCCGATCCTTATGAGAATCGCTGTGCCTGCCCCTGCCGGGAGCCTGCGCGGCTGCCGCAGTCGAATACCGGCGGGACCAGCGTGGGTGGGTGGATGGCGCTGGTGTTGCTGTTGACAATGCAAATCCCCGCCGCGGCGTCCACCGTATGGCGCGTGGACTTCACGCTGACCGTGGAGCGGGTGTTCGAGCCGGGCTATCCACTGCCGCCCGGCTCGTACGATCGGCCGGTGGTGGGCGAGCAGTATTTTGGCGGATTCCTTTACAACGACCGCGACCTCACTGGCGTGGGCGTGGAGGCGCTGACCTCCGATGACCTGAAAAGTTTGTTTCCCGCGGACGCGCCCGGTCGTTTTGGACTGCTCGACGTCTGGCTCGACTACCACCATCAGCAACTCACGGAGGCAGATGCACTGCAATATCCCTGGGGCCCTGATTTGTGGTTTGAAGACGGCTCGATCAGCGGATTGGTGTTCGCGGCCAATGCTGATCAAGGCGATGTGGATATCAGCCTGGACTTGTTTGGCATCTACTTATTGAACGCTGAAACCTACACGGGTCGATTGGCGGAAGGCTTGGTCACCTATGGCGATCCTGTGGCGATCCACATGCCGACGCCTTCCACGGGGATCGCCGCGTCGGTGCTGCTGTGCGTGCTGGGCCTGAAGCGACGACGTCGAGCAGCTTGAACATCGATACGCGCACAGAAAGAGGCCAATATCGAGCAAGTATCATTCGTGACTAGAGTTACGGCTGCTTCTCGCCACACGCTATGCTTGCGGTTTCACGTGTCTCTCTGACGGCTTCACTGACTCAATGCCTTAAAGCAGTTCAGGAAGTTGCCTTCACGCACCCGTATTTCCTTCGGCGCAGCCTGTAGCTGGCCATTTCCTGAACGCAGGTTGTATCGGGGTATCCCCGATGGTCGTAACCCGGGGAATCACGAGAATCATGGGCGATCATCCTTGGCCAGGCTGTCAGTCTGGCCCAGACGTCGCCGGCGACCGTCGGCGTGGTATCTGTCGGTGTACATGGGACAGGGAGGTGACGTGAGCCGATCACTCAAGCTAATCAATATTTTGCGCCGCATCGGACAAATCATGGCGATGATAACCGTCGCGGTCAGCGTGCATGCTGACGAACCTGCCGCGAGCACACCGGTCTCGGCTTCAACGCCGGGCGCCGACTCCGTGAACGACATACCTCAGCCACCGACAGACAGCGATCAGGAGCTTTTCCGTCTGTCACAGTTGAGCCTCGAAGAGCTCATGTCGGTGAACGTGACCAGTGTGCAGGGCACAGCACATGAATGGTTTCGAACACCGGCTGCGGTCTATGTGTTGACCGGTGAGGACGTGCGTCGATCGGGACATCTGATTTTGCCGGAAGCCTTGCGCCTGGTGCCGGGCATGTTCGTGGGACAGGTGGATTCGAACACGTGGCGGATCGGCCCGCGCGGCTTCACCGGCGCGGCGATCACTTCGACCAAGAACCTGGTGCTGATCGACGGCCGGGTTGTTTACGATCCGCTGTTTTCCGGCACGTTCTGGGAAGTGCAGGATGTGTTGATGGAGGACCTGGACCGCATCGAGGTCGTCCGCGGTCCGGGGGCGACACTCTGGGGCGCCAATGCGGTCAACGGGGTGATCAACGTCACCACCCGCAGTGCCCGCGACACGCAGGGGCTCTACGCCATGACGGGCGGCGGCGATCCGAATCGGGCGTTCGGCGCGCTGCGTTATGGCGGGCAGCTCAACGAGGACACATGGTTCAGAGTCTGGTCCCAATACGATAACTGGGCCAGCTTCGACACGATCACCGGGGCCGACAATCACGATGACTGGTCCAGCGGGCGCGTGGGATTCCGAGTTGACGGCGACGGCCCCGACCAGGCTGCGTGGACCTTCGATGGTCAGTATTACAGCAGCTTCACCTATGGCCAATCCACGCGCGTCCCATTGCCGGGCGCTCACCTGGCGTTCACGCAGGTCAATGATGATGGACGATTCAGCGGCGGGCACCTGCAGTTCCGCGCCGAGCAGGAACTGACCGCGCGATCGGGGTGGAGCTTTAACGCCTATTACGATCAGACGTCACGTGTTCAGTCGGCCGGTCTGCAGGTCGATCGCCACACGTTCAACGTAGATTTGCGCCATTACTTCGACTGGTCGGATGGGAATGAGCTGATGTGGGGCGCCCAAGCGATTGTCACGCACGATGATGTCCAGGACGGGCCGACCATCAGCCTCGATCCCGATGCGGACACCCACACGGTCAGCCAGATGTTCGTCCAGAACACCACCGAGTTGATCGACAACCAACTGTTCATGATGATCGGCAGCAAGCTGGGGTACAACAACTACACGGGCTTTGAAGTCCAGCCGTCCGCCCGGGTCTGGTGGACGCCGACCGAGAATCAGACGATCTGGGCGGCGGTGTCGCGGGCGGTGCGCACGCCGTCGCGCATCGAAAGGGATGGCTTCTTCACACTGGCGTTCGCCGATACGGGCCTGCTGGGAGGCGGGCCGCCGAGCGGCGTGTTCGTGCCATTGGGTGTGGCGGGCAATGATGATCTGAAATCCGAGGAACTGATCGCCTACGAGTTGGGCCATCGCATCCGCCTGGCTGAGTCGGTGAACCTGGACACGGCCCTGTTCTACCACGACTACGACAACCTGATCTCCACCCCCGGCGCTATCGGAGCTTTCAACAATGACGGCGCGGGCCAGTCCTACGGCGCGGAGGCGGTGCTGTCGTGGCAACCGGCGGCGACCTGGCGGGTGGAGGCGGCCTACAGCTTTGTCAATGTCGATCAGCAGGGCCCCGTCCTGCAGTTCGAGGAAATCAACACGCCCCATCACCAGGCCCAGTTGAGGTCGTACTACAATCTGACGAAAGACCTGGAACTGAACGGCGTGCTGTATTACGTCGATCGCCTCGAGCAGGCCAATGCAGACCGCTACTTCCGCCTGGATCTCGGCGCCACCTGGCGCGTGACACCCAATTTCGAATTGTCAGCATGGGGTACGAACCTCCTGGATCCGTCGCACCCGGAAGCGTCGAATGTCGAAATACCAAGAGGGTTTTACCTTCAGGCCACCTTTCGATTTTGAGTGTGACTGTGCGGCAAGAAATTTCACCCATCATGGCGATCGCATTCGTGGCATGCCTGCTGTACAGCAGCTCGGCCGCCCCAGGCGCATCGCAGGAGGAATTGGCGGCACGCCGGGCCAGGCTCCGCGCGGTGTTTCTGCTCAACTTCGCCCGCTATACGACCTTTCCTGAAGAGGCATTCGAGGAGGACGACAGCCCGCTGATCATCACGGTGGTGGGCGAGGCCAGGCTGTGGCCGTATCTGCGTGCATTGGCGCTCAAAGAAAAGGTGAACGAACGCGCTATAGTGGTTCAGTCGTTGCCTTACCCGGAGGCAGCGGCGGAGGACGCCGATGAGGAGGCGCTGGAGAAGGCCCGCCAGGAGCGAGAGGCGTTCATTGGGGCGCTGCGCCGTTCGCACGTCGTTTACGTGCCGACGGCCGATGCGCATCACGCGCCTCTCGTGCTGGAGTCGGTACGCGGCGCGGATGTGCTGACCGTCGGAGGCGCCGGCGACTTTGTCGAGGCTGGCGGCATGCTCGAAATGCGACGGCGCTACGAGCGAATGACTTTCGCCGCCAATCTGATCGCCATTCGGGCGACGCGCTTGCGCGTCAGTTCCAAGCTGCTGCAGTTGGCCGAATGGGTGAAGGAAGAGGACTGAATGCCACAGCGTGCCGCCAATTCGTTTCAACGCCGCCTGTTGTGGGTGCTGGCCACCCTGGCGGTGGCGTCGGCTGGTTTAACCTCCGCGATGTTGATCTTCATTCACTATGTCTCTGTCCGCAATCAGGCAGAAGCTGATCTGGAAACCCAGGTGCGGGTGGTGGCGGCCCACAGCCAGGCGGCCCTGTCGTTTGGCGATACGGATACCGGCCGGGAAACCCTCGCGGCCTTCCGGGCTGCGCCAGACGTGGCTTGGGCCGTGCTCTACGATCAACAGGGCAATCCCTTCGCCGAGTATGCTCCGGGTAACACCGCGGTGCCGGCGCGTGTCGATCAGATTACCGCCGACTTCCATGACTCCCGGCTCGTTCTGTCCGCACCGGTCGTGAAGGCCGAGCAGGTGCTGGGCACGGTCGTGGTGGCCTATGATCTGCAAACCATCTACGGCCGTCTCCGCGATGACATTCTGCTATCGGCGGCCGCGGCGTTGGTCGTGCTGGGGGCGGCCATCCTTCTGGCACTGAGGCTGAGGCGCACGCTCGCCCGGCCGGTACACGAACTGGTCGGCACGGCCTTGCGCGTCTCCCAGCAGGACATCTACTCCGCTCGCGCTCAAAAGTACACCAATGACGAACTGGGCAGGCTGACAGATACGTTCAACCACATGCTCGACCGCATCGAGGAGCAGCGACGGGAACTGAGCCACCAGAATAAACAGATGCAACAATTCCTCTACACCGTGTCGCACGACCTGAAGGGCCCGCTGGTGACCATCACCGGGTTCGTGGGCATCCTGCGCGAGGACCTGATCCAACGGCAGTACGAGCAGGTCGATGCTTCACTCACCCATATCGTGCGCGCTTCCCAGCACATGAGCAACCTGATCGACAGCCTGTTGACGCTCAGCCGGATCGGCCGCGTGCCTCACCAGGTCAAAACCATCGACACCGCCGAGTTGGTCAGCGAAATCACCGACGATCTTTCCCCGCGCCTGCAGGAGGTCGATACGCGGATCGTCATCCATCGTCCGATGCCCACCGTGACCGCCGACCGGGTACGGTTGCGGCAGGTATTCGAAAATCTGTTGATCAACGCGATCAAGTATGGCAAGATCGCAGCGGGAGCGCCGATCGAAATCGGCGGCGAAAACAGACCCGGCGAGGTCCGCCTGTACGTGCGCGATCACGGTCCGGGCATCGCTGACGAACACCGCGAGCGTGTTTTCCTCCTGTTTCAGCGTCTCGATCGATCCCACGACGGCACCGGAGTGGGATTGGCCATCGTCGCCAAAGTCGCCGAAATGCACGGTGGGCGGGCCTGGATGGAACCGACACCCGGAGGCGGGGCCACCTTCTGGTTCGCGCTGCCCCAACCGCCCACTGTAACCGACATCCCCGCAGACAACGGAGATCAAACACGATGACAGAGCCCCGCTTGATTCGATTTCTGCTGGTAGAAGACGACGACGCTCATGCGGCCATCATGATCCGCAGCCTCGAACAGAACCGCGTCGTCAATCAGGTGGACCGCGTGTGTGACGGCGAAGAAGCGATGAACTATCTCCGCTCGCCCGATCACCCTCGACCTGACGTGGTGCTGCTCGATCTGAATCTTCCCAAGATCGACGGCCACGAAGTGATCGCGCTGGTGAAGGGCGATCCGCAACTGCAAACGATTCCCATC
>JADLFV010000148.1 GCA_020849625.1 Phycisphaeraceae bacterium
CTACCAGACTGCTCTACCCCGCAATCAGTTGAGCCGGTCAGTATAGCGGTGCGCGCAAATACTCACAAATGGCCGGCTCTTTGTAACACCAACCGCACCGATCGAACGACCATAACCGATGGATGATCCGCTTCTGGTTGCAGCGTCAGGATGCAGTTTGTCATTCACAGCGAGTCGTCTGACTGGTCGGCGATTGGAACAATCCCGACTGGCGATCCTGTCAGGCCAAGGTGACATCACCTGTCAGCCTGACAGTCGCTCGGATATGCCCCCACCCCGGCCCGTAATCGTAAACCTATAAATAATAGATTATTACCACATTCCTGACCCGTCTGCCCCAGTCCACCGCCCGGCACCGGCTTTGCCCCATCCATGCTACGCGATGATTTACCGGCTGGTCGGCTGACCTGCTGGCTTCCTTAATTAAGGAGAGACCGCACATGGCTGTGAAGGAACTGACTTTTGAAACCGATGCCCGCAAAAAACTTCTGGAGGGCGTCGAGAAACTGACCGCCGCAGTCAAGAGCACGCTCGGCCCGCGCGGACGCAATGCTGTGCTCGACAAAAGCTGGGGCGGGCCCAATGTCACCAAGGACGGCGTCAGCGTCGCGGAAGAGATCGAGCTGGTTGACAAAGTCGAGAACATGGGCGCGCAGCTGGTCAAGGAAGCTGCCTCCCAGACTTCCGACAAAGCGGGCGACGGCACCACCACTTCCACCGTGCTGGCTGAGGCCCTGGTCCGCCAGGGTCTGCGGCAGATCACGGCCGGCGTTGACGCCAACGCCCTGGCCCGCGGCATGAAGCTGGCGGTCGGCGTCGTCAGCGAGTCGATCAAGTCGCTGTCCAAGCCGGTGCGCGATCGCAAGGACATTCAGTCCGTCGCCACCATCAGCGCCAACAACGATCCCGAGATCGGCAAGATCATGGCCGAGGCCTTCGACAAGGTCGGCAAGGACGGCGTCATCACCGTTGAAGAGGGCAAGTCGCTGGAGACCACCGTCGATGTGGTCGAGGGTATGCAGTTCGATCGCGGCTACCTCTCGCCCAACTTCGTGACCAACGCCGACAACATGGAAGTCGAGTTCGACAAGGCCCTGGTGCTGGTTTACGAGGACAAGATCTCCAGCGTGCAGAAGTTGCTGCCGCTGCTGGAGAAGGTGCAGCAGGCCCGCAAGCCGTTGCTGATCATCGCGGAAGACGTGGAGGGCGAAGCCCTGGCCGCCCTGGTGATCAACAAGCTGCGCGGCGTGTTGAACGTCTGCGCGGTCAAGGCCCCCGGCTACGGCGATCGCCGCAAGGCCATGCTCTCGGACATCGCGGTGCTCACCGGCGGCGAAGCCATCATGAAGGATCTGGGCATCGAACTCGATAAGGTCGAGCTCGGCCAGCTCGGCATGGCCAAGCGCATCACCATCGACAACGAGAACACCACCATCATCGAGGGCGCGGGCTCTTCCAAGGACATCCAGGCCCGCATCGCCCAGATCCGCAACGAAATCGAAATCACCACCAGCGATTACGACCGCGAGAAGCTGCAGGAGCGGCTGGCCAAGCTGGCCGGCGGCGTGGCCCAGATCAACGTCGGCGCGGCCTCCGAAGCTGAATTGAAGCAGAAGAAGGCCATGGTCGAAGACGCCCTGCACGCAACCCGCGCGGCCGTGGAAGAAGGCATCGTTCCCGGCGGCGGCGTCAGCTTCCTGCGGGCCATCGCCAAGCTGGACAACATCAAGACCGCCAACGAAGACGAAGCGGCCGGCGTCGCCATCGTGCGCCGATCGCTGGAAGTGCCGCTGATGACCATCGCGGACAATGCCGGCGAGCGCGGCAGCGTCGTGGTGCGCAAAGTCGCTGAAGGCAAGGGCAGCTTCGGCTTCGATGCCTTGACGCTGGAATACTGCGACCTGCTCGATCGCGGCATCATCACGCCGGCCAAGGTCGATCGCACCGCGCTGGAGAATGCTGCCAGCGTCGCCACACTGATGCTGACCTGCGATGCCGTGGTCACCGAAGCACCCAAGGATGAAGACGCCCCCGCCCCCGGAATGGGTGGCGGCATGGGCGGGATGGGCGGCGGCATGGGTGGTATGGGCGGCATGGGTGGCATGCCCGGGATGATGTGATCGTGCTGCATTCGCATCGAACTTTTTTCTCAACTTAATCACAACCTCATTCGGAGAGATACATATGGCCAGCGCCAGCAAGAGCAAGACTTCGATCAAACCCCTCGACGACCGCGTTCTGATCAAACCGCAGGAAGCCGAGACCAAGACCTCGTCCGGCATCTATCTGCCCGAGTCCGCCAAGGAGAAGCCGGTGATGGGCAAGGTCATCGCCACAGGCCCGGGCAAGGTCAACGACGACGGCATGCGCACCGCGTTGTCGGTCAAGAAAGGCGACACCGTCATCTACGGCAAGTATGCCGGCACCGAAGTCGATATCGACGGCCAGAAGCACATGATCATGCGCGAAAGCGAACTGCTCGGCGTCGTTGACTGAATTCACCACGAAGCGACGCGACTTGTCGCGTTGTGTTTTTTGAATAAGGGAGCAGCCTCCAATGGCCAGCAAACAGATGATCTACGGCAGCGCGGCCCAGCAGGAATTGAGCAAGGGCCTCAAACAGCTCGCCGATGCAGTCCGCATCACCATGGGCCCGACCGGCCGCAACGTCGTGCTCCAGAAATCCTTCGGCGGACCCGCGGTGACCAAGGACGGCGTCACCGTCGCCAAGGAAGTCGAAATCCCGCAGCCCTTCCAGAACATGGGCGCCAAGATGGTCGTCGAGGTCGCCAAGAAAACCTCCGACAAGGCCGGCGACGGCACCACCACCGCCACTGTTCTGGCGGAAGCCATCTTCAGTGAAGGCCTGCGCTACACCGCCAGCGGCGCTAATCCCGTCGCCATCCAGCGCGGCATCCTCGCCGCCGCGGAGGTCGCTTCCAACGCCATCAAGGACTCGGCCGTCAAATGCAAAGGACGCGATGACCTCGAGAAGGTCGCCACCATCAGCGCCAACGGCGACACGGAGATTGGTGAGCTGATCGCCCAGGCCATCGACAATGTCGGCAAGGACGGCGTGGTCGAGGTCGAAGAAGGCAAGGCCGCCGAAACCACGCTCGATTACGTCGAAGGAATGCAGTTCGACAAGGGCTATCTGTCGCCTTACTTCATGACCGAGGCCGCCACACAGGAGTGCGTGCTGGAAGATGCCCTGATCCTGATCCACGAGAAAAAGATCAGCAATCTGCCCGACCTGCTGCCGCTGCTGAACAAGATCGCCTCCAGCGGTCAGCCCCTGCTGATCATCGCGGAGGAGGTCGAGAACGAAGCGCTGGCTGCCCTGGTGGTCAACCGTCTGCGCGGTGTGCTGAAGATCTGTGCGGTCAAGGCCCCCGGCTTTGGCGACCGTCGCAAGGCCATGCTCGGCGACATCGCGGCCCTCACCGGCGGCGAGTTCATCTCCGAGGACAAAGGCTCCACGCTCGAGCAGATCGAACTTGACCAGCTCGGCAAGGCCAAGAAGATCGTCATCGACAAGGACAACACCACCATCATCGAAGGCGGCGGCAAGAAGAAGGACATCACCGCCCGCTGCGAGCAGATCCGCACCCAGATCGAAAAAACCACCAGCGATTACGACCGCGAGAAATTACAGGAGCGTCTGGCCAAACTCACCGGCGGCGTGGCGATCATCAACGTCGGCGCCGCCACCGAGACAGCCATGAAGGAGCGCAAGGATCGCGTGGACGATGCGCTTCATGCAACCAAGGCTGCCGCGGCCGAAGGTTACGTTCCGGGGGGCGGTGTCGCCCTACTGCGATCAGTGCCTGCCGTCGAAGCCGCCCGCGCTAAGGCCAAGGGTGATGAGAAGATCGGCTACGACATCATCGCGGCCGCCCTTGAAGTGCCCCTGCGCCAGATCGTGCAGAATGCCGGCTCCGACGGTTACGTCATCGCTGACAAGGTCCGCGAAGGCAAGGGCAACTTCGGTTACGACGCTGCCAGGGGCGAGTTCACCGATCTGGTCAAGGCCGGCATCATCGACCCAGCCCTGGTCGCCCGCACCGCCCTGCTCAACGCCGCCTCCGTGGCCGGCCTGATGCTCACCACCAACGTGCTGGTGACCGAGCTGAAGGACAACGACCTGGAGAACCTCGTCCCCGGCGCGGTGGCCTGATTTCTCAAAGAACATGCGCAGCCGATCGAAAGGTCCGCTGCGCGATTTACCGGCGGGTATCGGGTTTCGGGTATCGGGTTTCGTAAGACCACCCCCGAGACCCGATACCCGAAGCCCGATACCCGACCATCATGGCCACCACGCGCGACTACTACGAGATTCTCTCCGTCGAGCGTAACGCCTCCGACGAGCAGATCAAACGCGCCTATCGCAAGCTGGCCATGAAGCACCATCCCGATCGCAACCCCGGCAATGCCGAGGCCGAGACCAGCTTCAAGGAGGCCGCCGAGGCCTACGAGGTGCTCAGCGATCCGCAGAAACGCCAGCGCTACGATCAGTTCGGCCACGCCGGGCTGCGCGGCCAGACGGGCCACGACTTCGGCTCCATGGATGTCGGCGATATCTTCTCGATGTTCGAAGACATCTTCGGCGCCCCCGGAAGGGGCTTCGGCGGAGGTGGCTTTAGCCGCCGTGGCGCTTCTCGCGCCCAGCGCGGTTACTCCCTCGAAACCGAAATCGAAATCTCACTCGAAGACGTCGCCGCCGGCTGCGAACGCGACGTCACCTTCACGCGGCAGGACACCTGCGAAACCTGCGACGGCCGCGGCCTCAAGCAGAGCGCAGAACCGGCGACCTGCATGGCCTGCGGCGGCGCCGGCCAGGTCGCGCAGTCCGGCCTCGGCGGCATGTTCCGCATGGTCACCACCTGCCCGCACTGCGGCGGCGCCGGCCGATCCATCCGCGAGGCTGACCGCTGCCCCGACTGCCGCGGCACCGGGCGCAAACCCAAACAGCGCACGCTCTCAGTCAAAATTCCACCGGGCATTCACGACGGCCAGGCCATCCGCGTCTCCGGCGAAGGTGAGCCCGGCATCCAGGGCGGACCTCGCGGCGATCTGCACGTGATCGTGCGCGTGGCGGATCATGATCTGTTCCTGCGCGACGGCGACGACCTGGTGCTGCGCATGCCCATCAGCTTCACCCAGGCTGCATTGGGAGCGACCGTCAACGTCGCCTCGCTCGACGGCGAGCAGGAACTGACCATCAAGCGGGGCAGCCAGCACGGCGACCTGATCCGCCAGTCCGGGCGCGGCCTGCCCAACCTGCGCACCGGCCGCCGCGGCGAGCTGATCGTGCAACTGATCATCGAAATCCCCCGCAAACTCAGCAGCAAGCAGCAGACCTTGCTGCGCGAGTTTGCCGCGACTGAAGACCGCAGTGTCAACCCGGAAAGCTACGGCTTCTGGGAGCGCATCAAGAGTTATCTGGGGACTGACGAAAAGTAAGCGAGGTGACCCAGGATGAACGAATCCGATCCCATCGACGAATCCGCCCCGCAGCAGCAGCCCGAGCCGGTCGATGAAAACGAGAGCGCCGAAGTCACCCTGATGCGCCAGCAGCGTGACGACTTTGAAGCGCGCTACCTGCAATCGATGGCTGACTACCAGAACCTCGCCCGCCGCAGCCGGCTCAACGAACAGGTGGCCCGCGAGCAGACAGTCCTGGAGATGGCCCGGCAACTGGTGACCGTGCTGGATCATTTTGATCACGCCCTGGCGGTGGACGTGGAAAAGACCGCGGCCGGAGACGTGCTGCGCGGCGTGGCCATCGTGCGCGACGAGTTGCTGCGCGTGCTGGCCCAGTTCGGCGTCGAACGCCTCGATGTGGCCGCCGGCGAAGAGTTCGATCCCAACAAGCACGAAGCCATGATGCGCCAGCCGCACGAGCAACTGACCAGCAACCAGGTCATCCAGCAGTTGCAGCCCGGCTACGTGCTGGCCGACAAAACCCTGCGCCCGGCCAAGGTTTCCGTCGCGGAATAGGAATTGAACCGCAGAGACACAGAGGAAGGCAGGGAAATACTGAGATTACGCGAACTTCGCATGATATTGTTGATTCATAATCTGCGCCATCTGCGAAATCTGCGGTTCCGCTCTTTCACGTTTTTCTTCTCCGCGTCCTCCGCGTCTCCGCGGTTTAATGCTTTTTGATCGAGTGATAAGCCATGCCCACCTACGAATACATCTGTGACGCCTGCGGGCATCAATTCGATGAGTTTCAGTCCATCACCGCCAAGCCGCTGCGCAAGTGTCCCGAGTGCGGCAAGAGCAAGCTGCGCCGCCTGATCGGCACGGGCGCCGGTGTGATTTTCCGGGGGTCGGGCTTCTACCAGACCGACTACCGCTCCGACAGTTATCAGAAAGCCGCCAAAGCGGAAAATGAATCCGCGGCTCCCAAAACCGACAGCAGCAGCGCGGATAAACCCTCCACCTCTGCAACTTCCGACACATCCACGTCCAAGGCTGAAAGCATGCCCAAGTCCAGCGACAAGCCCAAGGGCGGCAAGAAGAAGGATTGAACCGCGGAGCGCGAAGGCGAGGAGCAGATTGGCTGGATGCGAGTGCTTGCCTTGCTCTGTACTACAATCCTATAACATCGTGACACAATTCACGATCTTTTTTTGGTTGCGGCTTGGCCGCGCCGTGTCTCCGCGTTGCTTTCTTCGACTTGGCGCTCTGGGCGTCTGGGCGGTTCAACCCGATGCGGTCGGGCAGCAACCGCAACGAAAAAAAAAAAAAGGCGACCCGGTTAGGGGTCGCCTTTGAAGAAACTTGGACTGTGTGTGTTGTGAATTAGTGCTTGCGACGGAGCACAGCCAGCGCGCCGAGGCTCAGCAGAGCAACGGAGGCGGGCTCGGGAATCACCAGCAGGTCACCCTCGACCGCGTAGGTCAGGCCGCCGGCAGCAGCGATGCTGACGCCACCAGCGTAAGTGATGCTGTTGGTGCCGGTGGGAACCACGAGCTGGGCGAACGTGATGCTCTGACCGGGCTTGGGGCTACCGGCCGGGAACACGAACGCAGCACGAAGCTGAGTGCCGCTCTCGAAGGCGACGCCGGCCGGGGCGGTCACCTCAGAGGACAGGTACTTGAACTGGCTGTCATTGGGGACAGCTTCGCCCACGAAGCCGAAGAAGCCGTTGGCATCCTGGAAGATGGACGGGTTGCCGGCGGGGTTGACTTGACGCATGGCGGCGGCGGTGAAAGTGATGTCGAAGCCGCCAACCAACTGGCCGATGATGTCGCTCGTCGCGGTCACGTCGTAGTGATCGTAGCCAGCCACGGTGACGCCGGCGTTGTTGAGCACGGCGGAAATCGTGACGGCCGCCGAGGCGTAGCTGGTCACCAGTGCGACCGTAACAGCTGCAAGAGTGGTCTTAAACATATGTGTGTCTCTCCTGAAAAAGGGTGTTATGAAACCATAGACTAAGGAACGTAGAAGCGCGATGCACAGTCCATTATAACACGGGTCGTCGCAGAAGCAAGAGGCCGACAAGGCCAATTAGCGCAAAACTTGCAGGTTCAGGCACAAAATCCACCAGGGCCAGGGCCTGGTCAAAGGAGACATCAGGGGTGGTTCCCCAGCCCCAATTATCGCCGAGAATCTGCAAATCGCCCAGATTCACAATGCTGTCCCAGGTGAAGTCCGCCGTGGCCCAGGTGGCCGAGGTTGACTGCCAGTTATCACCGAGGATCTGGAGGTCGGACAGGTTGACCAGGCCGTCTCCGTTGGCATCCCCGGGGTGGGCGAAGGGCGAGTCAAAGCCGATGCGGACCTCGTCCAGATAGTGGTCCGAGGCATAGACATTGGGCGAACCGGTCTGGGTGCCGCCGCCCCCGAGGCGGACGCGGCTGACCGTGGCGTGGTCGAAACCGGCTTGGGATACGAAGGACTGGCCACCGACGGCATTGCCCGCAAACTCGCCTGCCGTCACGTCCGGATTGACCCAGAAGGTGAACACGGGCAGATCGGGACCACTGTGCAGGTCCACCCGGCAGACCACCAGGGAAACCCCTGAGGTGGCGATGCCGGACTCAAGCGTGTTGGCCGTGACGCCTGGGTATGCCGTGTCATCGACGCGGTTGAGGGTCCATTGCGAGAAACCGCTGCCTTGACCGACGAGGAACCGTTCGGTCACGGTGCCGCCACCTTCCGGCTGGCCGAAGATACCCACGCCGAAATAGCGTGTGCCCAGAATGGGATTGGTCTCACCAAAAGACGCGTCAGGCACGTAGGCCAAATTCTGAGCCAGGAAGCTGATGTAGAAGGTGTCGTCGCCGGAGAAAGGCGTGGTGATGTTGCGGAAGATGGTCCAGGTGGCAGTCTGCGTGCCGGCGGGGCTCAGGTGAGCCTTGCTGCCGGTGGCATCAGCCTTGTAGCCCGCATACGTCAGCGAGCCGGACTCCGCCGTAAAACTTCCGTCCGCATCAGAACTCCATGCGTCGGACCAGCCAGTATCACCAGCCTGGCCGGAGATGTTCGAGCCGTCGGCATAGCTGTCGAACGTCTCGCTCACCTGCGCGGCAACCGAGCCAGCCCCAACCGCGAGGCTTAGCGCAGCGGCCGCGGATAACCACCGAGTTTTGGCCATAGAGTGTCCTCCAAAAAAGGAACAAATCCGTACGGACGCGCAATGGTGCGTTACAGCTTTGATTGAACCCCAAACCCTTCTCGTCCACTTGACGTGTGCTTCTCTCTCTCACACCCGGCCGAAACAGAAGCTACCCGATGGGACGCTTTAGCGAATCATGTAACTGAACTATCCTCCAGGCCCAAATCGACCTTTATACTTCTGCTGCCAGCCAGCAACAAGGCGGTCAATTCGCACCCCAGTTAAGCATCAATATACCTGCGTACAACGTTGAGTCAATAGTTATTTGGCCGCTGGAATATTTATTCTCAGCTCCATGCCGCGAAGCGGGTCTGATGCTGCATCGAGTACCCAATGCCTGCACGGTACAGAACTTGTGTTAAGGCAGGAAAGACTTCGTTATCGCATGTTTCCCATCTTTCCTGAATCACCTCCGCCATGGATGTGATAAGGTCGCAGCGCTGAGCACCCAGTCGCCCCCGCCCCCGGGAATGCCCCCGGCCGCCTGACGATAGACCAGCCGCTGGCGGGCGACGTATTCACCCACGGTGGCGGTCAGTTCGATCGTGCGCTGTTGTGGATCTTCACCCGATTCGACCTGCGCGACCAGCGTGGCACTGCCGAGGTTCGGCGGCACGACCAACTGCGTCTGGCCGACCTGGGATGGATCGACCATCTTCGCCCCGGCCAGCAGCAGTTGCCGCAGTTGCGTTTCAGCCGCCAGACGGTGCGTGCGCTGGTGCTGGGCGGCGAAGTGGCGCTCGATGCTGACCAGGCTGATGCTGACCAGTGTCAGCATGGCGATGGCGATGAAGGTGGAGATGCCGTGCTGCGATCGGCGTGTGTTCATGGCCGACTCCCTTCCACCAGGCGCAACTGGCTGACCAGAATCAACGGCTGTTGTTCAGGGTCGTCTCCCACTGACAGGGCCAAACCCGCCGGGTCCGCGGCAAAATGCAACGATTCGTCGGCCGCCGGCCAGTGCTGAACGACTTCGTCAGCCGCGATGCGATCCGCGCCTCCATCGTCGCTGACCTGCCAGGTGATTGTCTGACCGTCGGGCCAATGCAGATCGACGCGATTGTCAGCGTTGATGGTGATCGACTGTGCGGACCAGGCGTCGATCTTGATCTGGTTGAGCATCAACTCAAACATGCCGATGCGGCCGGTGGCGTCGCTGGTGTCGCGCGTGGTGCGCAAAGTGGTCTGCCACACGCGGCCGGCCAGAGCGGCGAAGCTGGCCAGCAGGATCATCGAAGCCATGATCTCGATCAGGCTGATGCCGCGGGTTCGTCGGTTCATGGTCGGCTCCCCACTTCTTTCAAGGCCATTTCAGAACCCTCTCCCCTTGGGAGAGGGCAGGGTGAGGGCGGAGTTGCAGAGGCGTTGCTCGATGATGCTGCCATGGAATGTTCGGCCCTCACCCCAACCCTCTCCCAGGGGGAGAGGGGGTTAAGAGACAGCCTCTGCGGCAGCAGGCCCGTCAGCTCAAAGGTGGCCTGGCCCAGGCTGACGCGGACCGTGATCCATTGCGAGCCGTCCTCCGTCAGGGGCAGTTTCTCGATGTGAACGCGCTCATCTTCGGGTGTGGTCAAGCCCATCTGCTCGTGCAGCATCACCTGCTCCGCCAGGCGCTGGGCGGCCCGACGATCAGCCAGCACGCGCTCGGCCTGCGCGGTCTTGCTCAGGGCCAGCCCGATCATCGCTGACATCAGCAGCAGCAGCCCGATGGCCACCAGCGCATCGAGCACGAAGAACCCGCCGCAGCGTCGGCGATCCTGTCGAGCGATTTGCTTCACAAGCCCACTCCTGTTGCATAGGCAGCCTGGCTCTCGATCAGCGTCACCAGCGGCATGAACAGCGACGTGACCACAAAGCCCACGACGACCGCCAGACTCATCACGATGACCGGGACCGCCGCACCGTGCAGCATGGCTTTGAGCCACTGGCCCTGAGCGTCGTAGTAGCGGCCGAGAAAGCGCAGGGCCTCGGGCAGGCCAGCCTTCTGCCCGCCCCCGGAAGCGCCCAGCAGGCTCACCAGCATCGCGGGCAGATGTGCTGCGCGGGCTGCCTCGTCCAGCGGTTTGCCCTCGCGCACCGCATGGCCCCAATGGCGCATCCGCCGCGACAGCAGGGAACTGTGACGCAACCGCCCGGCTGCCAGGATCGCTTCATCAACGGTCGCACCGGCTGCCAGCGACTGGCCCATCAGGCTGCACGCATCGCCCATCGCCCGGGCCCGGTGCAGTCGGCCGATCAGCGGCAGACGCCAGATGATCGGATCGAGCAGGTGCTGCATGAATGCAAAACGCATGCAGGCGACCAGGGCAAGAATCACCATGACGGCCAGCGCGAACCATGCGATCCCCGGCACCACCTGATAGGGATCAAGCCGGCCCCCCAACCATTTGCTCCAGTCCACCAGCATCACCGTCACGGTCGGCAACTGCGTATCGAAATCCACGAAAATCTCTTCATACTTGGGCACGATCAGCACGCACACGCCCAGCAGCACCACGAACATCATGCCCAGCACCGCCAGCGGATAGCCCCAGTAGAACATCATGTCCGGCTGCCGCAGTTCATCATCCAGTCGATTGCGGCGGCGCAGACGGGCCAGCATCCGGCCCAGTTGCCCCATGTCGGAAGCGGCCAGCAGCAGCGATCGCTTGGCAGTGTCCAACTCGGTCACCACGGCATTGAGCGCCTCAGCCACCGGCACGCCGTTCAACAGTTCACCCGCCAGCCGCTCCAGAGTCTGACGCAGCCGCCCGCGTTCGCCGGCCGCCGCTGAGGCGATCAACTCCGGCAGGGGCATGTTCAGCCGCACGCCCTCATAGACATAACCGATCACCACTTCACCGCGCCGCCGGGCTGCCTGACGCGACATAGCGTAATAGACCAGGATCACGCCCGGAAGCAGCACCCAGCCCACCGGCGTCACCAGCGTGAACGCCATTGCCAGCAATACCGCGTATGTCGCCACGTACAGCAGCACCGCCGTCGTCACACCCAGGATGCGCAGCACCATGAACACGCGATCACCTCACATCACCGAGTTCATCAGGGCAAGCATTGGCAGGAACAGAGCGATCACGATGCCGCCCACGATCAGACCCAGCAGCACGATCATGGCCGGCAGCAGCACCGCGTTGACCGTGCCCACACGGCTCTCAGCCTGCTGGCGATGCAACTCGGTGGCTGCATCCAACGCGCTGGCCAACTGGTTCTGCCGTGCCGCCAGGTCGATGGTGGTGACCACCGTGGGCGGGATCACGCTAAGGCGCCCGCACGACGGCAGATCGTTGCCTTCACCAAGACACTTCTGCATCCGTCGGCCGTCCTGCTTGAGACTGGGTGAGCCGATCGCGTCGCCGGCCAGGTCGATGGCCCGCGGCAGATCCAGGCCGCCTTCCACGCACAAGCGCACCGTATCGCACCACCGGGCGATCAATCCATGCCGCAACACCGGCCCGATCAGCGGCAGCGGCAAAGCAAAACCATCAGCTACCACCGTGTCCATACCGGCCAACTGCACCCCGCGCCAGAGCACCGGCCAAAGCAGCAGCAATGCCACGATCGACCCGAACACCCACGGCGCCCAGACCGTTGAATTGATCACGAACTGTGTCAGATTCGGTAACGGCGCATCGAATTCCGTGAAAATCTCCTTGAACTGCGGCAGCACATAGACCGACAGAAATCCCAGCACCAGCGCCAGCGCCCCCAGCACGAAGGCCGGGTACGCCACCGCCCGCATCACCGCTCCGCGCAGGCGGCTGACCAGTTCCAGATGGCGACCGATGTTAAACAGCATCCCCGGCAGGTTCCCAGCCGCGACGCCGGCATCGATCAATCGCCCGTAAAGCCGCGGGAACTGGCCGCGCCGCGACTCAAACGCTTCACCCAACGGCTTGCCCCGGGCCAGGTCATCCGCCACGCCTTGCACGGCTCGGGACAGACCGGGCCGCCGGGTCTCGGCTGCGATCAGGCGCAGGCCGCTCTCCACAGGCAGGCCCGCCTGCGTGAGATACGCCAACTGTTGGTTGAAAAGAAGAAACTCGCTTTCGCCCACCGTGCCCCGCCGCTTGGTCGGTTGATCCCGTTGCAGGTCCATGACGGTCAATTGCATCGATTCGAGTAGTGCGCGGGCCGCTGCGAGATCCACCGCTTCGATGGAGCCGGTGATGGTCTGGCCGCTGTGGGTCTGCGCCTGGTAGAGGAAACTTAGTGGGGCCGAGCCGAACTCTGTGAGTCCGGTCCCGGAACTCCGGGCACGCAGTGCCCGGCTCTGTTCCGAGGGCACTTCCGGGGGCGGGGGCGGTTCGTTTGTCATGGCGCGATGTCCTGGCTGGCGGGATTGGAAGCTGGCGGCGAGTTGAGGCCGCTCTGGCTGTAGAGCATGAGGCACACAGCGATAACGCACAGGATCAGCAGCACCGCGCTGGCGATCGCCTGCCAACTGACATAGATTCCTCCCCCGGAAGTGACCAAAGCAGCGCCGGTGCTGACGCTGCTGCCCAGGGCCATCCTGCCCAGCGTGAGTTTCAATGTGGAAGGCGCCGCTTCAACGGGTCGCGTGGTGAACAGGGCGCTCAATCCCGCGGCAGCGCTGAGCAGGCCGCGGCGGGCAAGCTGCGTGCGCATCTTCTCCAGGGCATCGCGGCAGCGGCGGGTCATGGTTGCCTTGCTGACGCCGGCTTCCTCAGCCAGGTCAGCCAAAGTCTGCTGGTAAAGGAAGTGTCGCACCAGGATTTCGCGGGCATCGTCGGGAAGCAGGTCGAGGGCCGCGTCGATATGCGGGGCCAGCTCGTCCCAGGTTTCGATGTGGATCGGTGGATTCTGCTGGGCATACACCTGCTCGCGCTGGCGGCGGCGCGATTCGCTGCGAATGCGGTCGATCGAAAGGCGCGTGGCCACCCGGTGCAGCCAGCCGCCGATCGACTCGCGCACCCGGTTGGGCTGTTTGAGCAGCTTGAAGAACGTCTCCTGCGTGGCGTCCTCCGCCTGGGCCGGGTCGCGCAGGATGCGCAGGCATGTGCCGTAAACGTGGTCGGCGTAACGATGCACCAGCTCGGCGAAGGCCATCTCGTCCCCGTCGTAGCGGAAGCGCTCGATCAGCACCAGATCGCTCTGCTGTCGAATCACGGCTGCCGCGTGCAAGCATCGGCTCCTTTTCCCGGTGTTGTTCGTGATGTCACCTCATAGTCGTCACGGACTTCAGCCTGTTTCACCAAAAATCACCGGCCGAGCACTCGGGCGACCTCCGGCTCGTCGGTCAGACCCTGCTCGACCAATTGAGCGGCTGCCTGCTCCAGCGTCTGATATTCGCCGGACTCGGCCAGCAGGCTGTCGATCTTCTGGGCGGCTGCCCGCTGGAGGATCGCTTCGCGCAGCGATTCACTGACCACCGCGCAGGAGGCGATCGGCAGACGACCGGCGTATCCACCTTTCCCGTCACTGCGGCGCAGCAGCCGCTGAGCCACCACCGCGAACAGGCTGCTGGTCAGTTGATATGGCTCCAATCCCATATCCAGTAAGCGCACCACCGCGCTTCCGGGGGTGGCGGCGTGCAGCGTGCAGATCAGGCGATGACCGGCCATGGCGGCCTGGGCTGCGATGGCGGCCGTTGCAGGATCGCGGATTTCACCCAGGGCCAGCACCTGCGGATCCTGGCGCAGGATCGAGCGCAGGGCTTTGTCGTAGGTCAGTTCACCGAACGGGCGCACCTCGATCTGCGTCACCCCCGGCAGGTCGCGCTCGACGGGATCTTCGAGACTGATGATGCTCAGACCCGGCGACGTGCGCAGGATCTGCTGCATCAGGGCGTAGATGGTGGTGGTCTTGCCCGAGCCGGCCGGCCCGGTGAGGATCAGCATCCCTGACGAGGCGTTGATGAAGCGTTGCAGACCGGCCAAAGTCAGCGGCGGCAGGTGAAGCTGATCGAGTTGGCGCGGTTGCGAGAGTTCGGCCGGTAAGCGCACGGCGGCCCGCAGGCCGTGGGTGGTGGGCATGATGGCCAGGCGCAGGTCGAGTGCTTTACCCAGCGTCGGCGCCAGGGCGGTGATGCGACCTTCCTGCGGCACGTCCAGGCGGTAGGTCAGCAGTTGGGCCATGACCATCAGGCGACTGACCATGGCCCGGCCATCGGCGGTGGACACGTGCTGCACGACTTCAAGCAGGCCGTCGATGCGCAGTCGCAGCTCGCAATCGCCGGCGGTCGGCTCGATGTGCAGATCGGAGGCCGATCGCGCCGCGGCCTGATCGATCAGGCGGTCCACCGCAGCCCGAGCATCGAAGGTCGAATCAAGCTGTCCTGTCGAGCGTGTCATGGCCGGCGCCCCCCAAACGAGTCGCCATGGATCAGACGTTGCCGCGGGCGAACTGTTGCAGGCGGCCCAAAAACCGGACATGGCCGCGCTGCGTTGCCTGCATTTTAATCACCAAGGCCGCCATACACGTCAAACGCCTAAACTTTCAGCAATGCGAGTTGCGAGCCGCGAAGGCCTGCCGGCGGTGTAACTTGCCGCCATCACAAAGCATACCAGTATTGAGCGTACGTTTCACGATGCGGTATCATATTTGCAATGTAGATCGCTGCATGGGTGGCTCACAGATGTCGTTGCAACCGTATCGCTCAACGACCGCAGCGTGGTGGGCCTGTTCCATTTCATCTGCCCGCGGAGTCGAAACACAATGCTCAAGTCCTCTCGTTCGATCGGGGGCGCGGTTCTGGCGTTGATCGCCTGGCCGACCGTCTCCCTGGCCCAGTCCGACGCTGCACCCGTCATTGACAGCGGTGCCACCGCCTGGATGCTCACCTCCACCGCACTGGTGCTGCTGATGACGCCCGGTCTGGCGATGTTCTACGGCGGGCTGGTGCGCACCAAGAACGTCCTGGGCACCATGATGCACAGCTACACCGCCATGGCCATCGTCGGCGTGCTGTGGGCGGTGTGCGGTTACGCCATGGCCTTCGGTGAAAATATCATGGGCGGATGGTTCGGCTGGAACTGGAAGTACTTCATGCTCGGCGGCATCGAGGACACGGTGATCAATCACGTGCCCGAGTATGTTTTCGCCATGTTCCAGGGCAAATTCGCCATCATCACCCCGGCCCTGATCAGCGGCGCCTTCGCCGAGCGCATGCGCTTCCGCGGCTTCTGCGTCCTGATCGCGCTGTGGAGCCTGATCGTCTATAACCCGCTGTGTCACTGGGTGTGGGCGGCGGACGGCTTCTTCTTCCAGCGCGGAGCCATCGACTTTGCCGGCGGCACCGTGGTGCACATCTCCTCGGGCATCAGCGCCCTGGTGCTGGCTCTTTACCTGGGCAAACGCC
Organism: Phycisphaeraceae bacterium; assembly: GCA_020849625.1. Classification (GTDB taxonomy): domain Bacteria; phylum Planctomycetota; class Phycisphaerae; order Phycisphaerales; family Phycisphaeraceae; genus JADLFV01. The sequence continues at coordinate 15,948 of JADLFV010000148.1, forward strand.
GCGGCTATCCCGATACCGCCATGCACCCCAATAATCTCACCATGACCCTCATGGGCGCGGGACTGCTGTGGGTCGGCTGGTTCGGGTTCAATGCCGGTTCGGCGGTCTCCAGCGGACAGGGCAGCGCCCATGCTCTGACCGTCACCCAGATCGCCGCCGCGGCTGGGGCGCTGGGCTGGATCCTCATCGAAGGACTCAAGCACGGCAAGGCCACCTCGCTGGGTCTGGCCTCGGGCATCCTGGCGGGATTGGTCGCCATCACGCCGGCTGCTGACGTGGTCACGCCCACCGGCGCCATCGTGCTGGGGCTACTGGCCTCGCTGGTCTGCTACTTCGCCATCCAGGTCAAGAATAAACTGGGTTATGACGACTCACTGGACGTTTTCGGCATCCACGGTTGCGCGGGCATCTTCGGGGCCATCGGCTTGACCTTCGGCATCCGCGCCAGTTGGGTGGCGGCCAACACCGCCGAGGGCTGGACCGTGGGCCATCAGTTGGGCGTGCAGTTGATGGCGGTGGCGACGACCGTCGTCTATGCCGCGGTGCTCACGCTGCTGATCGCGGTGCTGGTGGACAAGACCGTGGGCCTGCGTCTGAGCGAAGTGGAAGAACGGGCCGGCCTGGATCAGTCCCTGCACGGCGAACACGGTTATGGCCTGTTGAATCTCAATTAATCCACGCCGCTTGCGGCTTGGTGAAACCTTCCTGACACTGGACGGTGCCGCGAAGCTGCAAGCGGCCGATCGCAATTCGCAAATCGACAATCGCAAATCGGAATTCCCCATGAAACTCATCACCGCCATCATTCAGCCGGACAAACTCGACGAAGTGCGCGAAGCCCTGATTACCGCCGAGATCACCCGCATCACCGTCAGCCGCTGCACGGGTCACGGCCAGGCCCAGGGCGGCGTCGCGGCCGAAGACCTCTATCGCGGCCAGTCCGTCATGCCCAACCTGTTGCCCAAGGTGCGCATCGACATCGCCTGCAACGATTCCTTCGTCGATATCACCGTCAACGCCATCCTCAAGAGCGCTAAGCACAACGGCGGCGAGGTCGGCGACGGCAAAATCTTCATCACCAACCTCGAAGAGTGTATCCGCATCCGCACCGAAGACCGCGGTGGCCAGGCGATCTGACACTACGCACACGCTGAGGATCGGACAGTTCATGCCGCTTCGTCCACCACGCGCGGTGCGTCCATCAACGCTCAGTCAATAGCAACCTCTGTGCCTTGCGACCTTTCGGGTGATGTGCATTTGTGGGTCGGTGTTGAAGTTGTTCGTCTGCGCGAATCATCATCTGCACAGCCGCACTCGAAAAGACAAGCAAGTCAAGAGCTAAACTCTCACCACCGCAGTGTTCTGCCGGAACCGGTCCAGCGGGCTGATCACCCCCAGCACGCCCCGCCTTTCCTTGCGCATCACATGCGTATAAATCTGCGTCGTCTTGACATTCTTATGACCCAACAGTTCCTGCACCGTGCGAATGTCGTAGCCCGCCTCCAGCAGATGCGTGGCAAACGAGTGACGCAGCGTGTGGCAACTGGCCCGCTTGTTCAGGTCGATCGCCAGCACCGCCCGCCGCAAGGCGCCCTGCATCGTCGCCTCATGCACGTGCCGCCTCACCTGCACCGAGATGATTCCCGTCAAGCCCAGCCGTTGCAACTGATCGGCCGGCACGTCCTGCTCAAGCGGAATCGGCTCTTCGCCATCCATGAACAAGCGCTGCACCGGCCAATCCGTACGCGATGCCGCCGCGAACACGTATTGCCAACCGAAACTCCGCATCGCACTTGGCTGCTTGACCGCTTGCGCATAAGGCATCGGCACATAACCGGCCCCTCGTCGTACGTCGCTGTCATGCTGCTTGCGTCGAGCCGCCAACTGTTCGACCAAGGCCGCCTCACACACCCCCGGAAGGATGGCCACCCGATCCTTGGCGCCTTTGCCATCCCGAATCGTCAACTGCCCCCGCTCCAGGTCCACATCCTTGACCCGCAGCCGGCAAGCCTCCATCAAACGCAACCCCGCCCCGTACATCAGTCGCGCCATGATCGGGTAACACGCCGCCGGCCTACCCGCAGCGCCTTGATTCATCTCGTCCATCATGCTCAGCAAGCGTTCAACTTCATCAAGCGATAAAACGGCCGGGACATGCTCGGGCCGCTTGGCGCGTTCGGCATTGAACTGCTTCAACTCCACGCCCAGCACCTGCTTGTATAGAAACACCAGGGCATTGAGCGCCTGATTCTGTGTGGAAGCCGAGACACGCCGGTGTCGCGCCAGGTACGTCAGAAATGCTTCGATCCCCTCTTCCGGGGGCCCCGCCTCGGTCGGATGCACCCACTGCTTGCGGGGGTGGCGTTCTTTAAGAAAGCGCAGATACCGAGACGTCCATGCCCGGTAGGCCTGCTCGGTGCGAAAGGCATAGTGCAGGACGCGCAGGCGTTCACTGATCTGGTCGAGCAGTTTCATTTGTTAGGATTATGGTTTTGGTAATATCGCCTGTCAATATTCACGCTCAAAGATTCGCAAAAATGCGAATTCACATACGTTTGTGGATATGTCCTTGCTTTCGCTGGCCGCTGTTGGTAATCTGCTATCCGGTACTGATCCGTATAATGACTGTTCTGTGCTTGAGGAAGCGGCAGCATGTCCGACAACTGGATTGCCCTCGTGCCGGACGATCCCCGGTTTGTTCCCGACGCTGCGAAACAGAATCGGGCGCGCGAGAGGTTTGCCGAAATTGCTCCCGAGGCGGACGAAATCGAGATCAAGGTTTCTGAGAAGGTCGTGTTCTTCGATTGCGGTGGCAACTTTGAGCGCCTCGGCTGTCCATTCTGCGGTGTCGAGATTCCGGTCGAGTGGTGGCAGGAACGAATGGGTGAAGATCACGACGACGGTTTCAAACTCGCCGCATACACAATGCCATGTTGTGGAAAGAAGTCAACGCTAAATGAGCTTGTCTATGAGTGGCCCCAGGCGTTTGGTCGTTTTGCGATCGATGCGATGAACCCAAACATCGGCAAGCTTGATGACAAATTCAAGCGGGAGTTCGAGGATATCCTTGGCACAAAACTGCGCGTCGTTTATCAGCACATATGACGGCCGCACAGAACCAGCCGTTGCACCTGACCGCGGCGGCATGACGGTTTTTCAGGCTTCAACGTCTCACCAGCCGCCGCGGCAGGTGAACGGTGTCGTTAGGTCGCCGTGAAACGTTGGCTTTGGCGAATCGCGTTTGTTGCCTGGATCGTCCTCTTTGTCGGACTGATCTGCTGGGACGTCTACGATTTCTTTGTAGTGAACCGCGGCGTTGACTATTACCGTGAGCGCCCCAATCACCTGCTGCTTGTTGTCGCTCTCGCTCTGCCAATTGGTCTGATGATCAGCCTGCTTTTCTGGCTTCGAGAGCGAAAGCGACCTAACCCATATATGGCCCCGCATGTCAAGGGGCGCAGGTGAATAAAACCGCAGTGAAGCTGCGGCGGGTCTGGTGATCGCAAGCGGAGGCGGGGATCGGCGGCGTGATCTGCGGGGGACGGCTTCGA
>JADLFV010000149.1 GCA_020849625.1 Phycisphaeraceae bacterium
AGAAGTTTTTCAACCTCCGGGGGCGGGGGTTTCTGAACGCTTGGAATCCGGGCACGGGCGGACGTACGGCAAGCCGATGGCGTCGAAGCAGCCCTCACTCCCTTGGGCCCGGTCGCGTCCGTGCCGAGTGTTTTTTTCCACTCAGGCGACTGGGGGTAATCAAGCAATTGAGCCTCATCCGAAACCGGACGGCCTTCCTATAAATGGGCCAAGCGCAACGTTTGTGCGCGCCGGAGGCCTGTTTTGCACCTTTCGAAATCGCGCAAGTGCAGTGACAGGCGGCAATAGAAATTTTTTCGCGCGACCTTCAAAAAACTGAGAATCGCTGACCATTCTGTGCGCGCCGGCGGTGATGATCAAATCAGGGTGTCTCGCGGAGGCCGCCAAGAGCGCGGAGGGGAGCCGATGATATGGACCAAACGTCCTATGCGGAGGTCAGTCCTCGTTGACCATCCCGTTGACCATCGAGGTTGTCAGTTCCATCACCTGAAATAAACCATCATCTGACCAGCCGACGCGAACATGGCCAAGTGTTCATGCGTGAATACCGCCTACGGCTGGCGATACCAATCCACGTTATCCCACATGCCAGTCCAAAGAGGTAGATATAACGAAGTATGCTCCTGCACCTGTTCTGACAAAACGTCGAAGGTCGCGAACTGCATGTCGCCAGACAAAAGCCCGATGCCGACAATGAGCTTGTCATCCGTATCCCACCATGTTCCTTCAATCGATCCATTCACCGGTGCCTGGGCGATCAGTCTGCCGACTGAATCATCATAAACACAGACGGCATTCCCATCGCTGAATGCCACGCGGCTGGAAAATGGTGAGATTTCTTGGTTCATGAATCCGGTACTGCGGAACGTGAAAGTGGGATCTTTGACATCGCAAATGAATCTTTCGGTAATTCCCCCATCCACATCCAGCCTGAGAATCCTGACGTTCTTGGCGCTGGTCAAATAAGCGTGATAATGCTGGGGGTATCCATACAAGTCCAGCGGATCATCGACCATTTTGCTCACTACAAGCAGTTCTTTATCGCTGACCCATTTGAAGGACGAAACCAAAGAGTTGTCTGTGATCACGTTGATTGACCGCTGCGTGCCGTCGATGCCAATGATATGCAGTGTGGTAATTGCGCGATAGGCAAGATAACTTGAGTCTGCCGACCATGCCAGATCGCATGCGAAGTAGCAGGGTTGAAATTCCCCCACATCTTCGAAACCGCTGTTATAGGTCTGCTTGCCGTCCACCAATACTGTCAAACGAATCCACTGTCGTTTCACTGGTGGAGGTTCCGGTCCCGGTAGAGGGATGCCCGTTTTAACTTTTTGGGTCACTATGGCTATTGCGTGGCCATCCGGGGAAGGCACCCGTGCTAATTCTGTCGTATCCACTTTGTTGCAGGAGGCACACATCATCATCAATATGACCATGCCGAGTAAGCGATTCATCCTGTTTCTCCAAGCGCCACCTTTGCGAATCCATGTGGGACATCATCCGGGCTGGCCCGAGAAACAATACTCGTTCAGCAAGCCAGTGTTGAGAGCAAGATGCAAGCAATGATCATGAGCAACGGCAATCCGAACATCACGGTGAATAACCATGCCACACCGCCCGGACGGCCAAGATTGATTGTCCATCCGAGTGCGGGAATCTGTTTGGGTACCCAGATTCGCGTATCCCGTTTGCTGAAATAGACAGACAGCCACTTCGGGCCACTCCAGTTGTTGGGATCAGCCCATTCCGCCCGATTGATCGTCTGCTGGTCCATGCGAACAGCCCCCAGGTTCCGGCCAGGCAACCACAATAGCATTGTCCGCCACCGTACTCTCGTCAATTCCCCGCCAATAATTGTCGAACCATCATGGTGGAACCATTCTTGACCGCGAGCGTCTAAAATGGTGGACGCCATGAGTGACGACAAACCAACCTCGGAAACCTCGCCCGCCCCCGGAAGCACTGACACCGCTAAGCCGCGCCGCCGCCGACGCTGGTTGCGGGCGATCGTGGTGTTGCTGGTCCTGATCGTGCTGCTGGTGGTATTGGCGCCCACGATCGTCAGCAGCGCCCCCGGAACCAATGCCGTCGTCGCCGTCGCCAATCGCTTCCTTCCGGGGGCGATCGCCATCGACGATCTGAGCCTCGGCTGGTTCTCCAGCACGCGGGTGGCGGGTTTCACGCTGGCGGACCCCGATCGCAAGACCATCATCAGCGCGGCTGAACTTGCGCTGCCGGACAAGTCGCTGCTGTCACTGCTGACATCGAGCGATCAACTGGGAACGATCCGCGGGCACGACATCACCATCGACCTGGTTCGCTACGCGGACGGCTCGACCAATCTGCAACGCGCGCTGCCGACTGGAACAAGTGAATCGGCATCAACTTCGTCAGACCAATCATCATCGACCACATCCGCGCAACTCAGCGCCGACGTGCAACTGAAGAACGTGCGCCTGTCGCTGCAGGCGCCCGACATCGAGCCGGTGCAGGTGGACGTACCCAGGCTGCACGCAGCGATTGCGGGCCTGGATCGCATCGACTTGGACATCGCTGCCACCATCAAGCAGGGTGATCTGAGCGGCAGCATCCTCGCGGCCGGCGGCATCAGCGATGCGACCGGCAAGCAGCCGAAGGTCGAGTTGCGCACCGAACTCGATGCTCTACCCGTGGCGGCTGTCGATCAACTGCTCAATTACGACGGCAAAATCACCGCCCTGCTGGGCGACAAGCTGGACGGCTCTCTCGACGTGACCGGCACCCAGCGCGACGCACAACTGCAACTGACCGCCAAAAGCAGCACGCTCGACGTCAACCTTCCCCTGCGCCTGACCGAGACGCAGCTATCCGTCGGCGAGGGCGCGCAGGTTTCGCTGGCATTGCAACCAGGTGCATACCAGGCGTGGGTCGGCACGGGTGATCTGGCCGGTCCGGTGACGTTGCGCGTGGGCATCCAGCGCCTGGTGCTGCCGATGCAGGACGGCAAACCTGATGCGAGCAGGCTGGAAGCGGCTGTGAAGCTGAACGCCGACGCTTTGGTGTTGAGTGTGCCGCAGTTGGGCGCCCTGCGCCTCGATCAACTGGCCGGTGACATCGCGGTCGATCGGGCTTCGGACACCGCGCAGCTTTCCCTGCAGGGGCCGTTCACGCTGGACGGCCGGCCGGGGATTCTGCAACTGGCCGGGCGCGTGGATCAGTTCAGCGATCCAGCCGGGCGGCGTTTCGACGTGACGATCAGCGACATGCCGGTGGCCCTGGTCGATCAGATCGCGCAGCAGAACGGCAAAGCAGTCGCGTTGGTGGGCCAGACGGTCACCGTCACCGCGGTCGGGCAATACCCGGGCGATATCGATATCAAGTTGACCGGTGATAATCTCGCGCTGCAGGCTCCGATGTCGTTGACCAGCGAGGCTTATGCCCTCAGCGCCCCGGCCCATCTGCAATGCACGCTTTCCCCCGGAAGTTATGCCTTGCTCGTTGGTGATCATGCGGGCACGTTGCAGCAGCCGTTCACGCTGACCGCGGACATGAAGGAGTTGTACGTTCCGTTGCGCGAGGGCAAGCCGGACTTGGCGAACCTGCGAGCCGAAGCGGACATCAGCGCGACGCCGATCGTGGCGGATGTGCCGCAGGTGGGGCAGATGCGTCTCGATGCGCTGGCCGGCAGCCTGCGAGCGGACCGCGCCAGTGACAGTGCCAGACTCACGTTGCAAAGTCCGCTGAGCGTGGGCGAACAGATCGGCAAGCTGGACGTGGCGGCCGAGTTGGGGCATCTGTCGGCAGCGCCGTATCAGTTGAACATCACGCTCACCGAACTGCCCATGCCGCTGATCGATTCGTTGGCGGGCCAGAACGGACGGGCGTTGATGCTGGTGGGCAACACCGCCACGCTGACCGCGGTCGGCCAATATCCCGGTGATCTGAAAGTCACTGTCGCAAGTCCGCGCCTGAGCGCCGATGCACCGCTGCGCCTGGATGACAAGGCTTATGCACTGAGCGCCCCGGCTCACGTGAAGCTGGAGCTGCGCCCTGGCGCCTATCGTCTGCTGGCTGGTGAAAGCGGCGGCACGCTGCGCGACAGCGCCACCCTGGAAGCGGATATCAACGAACTGTTCATCCCGTTGAGCGATGGCAAAGTTGACCTGACGAAGCTGCGAGCGGCTGCTGATCTGCGAGCGACGCCGATCACGGTGCTCGTGCCGCAACTGGGCGCCCTGCGTCTGGAATCGCTGCGCGGCAGTGTGCGGGCTGATCGTGACAGCGACAGCGCCAGGCTCACGCTGGCCAGTCCGCTTGCGATCAAGGACCAGCCCAGCGGCGAGCTGGACATCGCCGCCGAGGTGGCGCATCTATCGGCCAAGCCGTATCGCATTGATGTGAAGATCGCTGACTTGCCCGTGCCGCTGGTCGATCAGTGGCTCAAGCAGGCGGGCAAGACCACAGCCCTGGTGGGTAACACCGCCACGCTGACCATGGCCGGAGCGTATCCGGGCGATCTGAAAATCAGCTTCCGCAGCAGCGATATTGCATTGGACGCCCCGCTGCGCCTCAGCGACAGCGCCTACGCACTCACCGGCCCGGCAGCGGTCAAGCTGCAACTGGATCCCGCGGATTACCAGTTGCTGATGGGTGACAAGGCAGGCACACTGACCAAACCCATGACCGTCACCGCCACGATCACGCAAGCCACGCTGCCGCTGATCGACGGCAAGCCCGACACCACCAGGCTGAAGGCGGCCGCGACCTTGCAGAGCACCGCCATCGCCCTGGACATGCCCAACGTCGGCCCGATGACCATCGACAGTCTCAACGGGTCGCTGGTCACCGACCGCTCGACCGACACGGCGAGGCTGTTACTCAAAGGCCCGATCTATGTTGGTGATCAGCGCGGCGACCTGGACATCGACGCCACGCTCACCAGCACGGCTGACGGCCCGCCCTACAACCTCGACGCCAAACTCACCAACGTGCCCATGCCGCTGATCGATCACCTCGGTGGACTCAACGGCCAGGCCACCGCACTCGTCGGCCCCACCGCCACCGCGGCCGCCATCGGCCAATTCCCGGGAGCCGTGCTGTTCACCGTGCGCAGTCGCGATCTGACTGCCGACGCCCCGCTGCAGATCGACGAGAACAACCAGGTCACGCTCAAGGAAGACTTCACCGCCCAGTTGATGCTCAACGAGGAAGCCACCCGCACCGTGCTGGGCAAGATTCACCCGGCCATCGCCGATGTGATCGCCAGCAACAAGCCCGTGAAGCTGCTGATCCGCCAGGAAGGCTTTCAGGTGCCGCTGAAGGAGTTCGCATTCGAGAAAGTGCAGGCCAAGGGCGTGCTGGATCTGGGTGAACTGAAGATGACCCGCCGCGGCTGGATGACCAAGCTGATGGACACCATCGCCACGCACTTCGGCCAGGCCCCGCAAGAAGGGACCGATTACGTTGCCCAGTTCACGCCCGCCAACTTCGTGGTGGCCAACGGCCGGGTGCGCACGGATGAGATGTGGATGACCTCGGGCAACCTGGCCATCGGCTTCCAGGGCAAGGCGGATGTGCCCGGCGATCAGTACGATTTCCAGATGGGCATTCTGGGCGCAACGCTGATCACGCAGGTCTCGGTCATGGACAAGGTCTATCAGCCCGGGCAGGTGTTGACCATTCCACTCAAGGGTGCATTGAATCGTCCCGTGCCAGAGGTCATGCCCATCCTGCTCGCCATAGGTAAACAACTTGGCCTGAAGCAACTTCAGGAACAAGGCGGCGACTTAGGCAATGTCCTCGGTACCATCGGTCAGAAGCTCAATGAACGTGACAAGGACAGAGTACCTTGGACGCTTCCAAGCGCCGCCGAGCAGATCGTCACGAATTTCACCAAACAGACGCAGCAGGCGCAGCCGGCTGAACAGACTGAAACCGCCAAGCCCAAGCTGACGCCCGAAGAAATCCGCCAGCGCCGCCAGGAGCGCCGCGAAAAACAGCAGGCCCAATAGGGAAATTCGAATGACGACAACCGCTGGAGCGGAAATTCGAATGACGAAATTCGAATGACGAATTAAATTCCAATGACGAATGTCCGATTGGCGAAACTGTTACACTTCGTCATTCGTCATTCGTCATTCGAACATTGTTTCGTCATTCGAATTTCGTCATTCATCATTACCCCCCATGTCCGACTGCACGCGCATCCTCGTTCCTCAGTTCGGCCCGCCGGAAGTGATGCAGGTATTGCGCGAGCCGATGCCGCAGCCGGGGCCGGGGCAGGTGCGCGTGCGTCTGACCAGCATCGGCATGAACCACGCTGACCTGATGGGCCGCGCGGGCCGCTACAAACTTTCCACAGGCGAACCGCCTTACACGCCCGGCCTCGAAGGCGGCGGCGTCATCGATGCCCTCGGCCCCGACGTCACCGACTGGCGCAGCGGTCAGCGCGTGCTGCTGGGGCCCCACGTCCCGCGCGGGGTGCAAGGTCCGCACGGCGGCACCTATCGTTCGCATATGATCGTCAGCACCGATCTGCTGATCGCAGCACCCGATGCACTCGATGACGATCAACTCGGCGCCATCTGGCTGACGTATCTGACCGCCTGGGGCGCGCTGGTCTGGAAGATCGGGTTACAGCCGGGCCAATTCGTCGCCATCCCCGCAGCCTCCAGCGGGGTCGGCCTGGCGGCAGCGCAGGTCGCGCGCCACTTGAATGCCATCTCCGTCGGCCTGACCAGCAGCCAGGACAAAGCGGCCGCCATCGCGGATCAGTTCGATCACCTCGTGATCACCCACGATCGAGACGACACCGGCTCGCGCACCATGCGGCCGTGGCGACAACAGATCAAACAGATCACCGATGGCCACGGCATTGATGTGTTCTTCGATCCCGTGGCGGCCGGGCCTTACCTCACGGAGGAGATCCGCAGCATAGCTCAGGGTGGTGTACTGTGTTTTTATGGCTTGCTCGGAAAGCTAGACGTCGTGGACCTGCATCCGCTGATCGCGCGGCGAGGCCGCATCGAGACGTTTCTGATGTCGGCCATGGTCGAGCAGGGTGAATCCATCTGGCGACCGGCCTGCCAGGCGATTCTGGAACTGTTTCAGGAAGGCGCGTTCCAGCAGCACGTGGCACGTCATTTCGCTCTGCGGGATGTGGTGGCTGCCCACCAGTTCATGGCCCAGGATCGACACATCGGCAAGCTGGTGCTCGTGCCCTGAGGCGGCATGTTTGATTTTCTCGCTCAAGAAAAATGCACGCGGTGAGTGCCGCGGCCCTCTATGCTGGTTTGTCTCTGAACATGGAGCAACCCGATGCAAATGCTCGAACATCCCGTCATCAGCGACCAGGAAAAACTCGCCCTGTGGCAAGCCCACGCCGAGGGCCGCGGCGCCCGCGTGCCGGTGATGATCGGCACCAACGCCCGAGTGGTGCACCCTCTGCCGCAGTGGAATCCCGACGGTTACACGTTCGAGGATTGTCACGATGACCCCGAGGCGCATCTGAAGATCGAGCTGCAGCACGCCCTGTATCGCAGACAGGTGATCGGCAAACATTCGGACCAGCCGCACGAGTTGCCGGACGTGTGGGAAGTGCCGCTGTATTTCTACAACATTTATGAGGCAGCCCCCTTCGGCGCCACGGTGTACTTCCCCTCGGGCCAGGTGCCGACCACCGAGCCGCCGCCTTTCGCCGACGACGATCTGCGGAACGAAGTATTTAACGTTGACATCAAGCACCCGCTCGATACGCCCTACTGGAAGGGGCGTCTGCGCATGTGGCGGGAGATGGTGAAGCTGGCCGCGGACACGACCTTCGAGGGCCGGGCGGTCAAGATCATTCCCATCGGCAACATGGGCACTGACGGCCCGGTCACCGCCGGGTGCAATCTGCGCGGCACCAACTTCCTCATGGACCTGCTGACTGAGCCGGAGTACGCCCAGAAGCTGATGGCGTTCGTGATCGATGCCTTGTCCTATCGCCGTCGGGCCCTGATGGAAGAGTTCGACGGCAACATCCTGCGCAATCCGAACTACATGCTCGCTGACGACTCCTGCGCCATGCTCGGGCTCGAACAATGGCGCACGCTGGTCAAGCCCCACCACAAACGTCTTTACCGCATGCTGGAGACTGACGGCTTCGGCGCCACCAATCCACTGGCCCGCCGCGGCATGCACATGTGCGGCAACGCTTCGCATCTTTTCCCCGCACTGCACGAAGAACTGAACGTCACCCTCTTCGACACCGGCTTCCCGATCGATCACGGGGCCATGCGGCGCAAACTCGGCCCTGATGTGCTAATCCAGGGTGGTCCGCAGGTGCAGGTCCTGCTCAACGGCTCACCCGAACAGGTCTTTGAGCGCACGCGCGAAATCCTCCAGAGCGGCGTCATGGAAGGCGGTTACTTCACCCTGCGCGAGGGCAACAACCTGCCGCCGCTGGTGCCGCAAGAAAACCTGGCTGCCATGTACGCCGCGGCCCTGGAGTACGGGAATTACGATCAGGCTTGAAGCAGCCTGCCGAAATCGGTGTGTCGCATGTCATTTCAGGAGCATCCATGGAAAAGACGCCGATTTTGCGGTGGCTGGTGGTAGATTGATCTCCCCGTGAACGTGGCTGACCTGATCCATGCAATAAAAGAGCGAACGCATGACTCTGCTCGAACATCCGATCATCAGCGATCAGGAAAAGGCTGCCTTGTGGCGGGCCTATCGTGAAGGCCGGCACACGCGCGTGCCCATGTTCATCAAGACCAACGTCCGCGTGGTGATGGTTCTGCCGGACTGGAATCCCGACGGTTATACCTTTGAAGATTGCTACCACGATCCCAAGGCCCACCTGAAGATGGAACTTCAGCACCTGCTGTTCAACCGGACCGTGATCAGCAAACACTCGGACTGGCCGCATGAGTTGCCCGAGGTGTGGGAGGTTCAGCTGTATCTGCACAACACGTACGAGGCGGCCGCCTTCGGGGCCGAGGTGTGCTTTCCTCCAGGCCAGGTGCCGACCACCGAGCCGCCGCCCTTTGCCGACGACGATCGGCGAAACGAGGTGTTCGACGTCGATCTCGAGCATCCGCTGGAAACGCCCTACTGGAAACATCAAATGCGCATGTGGCGCGACATGAAGAAGCTGGCTGAAGGCATGACCTTCGAGGGTCGGCCGGTCAAGCTGCTGCCGGTCAGTTACCTGGGCACCGACGGGCCGGTCACCATCGGCTGCAATCTGCGCGGGCCGAGCTTCCTCATGGACCTGCTGGCCGAGCCGGAGTATGCCCAGAAACTGATGGCGTTCGTCGTCGATGCTTTAGCCCATCGCCGCCGCGCCCTGGCAGAAGCGTTCGACGGCGATGTGGTTCGGCCGCCGCACCACCACATCGCCGACGACGCCTGCGCCATGCTGGGCGTCGAGCAATGGCGCACGATGGTCAAGCCGCACCACGAACGGTTGTATCGCATCCAGGAAACCGACGGCTGCGGCGCCGCGCCTGACAGCGAGCGTGCTCTGCACATGTGCGGCAACGCCACGCACCTTTTCCCCGCCATGCACGAGGAGATCAACATCACCGTCTTCGACACCGGCTTCCCCGTGGACCACGGCGGCCTGCGGCGAAAGCTGGGTCAGGACGTCATGATTCAGGGCGGGCCCCAGGTTCCCCTGCTGCTCAAGGGTTCGCCCGAGCAAGTGTTCGAGCGCACGCGAGAAATCCTGCAGAGCGGCATCATGGCAGGCAAGCGATTCGTCATGCGCGAAGCCCACAACCTGCCGCCGCTGGTGCCCGAGGAAAACCTGGCTGCCATGTATGCCGCCGCCCTGGAGTTCGGCCAGTACGAAGTCTGCTGACGCCGCAGCCCCGTTTGAGGCCTATGATGAGGGTGAAAGGAGCCAACCTATGGCCAGAATGGTGCGTCACGAACAACTCGGTCCCTACGAGATCAAGCCCCAGGAAAAGAGCGCCTGGGTCTGCGGCTGCGGTCTGAGCAAGAACCTGCCCCTGTGCGACGGCTCACACAAGCTCTGCCGCACCCATGAAGCCGAGCCGGGCAAGCTGTACATCTATGACCGGGAGCGCAAGGCGATTGCCCGGGTGGAGAATGATGGATGATGGATGTGCGGGAGTACAGCGCCTTCCTCTAATCATCCATCATCGATCATCCATCACACATCCTCTCTCACCCTGGCAGATGGTCCAACGGGAACGGCGGATTGGCCAGCGGGCGCAGGACCAGTTGCAGCAGGGCCAACTCGCGGTCGTCGCCGGCGATGCGGTTGACCCTGATAGCCCCGCAGCCGGTGCAGCGGTGAATGATGGCCCATTCACCCTCCTCTCGCACCTCGATGCCGATCGGGCGCATGGGGGCGCGGCAGGCGCATTGGCGGTCACCGGGCTGAACGTCCACGTGGCGCGACCACAGGCAATAGGGACAGTGATTGCGATGCCGGGTGCCGAACGAGCGGCCATCCACCGGCTGACGGCAGTGAATGCAGGTGAATCCGGATGACATGGGGAGCAACTCTCGCGCGTGTGCGAAAAAACAAGCGGACACAAGCGGAGGATCAGCCCGGCACGTTGAGACGTGTGCGCAGTCACCGCGCCAAGGGGCAGCGGTCGGCCGGACTGTTGCTCAGGCAGTTGCCATCAGGTGGTGATTATAACAGATGTCTGATGTCTGATTGCGAATTGCTGATGTAAAGACATTGTCGTCCGTATCGTTTCTGACATCAGCAATCAACAATCACACATCAGCAATTCTCAATACCGATCGATGCTGGCGCAAACTTCGCTGTCGCTGCCGGCCCGACTGCTGCCCACGGTGATCAGGGGTGCTTCGTCCATGTCGTCGTCCACCGGCTGAGAGGTGGGCACGTTCAGGCGCGGCGGTCCGAGCGGTTCGCAGGCAACCCGCCCACCCGCAGCCCGTGACAAGACGCCGCGCACGCCGCTGATCAGGTGCTGATCCACCGCCACGCGCAGACCGTTGAGCCGCAGCGACACCACCTTGCCCGCCTGGTGCAGTTCGCAGATCACCTCCGCCCGCCGCGGAGCAGGACGCTGGCCGGCCTGGCGCAGCACTTCCTTGAGGTCCGTCAGGCGACTCTGGAAAACGCTGCCCTCGGCAGGCGGCGTCGGATCAAACAGGGTGATCTTGACCGCCCGGGTGTACATCACTTCAGCTTCAGCCATGGACGTCACGACATCGATGATGATGTTGGGCTCTTCGCGGCGGCGATCGACCTTGCCTTCCAGGTAAACGATGGCGTCCTGTTGTAGCAGGGCCGAGCAGATGTCGAAAGTGCGCGGGAAGGCGACGGCCTCGACGGAGCCGGTCTTGTCCTCCAGCGTGAGCATGGCCATGGCGTCGCCCTTCTTGGTGCGCGTGGGGCGCAGGCGGCTGATCATCCCGGCCACGATCACCGGCGTGTCGGCGGGCAGGCGGCGAATGTCAGCAATCGCAACGTTGCTGAAGCGAGCCAGTTGATCGGCGTGCTCGTCCAGCGGATGGGCGGAGATGTAGAAGCCCAGCACGTCCTTCTCGTGCTTGAGCTGCTGCTGGCGCGACCAGGATTCGACGGCCGGAAGTTTCGGTTGCGACAGATCGGCGGAGGAGACGGCCGATGAATCGGCCTCCGCTGCGCTGAAGAAGTTCATCTGGCCGCTGGCGCGATCGCGGGCCGCCCGCTGGCCGAGTTGAATCGCGGTGTCCAAAGCCTCCAGCATGGCCGCCCGTTGCTCGACGCCGTGCAGACTGTCGAAAGCCCCGCATTTGATCAGAGCTTCAATCGTGGCCCGGTTGACCGTGCCCGGCGGCACGCGCTCGCAGAAGTCGTACAGCCCCCGGAAGGGGCCCGACTTCTCACGCTCCTGCATGATGGCGCTGATGGCTTTCTCACCCACGCCCTTGACGGCGCTGAGCCCGAAACGGATGTGCCCATGCGATGGATCGCGCGGCTCGTCCTTGTCATAGACCACCGTGAAGGCGATCTCCGACAGGTTGATCTCCGGCGGGCGCACCTCGATGCCGTGCTTCTCTGGGGGCGGGGGGCCATTGGGCAGCCGGCAGCGACGGCACTCGTCGATGTACTCGACTACCTTGTCGGTGCTGACCGATTCGTAGGTGAGCACCGCGGCCATGTACTGCACGGGGAAATAGGTCTTGAGGTATGCGGTCTGGTAGGCGACGATGGCGTAGCCGGTGGAGTGCGACTTGTTGAAGCCGTAGCCGGCAAACTTGAGGATCAGGTCGAACATCTCCTCAGCCTGCCGCTTGTTGACGCCGCGCCGGCCGGCGCCTGCCACGAAATCCTCGCGGGCGGCATTGATGGTCTTCTCTTTTTTCTTGCTGATGGCCTTGATGATGCTGTAGGCAGCCCGCAGGGGAACGCCGCCGAGCTGGTTGAGCACCTGCATCACCTGTTCCTGATAGACCATGATGCCGTAGGTCTCAGCGGTGATGCGATCGACCACCTCGTGCACGCGCGGCACCTGTTCGCGGCCGTGCTTGCGGTTGGCGTAATTGGGGATCAGCTCCATCGGCCCGGGCCGGAACAGGGCGTTGGCGGCGATCAGGTCTTCGAAGCGGTCGGGCTTCATGGCCAGCAGCGTGTTGCGCATGCCGCCGGATTCAAACTGGAACACGCCGGCCGTCTCGCCGCGGGCGAACAGGTCCAGCACCCTGGGATCGTCGTAGGTCAACCGGTCCAGATCGAGCGGATCGTGATCGGGTATCGGGTGTCGGGTATCGG
>JADLFV010000150.1 GCA_020849625.1 Phycisphaeraceae bacterium
ATCCCACAGGTAAACTGGTGGCGTCGGGTGTAGAATCTCATCATGGTCTCCTTGCGGTGAATGGTGCTGGAAGTCGTCACAACACACCAGCGTAACCCCCACCGCGGGGGCCATGATGAGTATCAAAGCGACGCGATTCATCGCGCCAAACGCGGCCGAGCCAGGTCGCATCATAGCACCGCGCGGATGCCGCCCAGTACCGTGTTGATCACCACCACCACCACCACACCCAGCCTGATCGCCAGTCACACTTCCGCCCCCGGTCCGAACCCGAACAGAGGCACCATGGCCCGGCTGGTGATGTAGATCATGGCCGTCATCCACATCAAGTGCAGCAGCACGAACATCCCCGCCTCCAGCAGCTGCCCTTCCACGCCCAAACGCTACCATGCCCGCGCCGGACGGGCCGGCAGAGAGTAAGGCCCGCTGCCGGGTTGGGCCGATAGAGGGGGCATGGACCAGGGTCAACTGCGTCTGGTGGTCATCGGATGCGGGCGGGTGTTTGAGCGCTATCACCTGCCGGCGATCGGCGGCTGTGAGCAGGTTCAACTGGTCGGCGTCTGTGAGATGGAGGAGGTTCGCCGGGCGTGGATCAGCAACCAGCTTCCGTCGGCACGCTGTGAACCGGATGTTGAGCAACTGCTGCATTCTGTTGAAGCAGACGCCGCTCTGGTCTGCACGCCGCCGCAGACGCATGCCGCGATCGTCGAGCGATTGCTGGCTGCGGGCCTGCACGTGCTGGTGGAAAAGCCCATGGCCTTAACTCTGGACGAAGCCCGCCGCCTGCAACATGCCCGGCAAACATCCGGAAAAGTCCTGCGCGTGGGATTCAACCGACGATACCGCCGCGATTACATGGCGCTGCGGCAAGCGGCAGCCAACATCATGCGGCAGATCACTTTCACCTTCATCGCCGAGACCGGACGATGGCAGAGCGGCGATAAGTCGATCACGCCGGACTTTGTGCTCCACGATGCCGGCTCGCATGCGCTGGACCTGGTCGCACACGTGTGCGGTCAGCCCATCGAGCGCCTGCAAGCCCGCGTGGAGAATGAAGCTGACGGCCTGATCGTGCGCATGGCTGTGCAACTGGCAGGAGATATCACCGCCATCTGCATCGTGGGTCACAGCGCCCGCTACGTTGAATCGTTGGTGGTCAGCGATGCCGCCCGCACGCGCCAGGCGACCGCCTCGGCCAATGCGTGGAACAAGCTGAAGCTGGCTGCGTGCAAACTCACCGGCCGGTTGACGGCGACCGATGAGAGTTTCCGCGCCCAGCTTGTCGGATTCGCCGACGCCTGCCGCGGCCGGGATGACGGGCGGGGAGCAAACGTGATCGATGGCCTTGCGTCCGTCGCCGCGATCGAGGCTGCCATCGCCAGCATCAGGCACAACGGCGCTTGGCGGGAGATTCGCCCCACCAGCCCGGCTAAGATGTGCACCTCATGATGAACCCTACATCTTCCACGACTGCTGCTGCTGAACGTCCCCCCATCATCCTGCTGGGCTTCGATGCCACGGAGATCGACCTGATCGACCAGTTGATCGCGCTAGGTCGCATGCCGAACCTCGCCCGACTGCGACAGCGCGGGCGCTGGGGGCGGTTGCAGACCGAGCCGCCGAACTTTCTGAGCCTGGTGTGGTCCACCTTTTTCTGCTCAGCCCGACTGGGTGATCACGGGTGGTACTTCAACAAGCTGTGGAACCCGGACAAGCAGCAGATCCAGTATGTCAATCCTTCATGGATGCCGCTGAATCCTTTCTGGAAACTGCTGGATGATCGTTTCCACGTGGCATTGCTGGACGTGCCATACGCTGCGGTGCGTGCCGGCGGCCCCCACCAGGTGATGATCAACGGCTGGCAGTGTCACGATGATTTCGGCAGTGTGTATCATCCGCCCGGTGAATGGAAGCGAGCAGTGAACCGACACGGCAACCCGCGGCTGACTCCCGAAGTCTTCGGGCCGCAAAATGCATCCACCCTGCTGGCCCAACTCCAGGAGGTAACCGAAACCAACGCCCAGTTCGCGAACCTTGTCTGCGATTACCTCAAACAGAAACGGTGGGATCTGCTGCTGGCGGTGTTCGGAGCGGTGCATCGCGGGACGCATTACCTGTGGGACCTGTCCCAGATCGACGCCGACGGCGTGGATGAAGCGACGCTGACCAAACTGCGCGGGGCCCGCGATGCGTGTTACGAATCGTTCGATACTCAGCTCGGGCGAGTGTTGGAAGCTGCGCCGGATGACGCGCGGATCATCGCCTTCGCTCTGCACGGCATGGGCCCCAACGACGGCTGGTACGAGCACCTGCCGCAGATTGTCGAGCAGATCCATCGCGGCGGCGGCGTGGCCCCGGAGCCTAAAAAAGGCCTGGTTTTCCGCATCAAAAAGGCCCTGCCCTGGACACTGGTGCGGCAGGTGACGCGGCGCATTCCGCATAGTTGGAATAAGGCCCTGGTGCCGCTGTGGTCGCGGCGGATGCTGGATTGGCCGCGGACCCGCTATTTCACTTTGCCGATGGACTACAACGGCTACGTGCGCCTGAACATCAAGGGCCGCGAGAAACAAGGCTGCATCGAGCCCCGCGAGGTGGACCAGGTGATCGCCGAACTGGACGAAGCGCTGCGCAGCTTCCGCGACATCGAAACGGGCAAGCCGGTGATCCGCGGCGTGGTTCGTGTGGATGACATCGTGGGAGCCGATGCACCGCGGCGCAAGATGCTGCCGGACCTGGTGGTGCTGTGGGATCCGCCGCACGCGGTGGCCAAGTCCAGCGGCGTGGTCAGCGAACGCTTCGGCGAAGTGCGCTGGCCCAAGGGGCGCAAACTGCACAGCGGTCGCAGCGGCAATCACACGCCGCACGGCTGGTTCGTGGCCGCCGGCCCGGACATCGCACCGGGGCCCAGCAGCCAGACACACGACACCGCCGACCTGATCCCCACCGTGTTCCAATGGCTCGGAGCGCCGATTCCCCAGCATTTTGCCGGCAAGCCGATCCAGGAACTGCTGAACAAGTAAGTCAGGCCGATCAACGACCTTCGGCCGCATGGCCACTAAAAGAGCTGATCGTGGCGCGATAGACCGCCTCCACGCGGCGTGCGACGCTATCCCACGAGAATTCCTGCTGCATCTGCTGCCGCGCCGCATCGCCCAGTCGCTTGGCCAGAGCGCGATCATCGAGAAGTCGCAGCATCGCGGACGCCATGGCCTGCGTGTCGCCGTTGGCCACGCGCAGACCCGTGACCTCGTGCTTGAGCATGACGGCCGAACCTTCGAATGAGACGATCGGTTTGCCGGCCGCCATGTAGTTGAGCAGCTTTTGGGGAATGCCGTCACATTCCGTGCGTGGATTGGCCGCCACATCCGCGGCGGCGAGCAAAGCCGGCTGCTCATCAAAAGTTGCATTGCACAGGTCGATGGCTTGGCGCACACCCAGTTGCCGGGCCTGATCCTCGTAGGGAGCAAACGTTGAATCGGTGACGATCAACAGTCGGGCGTGCGGCCGGCGTCGATGAAGCAGAGCAAAGGCTTCGATCAACAGATCCACGCGCTGATAGCGCGACGTATTGCCGGTGAAGATGATCAGGGGTGCTTCAAAGCCGGGGGCCGGCTGCGCCACGAAATGCCGCCATTCCACGCCGTTGGGGATGACCTCCACCTGATCGGCCCGGGCCGCCTTGATCCAGACCAGGATGTCGCGGATGGTCTGGCTGACGGCAATGGTGTGATGAGCACGCCTGGGCAGCCGGCGATCCAGTTGGCTGCCGATGGAACGCTTCACCGAGCAGGGCAAACCCAGGCGATATTGCGGCAACTCACCGGCCAGCGTGGTGTGCGCATCGTAGATGATCGGGCGGTGTTTGCCGGCCCGGGAAGCGATGAGAATCCCCTCGTAGTGGTGGGCATGAACGACGTCGAAATCAATCTCGCTGTGCAACCGGCGAAGCAGGCGCACCATCATGGGGTCGAGATGGATGAGCTTGCGCAGCGTGGGGCCCGGCTCCGTCCGTCGGTAGGCGGGCACATCGCGGATGCGGTGGATGGTGAACGGCAGGTCCGCAGGCGTTTCTCCCAGGTGATAGGTGACCACGTGAACGTCGTGGCCGTTGTGGGCCAGGGCCTCGGCCATGCGGTGGATGCGGATAGGTGTGCCGCGCGGCCAGGGAAACGGGCAGGCTGCGATCATGGCGATGCGCAGGGGTTTACTCATGGGTGGCCCCCACTTCCCGTTCCAAGTCGCGCTCCGCAGCGGCATCCAGCGCTCGATGCTCTGACACCGCACGGTAGGCCTCGAATACCAGACACACGGCAACCAGCGTCTGCGTGACCACGGTCACCCATGCCGCCCCCAGCGGGCCGTAGCGCGGGATCGCCCACGCATTGGCCAGCACGTTCAGCAGCACACCGGCCGTCATCACCGCCACCGCCCTCTTCTCGCGATGCACCGATGCTGCCAGGAACGCGCCCACCGTCGCCACGTAAAGCCCCGGCACGCTCAGGTACAGCACGCGCAGCACCATCGCTGAATCATCATACGTCTTCGTGTACACGATTCGCACCAGGACGCCGGCCAGCAGCGCCATCGCGGCACAGGCGACAAGCCCCACGCCGGTCACGACCAGGAACATCCTGTGCAGCAGGCGGTGCAGGTCCACCCAGTTGCCGCGGGCCGCCAGTTGGGCGCAGATCGGAAACAGGATCAACGTCAGCGGCCGCACCAGAAACTGCGAGGCTTCCAGCAGTTTGGCAGCCGCCTCGTAGGTGGCCACGTCGTTATAGGGTCGCATGTAACCCAGCATGAGCGTGTCGGCGCTGAAGTGGACCAGGCTCATCACCGCCAGTGCGAACAGAAACATCGAGCCCCCGAACACCCGCTTCATCACAGCCGGACGCGGCAGCAGCAAGCGTGGCCGGCCGATCGTGGCCCGCGTCGCCGCGGCCGCAATCATCAGCATCGCAGCCGCGCCCAGCACGTAGCAACTCGCCATCCATCGCACGCCCTGATCCAGCACCGCACCGAGGGCCACGCCCGCCGTCAACAGCAGCAGCCCGCCGGTAAACGCCACGATGGACAATCCAATTCGCTGCAGACCGGCAAACAGCAGCGAGTAGGAGCGGTACAGGTCCTTGCCGATCGCGTGCAGGGCGATGACCGCCACGATCAGAAGCGCATCGGCCTTGGTCAATCCCACCCACGCCAGGATGATCAGGTAATACACCGCCAGCAGCGGCAGACGGGCGGAGATCACCAGGCCCAGTCGGCGGCGAGCGGCGAATGGTGAAGCCGCCACGCGCCGCTGCAAATCAGTGCTGGCGCCCAGGTCCGTCACCAGCACAGCCGTCAGGCACAGCGACAGGGCGAACATCAGCTTGCCGTAATCCGCCTGCGAAAGCTGCCGCGCCAGCAGAGCCAGAGTCACAAAACCCAACAGCTTGAACAGCACGTGCGAGCCGAAACTGAGCACCAGGTCGCGCCTGGCTTTGTCCGCGCTCATCGTCGTCCCCCTGTCAGATGCCAGTTGCAGCGAACGATCGCATCGAGCAGGCGCTGAGCGGCGCGTTCGAGCCGGCCGCTGTGCATGGCCTTGTTGTAGGGGAACGGCCCGCCCGTCAGCACATCCAGATCAGGACGCTGTCTTTGCTTTCCAAATGCCCGCCGTTTGCGCATCAGCCTCGGCAGGCGGCCCAGCAGCGCGGCCACAGCCCACAGCCAATGCCCCAGCCAGCCCTTGTAGATCGCGCCCAGGAACTGAAAAATCTCAAACGCCAGCAACGCCGGGGCGAAACGCAGCATGGTCCGAATCTGGTACAGCTTGATAATCACCTGCCAACGATTGAGCATCGTCTGGCGCACGCGGCGGGGTGTGAAGCGGCCGGTCTGGCGAATGGAGATGTCCACCGTGCCCGCTCCGTGCAGGCAACGTGCCTCCGGAACGGTGAGCAGCTCAAAACCCGACAGCGCGACCCGCAAACCCAGTTCGTGATCCTCCAGATAAAGGAAGAAGTCTTCGTCAAACCAAGGGCGATCCGCCCAGCGAGCCTTGTCCACCAGCACGGCACAGGTGATCAATGAGGAACAGGTCTGGACCTGCGTGTCCAGTTGCGCCGCCGCGCTGTCAGGGCTGCCCAGCGCCGGCACGCCGAGAAAGTGCGACTCTGCCCCGACATACTGGACCATGTCGGGTTCATCTTCGTAAATGATCGCAGGCATGGCGCACAGCGCAGCGGGATGGGCATCGAGTGCAGCGTGCAGAAGCTCCACACAGCCCGGCAATGGACGGACATCGTTGTCGATCAGCAGCACTCGATCCTGCGTCGCAGCGCCCAGCGCGCTGTTGCGGCAGGCGGACACCCCCCGGTTGTGCTGATGCTCAACCACGCGCACGTGTGGGTAATCCCGGCGCACCAGGGCCACGCTGCCATCCGTGGAGCCGTCGTCAGCCACGAACAGCTCAACCACCAAGTCGCCCAGTTGCGCGACCGCCTCCAGGGTACGCGGCAGATAACCCGCCCCGTTGTAGTTGATAACGCAGACACTGATCGCGCCATTTCCCAAAAGCAATTCCTGAATTTACCTGCTTTCTATCGGCTATTCTGGTTGACTTGCAGCGATAAGTCGAGCGTCAATGACAGTCAATGTTTATCAGGTTAAGGCCCGGTTAAGCACCGATAGCCGGCTGAAACTGTTAGCAGAATGCTGCGAAATGATGAAGAAGTGGGCGAGGTAGGATTCGAACCTACGTAGGCTTACGCCAGCGGGTTTACAGCCCGCCCCATTTGGCCACTCTGGCACTCGCCCGGTGCGGTGAGTTCAAGCCCCGTGGGGCAAGATCCGTAAGATTAACCGGTGACTTGCGAAATGCAAGATCGCCGCTCAAACTCGGCCGCTACCGTGTCTTGCAGGCCTGCGCTTGACGGCCGGGGGCATTGCTCCGTGGGCCTGGGTCCGATAGCATGGAGTGGTTGTTGGCGATTGGTCGGCAAGGCTGAGGAGCAGAATCGTGATCGCCCAGACTTCGGCGCTCAACAGCCACGTGCTGGTGCTCAATCGGATGTGGATGGCCATCCGCATCGTGGACGCCCGCCGTGCGCTGTCGATGCTCTTCCGTGACCTGGCGGAGGTCATCCGCGTTGACGACGGCTCGTACACCGGGCACGACTTCGATTCCTGGCTGGATGTTTCGACCGCTCGAGAGAGCTTCGAGCGCCGCCTGATCCGCGAGCAGTACGAGTGGGTGGGCACCGTCCGCTGCCAGATTGCCGTGCCCAAGATCATCCGTCTGCTGGGCTACGACAAGCTGCCGCGGCGGGAAGTGAAGCTCAATCGTCGCAATATCTTCGCCCGTGACGAAAACCGTTGCCAATACTGCGGCGACAAGTTTCCCACCAGTGAGTTATCGCTCGATCACGTCATCCCGCGCAGCCGCGGCGGGGCCAGTTCCTGGGACAACCTGGTCTGCTGCTGCGTCCGCTGCAACGCCCGCAAGGGCGGCCGCACCCCGCGGCAGGCTCACATGACGCTGACCCGCAAACCCGTACAGCCGGCCCGCAACCCCGTGGTCGCCCTGCGCCTGGGCCATGAAAAATACGCCAGTTGGAAGCAGTTCCTCGATCACGCCTACTGGTCCGTCGAACTGAAGTGACCCGCACCGTAACAAGTCCTTAGGCCGCTCCACTTCAGTGGCGCGTGCAGGTATATGTTTACGCTCCACTAAAGTGGAGAGGCCGCACCCCTCTGTGACGCCTGTGACGATTGCGCGGGCTCGAATATCGCCGACCTGCCTTGACCGGGCTGCGCGGTCAAGTTGCGCCTGGCCTGACCCGATGGAAAGCTGGGAGAAATAGGCAATCCCTTTGCGCCACCCCTTGGGGAAAGATGTCATGGTGTCCAACAACGGATCGAACACGCACACGGAAAATATCACTGACAAGCAGGTATTCACCACCGGCGAGGCAGCTTCCATCTGCAAGGTCAGCCAGCAGACAATCATTCGCTGCTTCGACGCCGGCCGGCTGGGCGGGTTCCGCGTGCCCGGCTCGCGCTTCCGCCGCATCCCGCGCGAGGACCTGATCCGTTTCATGCGCGATAACGAAATCCCCACCGACACCCTCGACGGCGGAGCCAAGCGTATCCTGGTGGTCGATGACGATCCGCAGATCATCGAGCTGTTCAAGGACCTGCTGGGCGCCGACCAACGCTTTGCCGTGCGTAGCGCCTCGACCGGGTATGACGCCGGCGTGGTCTCGGCGGAGTTCAAGCCCGACCTGATGATCCTCGACTACATGCTGCCTGACATCAACGGCAACATCGTTTGTGAGACCGTCCGCCGCAATGAGGATCTCAAGAACATGCGCATCATCATCGTCTCCGGCGTGGTCAACCAGCAGGAGGTTGATGATCTGCTGAAGCGCGGGGCTGATGAATTCCTCAAGAAGCCGTTTAACATCGAAACGCTCCTGAAGCGGATCGAGGCGTTATTGAGCTTGTGAGGTGGTTTCGAGTCGGGCATCGCGGACCTGAAACAGGACACTCGAAACTCGAAGCGAACCATCCATGATTTCCGTTGATCCGACCAGGCCGCGCCGAATCGAGCTGATCCTGCGGCAGATCGAGTCGCTGCCCACCCTTCCCGCGGTGGCGGCCCGACTGCTGGAGTTGACCACCAGCGACGATTCGCATGCCCGCCAGGTCATCGAACTGATCAGTGCCGACGCCGCCCTGACCGCCAAGGTGCTGCGCATGTGCCGCACGGCCGACAAGGGCCTGCGCGAGCAGGTGCTCAGCGTGGACAAGGCCGTCGTCCTGCTGGGCTTCAACGCCATCCGCAACACGGTGCTGTCGGTCAAGGTCTTCGAAATGTTCTCGGCCGCGGCAACCCCGCCCCCGGAAGTTGAGACCGCTGTCGCTGCGAGCGACACGGGGAAAGCCTTCGATCGCAGCAGTTTCTGGCTGCACAGCCTGGCGGTGGGCGTGCTGGCCGAGCGCATCGCCAAGGCCCACAAGGGCCGACGCGACCTGCACCGCGACGAGGCGTTCGTCTGCGGGCTTCTGCACGACATCGGCAAGCTTGCCCTCGATTACGTCCTGCCCCGCAGCTATGCCCGCGTCATCGAGCTGACCGAGTTCAACCAGGGCAACATCGCCCAGTTTGAGCGCAAGATCGTCGGCCTCGACCATCACACGGTCGGCAAACGTTTGGCCGAGCAATGGCGCTTGCCGCATCGATTACAGGACTGCATCTGGCTGCACGGGGCGACCTACGACACGCTGCCGCGCCTGGAGCATCGCAACCTCGTGGCCCTGATCGAGCTGGCTGACATCCTGGTCCGTCGCCAGCACCTCGGCTACAGCGGCAATTTCAAGTTCAATCAGGACCCGTCATTCCTGATCGAGCGTCTGAACCTCGACGCCCGCATGGTGGAGGAAGCGGTGGCCGGCCTGCACAGCGACGTGGACGAGCGGGCCGGGGCTTTGGGCCTGCGCGATGTGCCGACGCCGGCCATGTTCCTGCAATCGATTCAACGCGCCAACGAAGAGCTCGGCCGCATCAACGGCGTGCTGGAGCGGCGCGGGCGCATGGCCCAGCAGCAGTCGCGCGTGCTGGATGCCATCACCGCGTTTCATGGATCGGCCGTGCCGGGGCGCAGCGTGCAGGACGTGCTGGAAGCGGTGGTCGAGTCGGCCCGCGGCGTGCTGGGCGGCGGGTACTACGCCATGCTCGTGCCGGGGATGGAAACGGATGACGGCGAAGGCTCGTGGCTGATCTGCCAGTACAACCGTGAAGGTCATGCGGTGCACGCCCAGTATGTCGATCCGCCGCCGCTGGCGCCGAAGTGGAACGAGCTGGGGGGTGATTCGCTGGAGTCCGGTGGCGCGGTGAGCCTGATGGGCATTCTGCCGTGGCTGGCCGATTACCTGATGGAAGCAGACGATCTGCGTCAGGTGCGATTGCTGCCGCTGAGTTGCGGCTGGGGAACGGCCGGCGTGCTGCTGCACGATCGCCAGGAATTGCCTCAGTGGTCCATGCTGCACACGCTGTGCGCCACCTGGGGCGCTGCCATTGCCGCGGCCCAGCAGCACGAAGGCGCCCGCCGCCTGGGTGAGCAGCTCGCCGAAGCCAACGCCCAGTTGGCCGAGGCCCAGGACCGCCTGCTGCGGCAGGAGTCGCTGGCCCATCTGGGTCAGATGGCGGCCGGGGCGGCCCATGAGATGAACAACCCGCTGGCGGTGATCAGCGGGCGCAGCCAGTTGCTGATGATGGGATTGAACCAGCGCAGCAAGGAGTTCAAGGCTGCCAAAACCATCCACGAGGAATCGCATCGTCTCAGCGACCTGATTACCGCATTGCACATGTTCGCCGATCCGCCGCGGGCTCGCCGCCAGGCCACGGACCTGTCCAGACTGCTGGACGAGGTGATCCGCGAAGTCAGTCAGCAGTGGACGCCCGAGAAGCACAATACCGCCATCACGCTGCGCATCAACCATCCTTTGGGCGAAGTGGATGTCGATCCGCAGATGGTCAGCCGGGCTGTCAGTGAACTGCTGACCAACGCCATGCAGGCCCGGCCGCGCAGTGAAGTGCTGGTCCAGGCCCTGCGTGATCCGGAAGACAATGCCGTGCTGATCCGTGTGACTGACGACGGCGCGGGCATGGACAAGCGCACGCTGGATCACGCCTTCGATCCGTTCTTCAGCGCCCTGCCTGCCGGCCGCCGCGTCGGCATGGGACTGCCCCGTGCCCAGCAACTGGCCGCGGCTCACGGCGGCAGCGTGCAACTGACCTCCGCCCTCGGCCAGGGCGCCACCGCCACCTTGCGCCTGCCGGGGAGTAAGGCTTGAGCAGTGAGGCTTGAGGCTTGAGGAGAAAGGCACTCAAGCCTCAGGCCTCACCCCTCAAGCCTACCCCACCGTCACAGAACGATCAGTCAGCGTTCGCGGCAAAGTCAACCGGCCGCTTCCATAAAACAAAGCATTTTCACATGGACAGGCTACTGCCAACGGCCGATTGCAGGATAGACCCGCAGGATGCGGTGCATCCGGGATAGCCGTGGGTCTGTTCATCGCAGGAGATTGAAGTGGTTAACCGCTCTCGTCAGGCCATCGCCCGCTCCGATCCGTCGCCCTTCGAGGTCGAGGCTTATCGCCTGTTACTGGTCGATCGTGATCCCTCTGCGGTCAAGCTGCTGGAAAACTGCCGCGTCGCAGGTCGCCACCTGCGCGTCAGTCACGCCCCCAGCCTGCACGCCGCCCGCAAGCTGCTGTCGAACACCGCCATCGACCTGGCCCTGATTCACCATCAACTCAGCGACGGCGACGGGCTGGACCTGATCCGGTTCATCGCCGGCCAGCACACTTCAACACAGGTGCTTATGCTGAGCGACGAGCCGCGCTACGACCTGGCCACGGCCGCGGTCCGGGCCGGTGCGGTGGACATGCTGGTCAAACCGCTGACCACCGAAGAGGTGGCGCAGCGTCTGGGCGCCGCCGCCCAACGTCTGGATAAGCAGCGCAACACCGTCCGCCGTCTGCAGCGGCTTCGCCGGTTGTGCAAGAAGCTGGACCAGGCCCGCAAGGATGTGGCCGGTCAGGTGGATGTGCTGTGCAACGACCTGGTGGTCGCATACCAGGAACTGGCCACGCAGATGCAGCAGGTGGTGCAGACCAGCGAGTTCAACGTGCTGGTGCGCGAAGAGCTGGACCTGGAGATGCTGATCCGCAAGACGCTGGAGTACGTGATCGAGCAGGCCGGCGCCACCAACGCCGCGGTGTTCCTGCCCTCGGGCATGGATGAGTTCACGCTGGGTGGATACGTCAACTACGACTGCTCGACCGACGGCACCGATCTGCTGCTGGAGCACCTGGCGGACACCGTCGCCCCCCGAATCGCCGATCAGCAGCAGGTGATTCACCTGACGACCAACGCCCAGATCGAGCACTGGGTGGGCGCTGACGCTGCATATTTGGCCGACGCTCACGTGATCGCCTTCAGCGTGATTCAGAAGGACGAAGTGCTGGCGGTGATCGTGCTGTTCCGCGACAGTTGCGAGCCGTTCAGCGAGACTCTGCTGGAGACGGCCGGGGCCATCCGCCCGCTGCTGGGTGAAGCATTGGCCCGCATCATCCGCGTGCATCATCGCAGCCTCGGCGAAGTCGAGCCGGACGACGGCTTCGAAGTCGCCGGCCCGGACGATGTGCCGTTTTGACAAAGTGAAGAGTGGAAAGTGAAAAGTGAAAAGGAAAGCCCATTTCACGTGCGCCCATCGCGCAATTATTCACTTTTCACTTTTCGCTTTCCACATTGCATCTCGGGTACAATCCACCCCATGTCCAACGCCAAGCCCTGGGAACACGCCAAATCCACCCCCGGAAGTGAAAGCGACGAACTGGCGGCGCGCTTCGTCGAGTCGCTGTCCTATGACACGCGCCTCTACCAACACGACATCCGCGGCTCCATCGCCCACGCCCGCATGCTGGAAAAGGTCGGCTTGATCAGCAAATCGGAACTGAAGGCCATCGAAAAAGGCCTCACGGAGATTGAAAAGCAGATCGACAAGCAGGGTCAATCCTGGCCCGGCTGGCAAGTCGAACTCGAAGATGTCCACATGTGCATCGAAGCCGCGTTGATTGAAAAGATCGGCGAGCCCGGGAAAAAACTGCACACGGGACGCAGCCGCAACGATCAGGTGGCCACGGACCTGTTGCTTTGGGTGATCGACGCCACATCTAACATCTGTGAAACCATCTTCGACCTGCTGGAAGCCTGTTGCGATCTGGCGGAGCGTTCGGGCAACATCGTCATGCCCGCCTACACGCATCTGCAAAGGGCGCAGCCGATCGTGGCCGGCGCTGAAATCTGCGGGTGGATGGATGCTTTCGCACTCTGTATCGACCGACTGCAAGTCATTCGCGGCCAGGATCGTTGCCCGCTGGGCAGCGGCGCGGTGGCGGGATCATCCCTGCCCCTGGATCGCAGACACACCGCCAAGGCGCTGCTGGATCAGAATGTGCCCGATGAAATGATCGGCGCGTTCCAGGCCGCCCTTGGTCTGAGCGATGAATTGATGCAGAGCGTGGATGATGCCACGTCCATCTCACGCAACAGCATCCAGTCCACCGCTTCCCGCGATGTCGCCCTCGACTTCGTTTACGCCCTGGCCATGACCAGCATGTGGCTCTCGCGCTGGGCGGAGCAGTGGATCATTTACATGACCACCGAGTTCGGCTTTATCAGCATCGGCGAGGCCTACACCACCGGCTCGTCCATGATGCCGCAGAAGCGCAACCCGGACATGCTCGAACTGATCCGCGGCCGCTGCGGTGGAGTTTACGGCCACCTGATCGCCCTGCTGACCATGTGCAAGGGTCTGCCCATCGGCTACAACCGCGACTTGCAGGAAGATAAACGCCACGTTTTTGCCGCCTACGATACGGTCAAGGATTGCCTTGACATGGCTGCCCGCATCGTGCGCTCAGCCAGGTTCAACGAGGAAAAAATCAAAGCATCGCTCGATCGCGGATTCCTCGATGCCACCTCGCTGGCCGAGTATCTGGTGACCAAAGGCGTCGCCTTCCGCACCGCTCACCAGCACGTGGGCAAACTGGTTCGCCTGTGCGAGCAGAAGGGCTATCATCAACTGTCGCAATTGTCGCTGGATGACTTCCGCGCGGTATGCGACAAAGCGGAAAAGGACGTGTACGATTGGCTGGGAGCTGAGAACGTGGTCAAGCGTTACCAGACGGCCGGCAACGCCGGCGTCAGCGGCTTCGAGGCGCAGTTGCAGGCGTGGAAGGAAAGATTGAACACATAGCCCCGGCCTTGGCCGGGGTGATTCAAATGGCATCACCACGGGTGGCATCGGGACGGAACCCCGGCCAAGGCCGGGGCTATATTGGGCGGAAAATGTTAGTCCTCACCGTACTCCAGGGCCCCGACAAGGGCCGGCGCTTCGAGTTGCCGGACCATGAGCCGCAGATGATCGGCCGGTCCAGTGAGTCGCTGCCCATCAGCGATCAGACCATCTCCCGCCGCCACGCCGAGTTGACCCCCGACAGCGGTCGCTGGTTCATCCGTGATTTGAAATCCGCCAACGGCACCTTCGTCAACGGCACCCGCGTCACCGCCCGCGATCGCCGCAAGCTCAACGTCGGCGATCAGGTGCGCATCGGGTCCACCCTGCTGCTGTTCGGCGAAGACGCCCGCCGCCGCAATGACCTACGCATGGCGGACGGCAACGAGATCGAAGTCAACATCGAGCACACCGTCGCCAGCAACGACGACTCGATGATCATGGCCTCGCCCGAACCGTCGCAGGCGGCGCAGTTTCAACTCAAGGTCATCTACGAGCTGACCGAGCTGATCGGCTCGGTGGCCGATATCCCGACGCTGCTGGAGCGGGTGATGGACGTGACCTTCGAGTATTTCAAGGCTGACCGCGGCTTCATCATGCTGTGCGACAATCCCGATGCCGAGCCCAAGGCCGTGGTCGTGCGCCATCGTCTGCCGCCCCGCCGCAAGCAGCCCGACGGCAAGACCGAACCCATCGACGTCAGCAAAACCATCGTCCGCTACGTCATGCACAACGCCAAGGGCGTGCTCTCCAGCAATGCCATGAGCGACTCGCGCTTCAGTCGCGGCGACAGCGTGCAGGCCTACGGCATCCGTTCGGCCATGTGCGTGCCCATCAAGTTCAAGGACCGGCTCTACGGCGTCATCCACCTGGACTCCAAGATCGCCAACTACACCTACACCGAAGATCAACTGCTACTGTTGACCGCCATCGGCGTGCAGACCGGCCTGGCCCTGGCCCGCGCTCAACTCTACGCCCAGCGCCTCAAGGACGAGCGCCTCGCGGCTGTGGGCCAGACCGTCGCTTCGCTGAGCCACTCGATCAAGAACATCATCCAGGGCCTGCGCGGCGGCGCGGAAGTCGTCGAGTTGGGCATGCGCAAGGACAATCGCACGGTGCTGTCCAACGGATGGGAGATCGTCTCGCGCAATCTCGAACGCATCAACGAGCTGGTGATGAACATGCTCGCTTACTCCAAGCAGCGCCAGCCCGAGCTGGAGATGATCAACCTGGTCAACCTGCTGGAAGAGATTCGCCAGTTGATGCAGAAGCACTTCGACGCCAAGCACGTGGCCCTGCTGACCGACTACGCACCCGACATGCCGCCGGTTCCGGCCGATCCCGGCGGCATCCACCAGGCGGTGCTGAACCTGTTGAACAATGCCCTCGATGCCGTCGAACCGCAGAGCGGCGCGGTGACTCTCGGCTGCAACTACAACCCCCGCCTGCAAATGGCCCACATCAAAGTCTCCGACAACGGCCACGGCATGAGCAAGGCCACGCTCAAGCGGCTGTATCAGCCTTTCCATTCGACCAAGGGCCAGGGCGGCACGGGCCTGGGACTGGTGGTCACCAAGAAGGTCATGGCGGAGCACGGCGGCCGCGTCGATGTCCAGAGCACGCCCGGCCAGGGCACCATCTTCGTGCTCACCCTGCCCGTCCGCAGCGTCACCACGCCCTCTCTGGCCGACACCATGGACTCGGTTCCCGCCATTTCCGACGACTCGGCTGCCGGCGAACGCTAGAATCATTGCAATAACCGAACCGCGCCTGCGTTGTGCAACAGGCCGCTCCAGTTCACTGGAGCGTTGGGACCGCCGCCGATGGACAAATCGCTCGCCCCACTGCCCGACGCTGACTTCGGCCGACCCCAGGCTCGACACCTGCTTCGCCGCACCTGCTTCGGAGCCACCGACTGGGAAGTGGATCAGCTCGTCGGCCTCGGCACGCTGGGGGCTGTCGATCGCATCCTCGCCCAGCTCGACGCGCCCGACGACTGGCCCGATCCCGACGTCGATCCCGACATCATCGCCCCGCCCACGCCCGAGCAGCGCGCGATGTATGTCAAGGCCCGCCAGGACAACGACGAGCAGTCGCTCGAATCGCTCCGCCGCCTGCAACTGATCGCGCGGCAGAACGATCAGCAGATGATCGAGAGCATGCGCCGCTGGCAACTTCGCCGCTTTGCCGGCTCGACCACGCCGCTGCGCGAAAACCTCGTGCTGCTGTGGCACGATCACTTCGCCACCCGTCACCGCGACATCCGCGATGCCTTTCTGCTCTATCAGCAGAACCAACTGTTCCGCCAGCACGCCGCCGACTTCGCCGCCCTGGCCCGCGCCATCGTGCACGACCCGGCCATGCTGCGCTTCCTCAACAACGACCGCAACGTCAAACGCAAACCCAACGAAAACCTGGCCCGCGAACTGATGGAGCTGTTCACCCTCGGCGAAGGCAACTACACCGAGCGCGACATCCGCGAAGGCGCCCGCGCCCTGACCGGCTATCACGTGCGCGATAACGACTTCGTCTTCGAACAGCGCGATCACGACGACGGCCGCAAAACCATCCTCGGCCAGACCGCTGACTTCGACGGCGACAGCTTCGTCAAACTGCTGCTGGAGCAGCAGGCCTGCCCGCGCTTCGTGGCCGGCAAAATCTACAAACACTTCGCCTTCGCCAGTGACGCACCCGCCTCGCGCGTGGTCGTCGAACGCCTGGCCCGGCTGATCCGCCAGCACCAATACGACCTGCGTCCGGTGCTGCGAATCTTCTTTGCCGGCAGGCATTTTTACGATTCCGACGTTGTCGGCCGCCAGTTCAAAAGCCCCGTGGCCCTGGTGGCGGGGACCATTCGCAGCCTCGATCTGCCGCCGCGCGATGTCGAACTGCTGACCAACGGCCTGCGCCTCATGGGGCAGGTGCTGTTCGATCCGCCCTCCGTGGCGGGCTGGGACGGCGGACCCATGTGGATCAACACTTCCACGCTCTTCGTCCGACAGAACACTGCCATCTACCTGGTCACCGGCAAATACCCCAGCGGCGACAAACCCAAACTCGATCAATCCGACTTCGATCTGACTCTGTCGCCTGCCCTGGCGGAGGCCGATTCATCGGCCGTCTCCTCCAACTCATCCGCCATCGTCGATCATTACGTCAATCTGCTGCTGGGCGAGCACATTCCCACCGCTCGCCGCGCTCCGCTGGTCACGTTCCTCGACAAAGCCGGGACCCAATCGCAAGACCTCGTGCAACTGCTGCTGCTGATTACCGCCATGCCGGAATACCAGCTATGCTAGATTCCTCTCTGCCTTACACCCGCCGCCAGTTTCTCAACCGTTCGCTGGTGTTGATCTCGACCATCGGCACCGCGCCGGCGTTCCTCTCGCGCAGCTCGCTGCTCCTGGCTGCCCCCGCCCCCGCAAGTGCACTTGCTGCCGGGAATGTGCCCGGCAAAGATGAAGGGCGCATCCTCGTGGTCGTGCAGCTCTCCGGCGGTAACGACGGGCTCAACACCGTGATTCCCTGCGGTTTTCCCGCCTACTACAAGCTTCGCCCCGGCATCGCGGTGCCCGAAAAACAGGTGCTGATGCTTGATGACTCTTCCGGGGGCGGCATCGGCATTCATCCCAACATGACCGCCCTGTTTGAGATGATCGGCAACAAACGCGCCGCCATCATCCAGGGCGTCGGTTATCCCAATCCCAATCATTCGCACTTCGCTTCCATGGACATCTGGCACAGCGGCGTGAACCTCGACGAAGATCAGCCCGTGCGCGCGCCTCATGGCACCGGCTGGATCGGCCGGGCCCTGGACAGCAGTCCGCTGAAGTCCGACGTGTGCATGGACTGTATCGCCATCGGCTCCGAAGCGCCGCCCGCGACCCGGGGCCGCATCGTGCAGCCGGTGGCCTTCGAGCGCAGTGACATGTTCCGCTGGGCCGGCGACAGTGATGAGCAGCTCGATGCGATCTACGAGCAGCTTCAGAACGAGCCGGCCGACCTTGCGCCTTCGGACAGTGCGGCAGCGTTCGTGTTCCGCACAGCCATGGATGCCCAGGTCGCTTCCGACAAGGTGCGCAAAGCGGTCGGGCGCAAAAACGAAACGACACTTCCCAGGAGCGATCTCGGCCGACAATTGGCTGCCGTCGCCAACATGATCCGCGCTGAGTTGCCCACGCGCGTCTATTACGTGGCCATGGGCGGGTTCGACACGCACGCCAATCAGACCGGCCGCCAGCCCAACCTGCTGCGCGATTTCTCCGAGGCAATGGCAGCGTTCTACCGTGAACTGGATGCCACGGGCAACGGCTCGCGCGTGGTGAGCGTGGCCTTCAGCGAGTTCGGCCGCCGCGCCGCTCAGAACGCCTCCCAGGGCACCGATCACGGCGAGGCCGGCCCCGTCTTTATCTTCGGCGACCACCTCGCGCTTGACATCACTTCCGGGGGCGGGTGCGGACTGATCGGCCAGCACCCCGCGCTCGACAAACTCAACGACGGCAACCTCGCCTATCAGACCGACTTCCGCAGCGTTTACAGCGAACTGCTGACCAACTGGATGCAGCTCGACGCCAAAGCCGCCCTCGGCCGCGCCTATCCCCCGCTGAAATTGATTCGCGACTGATCGCCGCCTACAGCCGCTTGCGGCTTCGCGCAAACGTCCGACCACTGACCACCCCCCACATTTCCAGCAGCCCCGCGAAGCCGCAAGCGGCAAGACCTCCCTCGCCATGCGTTCAGCAGCCATCACCGCTATCATCTGCGGTCCATGCAAATTCGTAACTTCTGCATCATCGCCCACATCGACCACGGCAAGTCCACGCTCGCCGACCGTCTGCTGCAGCGCACCGGAGCCGTCAGCGACCGCGAAGCCCGGGCCCAGACCCTCGACGATATGGACCTGGAACGCGAACGCGGCATCACCATCAAAGCCTCTGCCGTCACTGTCACCTACACGCCCCCCGGCGATACTTCGTCTTCCGGGGGCGAGCAGTACATGCTGAATTTCATCGACACGCCCGGACACGTGGATTTCCACTACGAGGTCAGCCGCGCGCTGACCGCCTGCGAAGGCGCGGTGCTGGTGGTCGATGCCGCCCAGGGCGTCGAGGCCCAGACCGTCGCCAATGCTTATCTGGCCATCGACGCCGGGCTGGAAATCATTCCCGTGATCAACAAGATCGATCTGCCGGGCGCCCGTCCTGAAGACGTCGCGCTCGAAGTCGAATCCATCCTCGGCCTGCCCGCCGACGGCTGCATCTTCTGCTCGGCCAAGACCGGAGCCGGCATCGACGAACTGCTGCAAGCCATCTGCACCCGCCTGCCAGGCCCATCTTCCGGGGGCCAGAAAACCCAGGCCCTGATCTTCGACAGCGAATACAACGACTACCGCGGCGTCATCGTTTACTTCCGTCTCAAAGGCGGCCAGCTCCAGGTCGGAGACAAGATCCGCACCATGGGCACCGGCCGCACCTACAACGTCACCGAACTGGGCAAGTTCACTCCCAAGCCCACCCCCAACAAGCAGCCGATGTCCGCCGGCGAAGTCGGCTACCTGGTCGCGTCCATCAAAACGCTCGACGACGTGCACATCGGAGACACGATCACCCGCGACATCGATCCCGCCGATGCCCCGCTGCCCGGCTACAAAGAGCCGCAGCACATGGTGTTCTGCGACTTTTATCCAGCCGGCGACACGCAGTACGATCACCTGCGCGATGCCATTGATCGCCTGCATCTCAACGATGCCTCGTTCACCTATGAGCCGACCAGTTCCGATGCCCTCGGCTTCGGTTTCCGCTGCGGTTTCCTGGGCATGCTGCACATCGAGATCATCCAGGAGCGCCTGGAGCGCGAGAGCAACGTCAACATCGTGCAGACCGCGCCCACGGTGACCTACGAAGTGGCGCTGAAGGGCGATGTGGATGAGGTGATACAGATTCATAATCCCGCGGATCTGCCCGATCCATCGCGCATTCGCGAAGTGCGCGAGCCGATCGTGGACATGGAGATCATCACGCCCACTGAGTCGATCGGCGACCTGATGCGCCTGTGCGAAGGCCGCCGCGGTCGATACAAGAAACAGACGTTTCTCTCGGCAACTCGTCAAATTCTCGAATACGAGCTGCCGCTGGCGGAGATCATCTACGACTTCTACGACAAGCTGAAATCCATCACGAGGGGTTATGGAACCATGGACTACACCTTCCGGGGCTTCCGTGCCGACAAGCTCGTGAAAATGGACATCCTGGTCAACGGCGATCGCGTCGATGCTCTAAGCGTGATCGTTCATCGTGACAAGGCTGAGTATCGCGGGCGGGCTTTGTTGCAGCGCTTGAAGAAGGAAATCGACCGCCACATGTTCGAGATTCCGCTGCAATGCGCGGTGGGCGGCAAGGTCATCGCCCGTGAAACCATCAAGGCTATGCGCAAGAACGTGACCGCCAAATGTTACGGCGGCGACGTGTCGCGCAAACGCAAACTGCTGGAAAAACAGAAGGAAGGCAAGAAGCGCATGAAGCGCGTCGGCACCGTCGATATCCCGCAGGAAGCGTTCATGTCCGTGCTCGATCCCGGGGAAATCTGACCGATCTGTCTCTCCGGGCTGACAACATGCCGACCAGAACAAGACCCGCTGATACCGCAAGCGGCAATGGAACTTGGTACAACTCCTGCTCGGCGTAAGTCTCACTGCCGGTGCTAATGAGCCAAGGCTCGTTGAGAAAATACCCGACATCAAACGTGTCCTTGATCGAGTCAGCCTCGGAGTATTGAAAATGCGTCCGCAGGTAAGCTGAATCAGACAGCAGCAGGTGAGTGCTGTATGTCATCCCGCAAAAATCACCATCTTTGAAATGAATCATCGGCGCGTTAGGATAATTCACATCCATGCCTGCGTAATAAATCTGATCATGGACCACGAAGACAACATCAAGCAAGCTCACTGCCCCCGAGTTACCGGGCACTTGCAGCTTCAGCGTGCTCCGGCCGACGCGAGACAGAAACTCATCGCTGTAATAGAGACTTCCATAGAACTTGTCACCCACGTAAGGCGCGATGTGATTCTGGTGCGTGTCGATGACCTGTTCAACCGTCAGTGTAAACGCAACGCCCCTCACCGTTCCCGCATACGCTGATTCCGGAATGCACATCAGCGCAATGACAATCGCCAACCAATGTGCTGCTTTCATCTTGTGTCTCCTGAAAGCTTGAAGATGTGTCTCTGCGGGTTCAGCCTCTGGTGTCTGGGCCGAAGCCCATCAGCCAAACCCCTGACTTCTCCCTAACATAGCAATCCTGAAGAACAAATCCATTCAGATGTTCATCCGACGGGAATGCATGAGTGATTGGTTGGGAACGAAGGAACAGCGTTTTGATTATTGATTGAGGTTTGAGGTTTACTTGAATGAGGATTCCTCAACCAAAAATCACCTCACCGCGCCGTGACGGATCCGATCGGCCCAGACCCGCCACGCGCGCAGCGAAGCAACACCACTTCGTGATGCACCGCTGGCGCAGTGAATCACTTCCGGGGGGAAGGCCAGTTTCGCCGAGGCCCCATAGAGCCGGTAGGCGACGCGCCTGTCAGCCTCCGCCCCCGGAAGTATTTTTTCAACTTCCGGGGGGCGGGGGTTTCTGAACGCTTGGAATCCGGGCACGGGCGGACGTACGTCAAGCCGATGGC
>JADLFV010000151.1 GCA_020849625.1 Phycisphaeraceae bacterium
ATCCCACAGGTAAACTGGTGGCGTCGGGTGTAGAATCTCATCATGGTCTCCTTGCGGTGAATGGTGCTGGAAGTCGTCACAACACACCAGCGTAACCCCCACCGCGGGGGCCATGATGAGTATCAAACCATTGGAGCCGGTGTTACTTCCGCTGCGCGCACAAACGTTGCGCTTTTTCAACGTTGATCACTTTCACCTCCGGAGCCTCCAGATCGGCCATCTGCTGACAGCCCGCGCCGCACCCGACCCCAACGAAGGTCTCGCGCAGGTCGCCGGAAGCGCGAGAGGATGTCAAGGTCGCGGCGCTTTATGGAATCAGTCCAATGTAAATGCGATTCATAAGATAACCCAATAAGAAAATGGCGCACCCTATAGAAATGTCTAGGGCGGGATCGGCGACGGCTGTATAATCGCTAAGCGAACGTCCGGAGGTCCGGCCGGGTAACTCTTGTATAGGCAGATTGATTCAATCCGCCAAAGGGGGGCTTGACATGCAATCTTTCGTGTTGTGGGCGCACCGGTTCGCTGTGGTGCTGGCAACCTGCGCAGCGCTTCTGCTGTGTGCCTCGCCGCTGCACGCGGAGTTGTACGAGGCCAACTGGTTGGCGCCGGTGGATGGAAACTGGACAGATGCCTCAAAGTGGGACATCAACCAGGTGCCGAGCAACGGCCAGCCCAACTCCGCATCCACGTACGATGTGACGATTGCTGCCAATGGCACATCCAGTTACGCCATTCGATGTGAACTGGATGCCACGATCAACAGTCTGCTGATCAACGACCCCTTGGCGACGCTCAATATCACCAATCAACTGCTGCAGGTGGAGCATGGCATTGATATCCAGGCGGGTACGTTGCAACTGTCCTACAAGGGCA
The DNA here is from genome assembly GCA_020849625.1 of Phycisphaeraceae bacterium. Lineage (GTDB taxonomy): Bacteria > Planctomycetota > Phycisphaerae > Phycisphaerales > Phycisphaeraceae > JADLFV01. The sequence continues at coordinate 877 of JADLFV010000151.1, forward strand.
GCCTGGCCAACACGACCATCAGCGGCGCGGGGCGGTTTCGTATGTTTCTGACACATTATGAGGCCAGCCTGACCAATGTGACGCTGGCAACTGACATGCTGGTGGAACCGGGATGCCATCTGACGGTCAATGAAAACTTGATACTCAATGATGCTGTGGTGCGTTTCGTGACCGGCTCGGAAAGCGGAGCTTCATTCATCCAGTTCGAGGACGGTGGTTCGGTCACTGGAACCGGCGGGTTCTACACGGAAACACTTTCCGCAACGCTCGACGCCTACAGTGGCACGATCTTCGGCAGCGATATCAACTTCCGCACCGGCGCAGGCACGCTGACGATCCGTGGCGACGGCGGAACCACGATCAACGGCACCGCATTGGCGGAATCCAACGATCTATGGTTTTACGGTTACAGCCCGGGTGGAATCATCAATCAAGGCACGATCCAGGCCATCAACGGTTGCGACCTGTACATTGAGGGCGTTGACAATCGTAATCAGATTTACGTAGGACCGAATTCACAACTAACGTTGTCCGACACAAATTGGATCAACAACGGCACCATCACCGCCGAGGATACTGTAATCAGCATCATCGGTAACTTCGGGATGTCGCAATTGGGAAACCTGGTGCTGACCAACACGGATGTTCATCTTGCCTGCGCGGTGATCGACGACGGCTCACCGCTGCACCTGAACGCGGCGACCGGCTCGTGGACTCTAAGAGGCTACGGTTCACTTGAAGCCAACGTCCGCCTGGAGACCTCCGGCGGCACTTCACTGAAGGTTGAACAGGGACAGTTCAATCAGGCTGACATCGCCGGCGTCGTCAACGTCATCGGACCTGTGAGTAGCACCCAGAATCTGAGCATCACCAGCCAGACCCTATTGAACAGCACCAGCCTCATCAACATCAACACCGGCATCGTCAGCATCGCTCCGGATGGTCTGGCGTCCGACTCCACAGGGCATATTGTTTTCAACGGCAGCAGCGTCTCCAACGCGGTCTTGCGGCCGCCAAGTGGGTCCATTCTGGTCATCCCAAGCGGGGTGACCATCCGCAACGGGTATGGTGATGGAACCATCACGTATCGGAAGGGGGGCACTTCCCAGTACGACGCCCGTTTCATCAATCAGGGCCTGATTTCCGCCCAGGGCCAAGGCAATGTGATCGAAGCGGGGGCAGATGCTTACTTCCCCGATGATGCCGATTTCCTGATTAACCATGGCACCATGCAGGCGATGGACGGCGGCACATTGGTGCTCAATCACTGTTGGAACAACGATGGGCTGATCCGTGTTGACGGCGGCACGCTGCATTTGGCAGGCAACTTCACATTGGACGAACTGGGTTCCGTTGATTTTGTCAGCGGCGACGTTCAGATTACCGGCACATTCGATCTTGGCGGTAGCACGTTGCAGTATGGCCCCGGGCATCTGCCGTTCCATCTTGGTGGGCCGAGCAATTCAAGTAGTTACATGTCGATCGGTTACATCACCAACGGGCGACTCGAAATGCTGTCCCCGGCCGCACTCACCTTGGAAGGCAACACAGCCGCCCTGTCAGACGTGCAACTCGCCGGAACGCTCGTGGTTCCGACACTGACCAAACTCGAAGCCAACAACATCGACTTGGACAACGCGGTTATCGACATGCAGGGTGATGAGGCGGACAACTACTACAACGAGGATGGCCCGATCATCCGCACCAGGCTCGACATCACCAAAACCAGCGACTGGACCGGCAACGGCACCGTGATCTTCAACGGATTCGGGTTGGGCAACAAGATCAACATCGACGACTACGTGATCGGTCTGGGTTCCGGCATCGTCATCGAGAACGGTTCGGGTGACGGACGTATCCAAATCCGAGAAGCCGATGTATCCAATGCAGGTCTGATCCATGCCCATGGCACGAACCGTCTCATTGAGATTGTCCCCACAAGCAGCACCATCGGTGGCATCACCACCTACTCCTATCCATCCCTCAGCAACAGCGGCATCCTCAAAGTCAGCGACGGCGCGACGCTCAGTATTGGGAAAATGGCCTTCAGCAACACCGGCCAAATCATCATTGACGGCGGCACGCTGAACCTCGGCGCGGATTTGTCCCTTGCTGACATGGCGGGCATCACCCGCACCGGCGGCACGTTCAATTTCAGCGGCAACCTTGATCTGACCGGCGGCACGTTCAACCTCGACGCGAGTCTCGGTCCATGGAACGTTAACGGCGGTTCGTTCCGCAATGGCGCGCTGCAACTGTCAGACAACGCCATGCTGCAACTACTGGCTGACGGTTCTGTCACCTTCGACAACGTCGCACTGCCGAGCAACCTGGATCTGACACTCAACAGCGGCCAGACGCTCAGCCTGCTTGGCAACTGGAGCAACGCGGGCCACATCGTGCAGGATGGCGGTCTGATCCAACTGGGAGGGCAGTTCGCTTCCATCCAATTGGGCAATTACCAGTATTTCGCGGGTGACATGGAAATCATCGGCACCTGGAATCCGCAGGGGGCGGCGGCGGATCTGGATGCCCCGAACATGCCACAGTTAGTTCTCAACGGTGGCCAAATCCGTGAAACGACCTTGTCGGCTTCGCAAGGGTCGCACCTGATCGTTCGCGGCGCGTCATCCATGAGCGACATGACCTGTCAGGCTGGCCTGGTTTTCGATCAGCCCGATGCACAACTCGATCTGTCCGGCGTCACACTGCAGGGTAACAATGTCGCCAGCAGTGGTGCGGCCGTGATCAACATCCTTCCGGGGGTTGAGACGGTGTTCGACGGCGCCACAATGGCGGCGAACGTGTTTGTGGATCAGGAATGCACGCTGCGCATCCAGAATGGCTTGGTACTGAACAGCGACTTGCGGATAGGGATTTCAAGCAGCTTCCCTCCCTTGCCATCACCGCCAAAGGCGACCGTGGTGATAGACGGATCGCAGACCATTGGTGGCAGCGGGCGCGTTCAACTCTTGGGCTCTGCTTTTTCTCCCAGTAGAACGGTTTCGTACCTTACATTGACCGATGGCAGCACGTTGACCATCGGCCCTGACGCCTCGATCATTGGCGGTGGATCTCTATCAAGTTGTGGCGGGATTATTCAAGGGAACAATGCTTCGTTGGTCAATCATGGTTTGATTGCTGTGGAACCTCACTGCCGCATCTATGTGTACCCGCAAATCACCAACTATGGCGACATACGACTGAATGATGGCTCTCTTACCTCACTGAGCGATCAACTGATCAACGCCGCTTCAGGAACAATCAGCGGCACTCGATATTTAAGCCTGCCTGTCGGCGAGTTGATCAATCACGGCACAATTTCACCCGGTCTTGTGACAGGCACCCTCACCATCAGCGGGGCAGTAACACAGGGGGCGACCGGGAGAATCGAGATAGATCTGGCGGATGAGGCACAGGACCTTTTGAGTACCAGTAGTATCGCTCTCGATGGCACGCTGGCCATCAGTCTAGCCGATGGTTTTACCCCGCAACTCGGGCGGACGTTCTCCATCATTACGGGAACGACGCTGTCCGGCCATTTCGCATTCATCGACGGTGTTGTCATCGATAACAACCTTTCCCTGGCGGTGACCTACAGCGGCACGGCCGTCACCGTCACGGCCGCATTGCCCGGTGACGCCACACTCGACGGCATCATCAATCTCAGCGACCTGCAAGTCCTCGGCGACAACTGGCAGAACGACAGCGCCACCTGGAGCATGGCCGATTTCACCGGTGACGGTCTTGTGAATCTGGCCGACCTGCAAGTCCTCGGCGATCACTGGAACCCTGCGGCCGGCGATTTTGCGGCGCTGGCGCAACTTCCGGGGGTCCCCGAGCCGCAGGCGCTGGTGATGTTGGGTTCGCTGGCGTGTGGGGCGCTGGTTCGTCGCAGCGGGGCGGTTGCGCATTGACGGTAACCCATTTAGCCCCGCGTGAATACGCGCGGGGCAAGTCGCGGCGAGGCCGCGAATGCCCCCGGTGTATTCACCGGGGGCTAAATGAAAATGCCAATCACAATTCCAGGTGGGGTGGCCGTCCCGGCCGCCAGCGGGCGAGACGCCCGCTCCACCTGTCGATTTCAGACAGAGCCTGGCCCCGTGTGCATACACGCGGGGCAAGTCGCGGCGAGGCCGCGAATGCCCCCGGTGTATTCACCGAGGGCTACATGAAAATGCCAATCACAATCCCAAGTGGGGTGGCCGTCCCGGCCGCCAGCGGGCGCGCCATCTGTTGCCGGCGTTGCCGGCGGGCGGGACGCCCGCGCCACCTGTTGCGGGGGAGTTTGTGATGTGGTCAGTCAAACACCTCGCGGATGACGCCGGCCAGGCCGGTGAGCAGGTGATCGCACTCACCGAGATACGATGAGCCGTGCATCACGGCCAGCGTTTTGGGTTTCAGATCGGCCAGGCTGCGCAGGACGCCTTCGCTCTGCCGCGTGTAGGGGATGTAGCCGGTCAGCGGGCCCTCCTGCATGCGCAGCATCGCCTGGTGCGATGGCTCGATCAGGTCGCTGCTGGTCACGGGCGCGACGTTGCCGAAGTGATGAAAAAGATCGGAGCAGAACAGCGTGCGCTTCGTTTCCTCGAACAGCACGCCCGCATCCCAGCCGTGAGGCAGGTGCGGCGAACGATGGAATCGGTAGCGATATTTGCCGGTCTCCAGCACGTCGTCGCTGGTCATGCCCTTGGCGGGGCGGATGGCGAAATCGTCCACGTTGACGATCTTGCCCACCAGCGTGCAGACCGGCTCAGCCCGGGGCGCGATCTTCAGCCAGTCGTTGAGGGCGCCGCATTCGTCGGACTCGAAGTGGCTCCAGGCGATGTAGCGCAGCGCGGCCGGGTCGATGAGCGTCGCCACCGCTTCCTGCAGGGCGGGAAACATCTGCCGCAGCCCCGTGTGAAACAGCAGGGGCTGGCGGTCGCGCACCAGGAAGTGATTGAACTGCATGTCGAACTGCGGGACATAGAGCGACAGGCGAAAGATATCCGGCGCGATCTCGTCGATCTGGGTCATGGGGTGCTACCTGTTGGATATATGGTTACGAAAGCTGAAGTGCGGGCTTTGGCGATGGTCAGACATGAGCTAACGCTAGCCGGGGTGGGCCGGGGAAATCAAGTGACGCGGCAAGGGATCGGCAAAATGATGTGGGCGGGTGTAAGGCAACCGCGGATAAAAGCAGATGCCCGCAGATGAACGCGGATGAATGACAGATTGGGTGATCCGCGTTTATTTGCGTCCATCCGCGGTTTCTTTGGATCGGCTGTGCTGCCATGATGCAATGCCGGCTAACAGCCACACCAACACGCCAACAATCACCTGTTGCATGTCAGACAGCGCATGAACGCCAACGTATTGCACTGCAGTGGCAATGATGGCTGAAGCGATAATCCATAGGAGCACAAAGCGGAGCCAGAAAGATTTGGTTCTCCAATAAGCAGGCATGAAGATGTCAAACCTCTAAAGAACCAGATTTCACCGCAGAGGACACAGAGGATACAGAGCTCAAACACTTGAATTCAGACTAATGTTGTTTTTCTCTGTGTCCTCGGCGTTCTTTGCGGTGAGTTCATTATCAGTTCCAAGTCACGCAGCTTCGGCGCGGTCAGGGGAAGATGTCGCGGCGATGACCTGCCTGCGGGCGATGGCGATCAGGGGTTGCTGGGCGTTGGTGCCGTTGGGGTCGTTGCACATCTGCCAGCCGCCGACGGCGTGGATCTGGCCGGCCAGTTCGTGCGGCAGGTAGCGATCGTCCTGCACACGGTCGGCGCGGCGGCGCGGGGTGATCACCGTCAGCATGGCGCTGTCCGTGCTCACGCGGCGAAGTTCTTTGAGCAGGCCCACGGGATTGGGGTGACGCTCCAGCACGTGGTAAGCCAGCAGCAGATCGAACTGGCGATCGTCGAACGGCAACCGGCGCGGGTTCTGTTGCAGCATGAACTGCGGCTTGTCGGCGCTGGCTGGATAAGTCTGGTTTTTGACGCACTGCTGAGCGAGTGCAATTTTTCGCGGGTCGGTGTTGACGGCGGTGACATTGAGGCCGAGGCGGGCCAGCAGGTGGGCGAGCAGGCCGCAGTTGCCGTCGATCAGCAGCACGCGCCTGGGTCTGGTGATCTGGCTGACGACCTGATTGGTGACCGCGACCTGAAAATCGACGAAGGCTTTGAAGTTGGGGTCGGCGGTGTAGCGCGACCATTCGCTGTTCTGGATGGTGAGCGGTTCAATGGGACGGCCGGTGAACCGGCCTACGCCGGGCCGGGACAGGGCGCCGTCGGAAGAAATACTTCCGAGGGCGGGGTCACTTCCGGGGGCGAAGATGCGGGGGTTCCAGAGCAGGTCGCTGCCGCGGAATTTTTCGCGCACGAAGTCGAGGTCGGGGGCGAGGCGATTAAAGCCCCATTTTTTCTCAAAGACATCCAGTGTGTAGGCGACGCCTTCGGGCGTATCGGCCCGGGTGGCGCGGCTCTTGCGTGTGCCGTGACGATGGATGAATTCGATCTGCGGCACGGCAATGCAGAAGTAGCCAGCCTGTCGGGCGCGCAGGCCGAAGTCGATGGTCTGGCCGCGCAGAATGGATTCGTCGTAGCCGCCGATGCGGTCGTGGACTTCGCGCTTGCAGCAGTAGAAGCAGCCCATGACATGATCGCATTCGATCGGCTCAGTCACGGATTCGCGGGGCAGACCCATGGCGATGTGGTGGTAACCCTTGGGATGCAGCAGCCAGTCGCCGAAGGCGTGGATGGCACCGGTCATGCCCAGTTGCTTGGGTCCGATGACGCCGAGTCGTGCGGGTGCGGCGTCGAAGATGGCGCAGAGCTTTTGCGCCCAGTTGGGCGTGAGGACCACGATGTCGCCATCGAGGCGAACGAGGATTTCACCTTGCGAAGCAGCCACAAGTTTGTTGGCGGTGACAGCGAGGATACCGCAGTGCGGAGCTTCGATCAGCTTGAGAAAAGGTTGGCCGCCACGCCAGGTTTTCTGTGACCACTGGCGAAGGGTATGCAGGCTGTCGTCGGTGGAGCCGTCGTCGTGGACGATGATTTCCAGCGGCGTCGGATCGTCAGCCAGCGTTTCGTGCAGCGACTGGAGCAGGTCGCCCATCAGGTCGATCTGTCCGTCCTTGGCGGATTCGCGGCCGTTGTTGTAGTTGGGGATGAGGATGGAGAGGCGGGGCGAGGTCGGGTATCGGGTATCGGGTGTCGGGTTTCGGGTGATGCTTTGGGGATCAGACTGGTTGGTTGTGTGATTATTCATGGCAATGATGGCTGTTTGTTTTTTCTTCCCGATACCCGACACCCGAACCCCGATACCCGATACCCGACTTATGCCTCGTAGCCCAGTTCGTGCAGCAATGCGCCGCCGTGGCGCATGAAGGTTTCGGTGTTGCTGGCATCGAAGTGGTTTTTCCAGTCGCCGACCACGCCCTTGCGGAAAAAGGATTGTTTGTCTTCCTGTCCGCGCTCGCGGCCGGCGGTCAGCGTTTTGAAGCTGCCGGCCTCGGCGCAGGCGGCGATGGATGGCTCGTCACAGTCCACGCCCAAAAACTCCAGCATCGCTGCAATTTCCCTTCCGGGCTCTGTGTGCAGTTGTTCGTAGCGCAGTTCGTGATAGCGCTGCGGATGGCGGACGCCGAAGGCGCGGGCCTGCTGGATGTAGGCGACCCAGTGGCGGGTCACGGTGTATTCGATGTAGCTGTTGAAGTCGGGAAACCGCCCCCGGAACCCCCGGAGTTTGTCGCCACCCTGGCGCAGGTTGTGAAAGTATCCGCTGACGCAGACGTCGCGCCCGTCGCGGATGATGTGAATCACCCGGCAACTGGGGAAACATTGATCCAGTTCGCCCAGGCACAGCGCGTGCTCCGGCGTTTTCTCGCCCACCGCTCGCACGTCGGTCTTGCCGCTGGCGTCGATCCAGCGTTGAAAGGTCAGCCCGCAGGCGAAGGCGAAAAGCTGACGCAGCTCCTGCTGATTGAAGTTGCCCGCGTTGCCGGCCTTGTGACGCTGATGGTAAGCATTAAGGGCCTGGCTCAGCAGCGGTTGCAGCAGCGGCCCGAAGTAGGCTTCGCCGTCGCAGCAGACCTGGGCGTGGCCGTCCAGCAGCTTCTGCACCCAGGTGGTGCCGGACTTCTGGCAGCCGAGGACGAAGAACACCTGCTTGTCCAGCACCGCAGCCGCGCGATGAGCGGAGTTCATCGCTGGGGGCGCGGGCACTTCCGGGGGCGGTATTTTCAGTGCGGTCACCTGATGATTATCGAAACTCGCCGCACTACCGCACCAGAAAAGGCGAAGAGAGCCACCGAGCCACCGAGCCACCGAGCCACCAAGGCACCAAGAGACGACGAGCCCATCTGCCATCTGCCATCATCCAACCCCCATCCCCCATCCGCCATCATCCAACCCCCATCCCCCATCCGCCATCTTTCCCTATACTCCCGCCATGACACAGACCATCGAACTGAAATACGGCTGCAACCCGAGTCAGAAAACCGCGCGAGTGATGTTCAGCAGCGATCCGCCGCCGCTGACGGTGCTCAACGGCCGGCCGGGGTACATCAACTTCCTCGACGCCCTGCGTGCCTGGCAACTGGTGCAGGAACTGTGTGATTCGGCCGGCAAACCAGCAGCCGCATCATTCAAACACGTTAGTCCGGCAGGTGCCGCCGTGGCGGGCGAATTGTCCGACGCCTTCTGCCAGGCTCAGTTCATTTCTGACCCCCGGAATCTGTCCCCGGTGGCGACAGCCTACGCCAAAGCCCGCTCCAGCGATCGCGTGGCCAGCTTCGGCGATTTCATCGCGGTCAGCGACACGGTGGATGAAACGCTTGCGCTGTTGATCAAGCCGGAGGTTTCCGATGGCATCATCGCTCCCGATTACGACGCGGCAGCCCTGGATATTCTCAAGCAGAAGAAAAAGGGAGGCTACGTCGTGATGCGGATGGACCCGGCCTATCAGCCCCCGGCCGACGAACTGGAAAGCCGAACCGACTTCGGCATCACGCTCCAGCAATCGCGCAACGACTGCGTGATCAACGCTGACCTGTTCAAGAACATCGTCACCAGGAACAAGAACCTGCCCGCGGCAGATGTTGAATCGCTGATCGTGGCTTCGATCACGCTCAAGCACACGCAGAGCAACTCGATCGCTGTGGCGTATCAGGGCCAGGCGGTGGGCGTCGGGGCCGGCCAGCAGTCGCGCATCGCCTGCACCCGTCTGGCGTGCGACAAAGCCGATCGCTGGTTTTTGAAGATGCACCCCAAGGCGCTGGCGCTGCAGTATGCCGACATGCCGCGCTCGGAGAAGGTCAACGTGCTGGACCAGTTCGTGCGCTATCACGAGCTGGACGAGCGCGAGATCGCCGACCTGCGCAGCAGACTGACGGCCGACCCCACGCCGATCACCCCGGAAGAACGCGCAGCATGGATTCGCTCGTTCAAGGGCGTTGTGTTGAGCAGTGATGCCTTTTTCCCCTTCCGCGACAACCTGGACCGGGCCGCCCGCAGCGGTGTGACCGCCGTGGCCCAGGCCGGCGGCTCGGCCCGCGACGCCGATTTGATCGCCGCTGCCGACGACAACGGCATGGTCATGTGCATGACGGGGTTGCGCTTATTTTTGCATTGAAGCGGGGAGAAGTTGAACCGCAGAGACGCAGAGGACGCGGAGAATATGCACATGGTCTGGCTCAACAGATTTGTGCAAATCGTGCTGCTCGGTTGACCGTGGCCGTCCGCGTGAGAAAATGAATGCGACCACTGTTATGAAGCGAATTTCTCTGCGGATAAGTGGAGTTCTATCGCATTTTCCTGAGTGGAGTCGCCCATGCGTACATTCATGATCATCGGCGCGCTGATGTTACTGGTGGCTGGTTCGGTAGCATCTCCGTATGACCGGCCACGAGTTTATCCCCAGATGCTGATTGAAGGTTTGCGTGCGCCGGAAGATATTCCAGAGGGCGTTGAACTTCCTCCAACGCGATGGTACAGCACGCAGGATCTTGATGAAGCTGTCCGTTTGTTCATGAAGGAGCATAAGGTCAAATTTGACTTTCAGCAGACCGAGCCGCAGTTCTGGTGCAGTCGCGATCGAACGGACGACGTCATGGTAACTGGGACATACAGCAATGGAATCGGGCAGCCCTACCTAAGCGTCAGGATAAACTGGTACGGTCGCGTCATCGACCACGAGATCGGCACAGCAGTCTGCGGCTTCATGGTCGATAGAGAGACTCAGCCGAAACAACAGCAACCAGACAACTGATCGCTGCTGCCGACGACAACGGCATGGTCATGTGCATGACCGGCCTGCGCTTGTTCCTGCATTGATGCGGGGAAGGAGTTGAACCGCAGAGACGCGGAGGACGCGGAGGAAGACATGAAACCGCGGATGAACGCGGATGAACGCGGATAAGAACTCAAGGCATTGAAATATGAATCCCATCTGCGTCCATCCGCGTCTTGTCAGCGTTCATCCGCGTTCTCTTTTTGCCTTCCTCAGCGTCCTCTGCGTCTCCACGGTTCAACTCTTCTGATTGAACGTACCCAAACCGGGCCGTGCGGGGATGGGTGAGCAAGGGGTGGGGTGGGGGTTATGACAAGAAGCCCACAGCGCGTCGCTGTGGGCTTCGGGGTGATGACGTTGGGGTACGTCTTTTAGGCTCTGTCGGAAAACAAGGTTATGTTTCAGTGGGGCGGCCGTCCCGGCCGCCAGCGGGCGAGACGCCCGCTCCCCCTTCAGTTTCCCGACAGAACCTAGTACTTGCGGACGTTGACGCTGCGGCCGACGCGGCGTTTGCGGTTGAGGGTTTTGCGGCCGTCGGTGGTGCGCATGCGGGCGCGGAAGCCGAACTTGCGGGCTCGTTTGACCAGGCTGCGTCGCTTGGGGTAATGCGTGGGCATGACTGTGGCGTCCTGTCCTTATTCAATCAGCAGTGAGCGGTGGCTCACGTTGCCCCGGCCGTCGGTCGCCTTCAGGCTCAGCACGTGCGGGCCGGGCGAAAGATCGGCAATGTTAACCGTGAAGGCCTCGCTTGTCGAATCGAAGATCAGGTCGTCGGGCAGGATCGGGACGTACTCCTGGGCCCCATCCAGGCTGTAGGCAAAGGCGGTAATCTTGCTCAGGCGGTCGGAAACATCACCCTTGACGGTCAGCACCTTGCTCTGGCGGTCGGGCTGGGCGGCGATTTCGGGGGGCGTGTTATCGATCAGGACGGGATCGGACAGGCGGGCGGCGGTCTGGGCCATGGGGCCGGGGTTGGCCTGGCGATCGTCGGCAGTCAAACGGAGGACATAGCGGCCGTCGGGCACCAGGCGGGTGGGCCAGGTGTGGCTGGTCTCCTCGATGTCCTCAGCCAGCAGCAGGAGCTTTTCCGATCCGGCCGGGCGGTACTCGAGCTTGTAGATCAGCGGATCGTTATTGGGGTCGCTGGCCTCCCACTCGATGTTCATGTCGGTCACAATAGGCTGATCGGGTTCCTTGGCTTCGGGGTAGGTCGCCTTGATGCTGGCGATGGCGGGGCGGAGGTTGGGGGTGACGTGGGTCATCTCGATGCGATCGACGGCCGGGCTGAGCATGGCGTTGCCGGTGAGCGTGAGGCGGTACTGCAGGAAGCGAGCGGGGGGCGAGTCAATTTTGATCTCGCGCGGCTGCAGTTCGGGCAGATCGGGATCGGGCATGAACACCTTGGCCGCCGACCAGGGCGACCAGGCGGCGACCTCGGGATCATCGGTGTTGCCGGTGCGGGTTTCGATGGTGACCGAGCAGCCGTCGGGCATATCGCCGGCCAGAGTGAGCGAGCCGAAGAGGCTGACCTGTGCGGCATCCATGACCTTGCTGGTGTAGATGCCCTTGGAAGCGACGTGGTCGTCGAGCTGAATCAGTTGCGCGGGATTGGCAGCCGCGATGAGCACCGAGCCGTCGTCCTGCAGCAGGGCGTTGACCAGTTGTTCATTGTCGAGGTCAATCAGGACGGTGGTTTCATCGCGGGACGGATCGACGCGATAGACCTGGCCTTCGTTGCCGGTGAGCACGAGCAGGTTGTCGCCTTTAGCCGGCTTGATGAGCTTGAGGATCATGACGGTTTCACGAAAGACTTCGCGGACGAAGCCGTCGGCGTCGATGCGATAGACAGCGTTGCCTTCTTTCTTCTCAGCTTGACTGCTCTTGGTGGGGCGAGCGCGCTGGCTGGAAGAAGATGCGGGGCCGCCACCACCGGAGGAAGCGAAGCCTTCGACCTGGAGGTTGCCGGTCTTGCGTGCGTTTTCGAGGCGAGTGCGCATCAGGTCGCGAAGCTGGTCGTACTGCTCGGCGGAGGGGGCGGGTTCGGTGTCAGCGGTAGAGGAGACGACCGATGAATCGGCCTCGGCTGCGCCCGGAGCGGCCTCGGCCGCCTCCGGAAGGGGGGTTTCAGGGGAGTCTTGCGGGATGGGTTCGGGCAGGGGCTCGGGAGCGGGCGGTTCGTTGGGGATGGGGGAAGGCTCCGTGGGTGCGGAGGGCTCTTCGCCGGGCGATTCTTCGGATTCTGAAGCAGCGGCGGCGCTGTCGGGTCGGCCGGCCTGTTCCTGGGAGGCTTCACCGAGGCGGCCGGGACGGGCCTGCTCGGCGTCGGCGGTGCCCACGTAGAGGATGCCGTCGTCGGTGGCCAGCAGCGTGGCGATCTCCGGCTCGGCGGCGTCATAGACCACGAACGTTTCGTACTTCTTCTGCTCGTCGCTCCACTGAATGCGATAGACCAGCCCGTCGGTGTCGCTGCCGGCGTACATGGCTTTCTTGTCGGCGGACAGGGTCAGCAGGTTGGCCTGCTCAGCGTCGAGGATCTCGGTGATGTTGTTGTTGGAGTCAGCCAGCAGGAGTTTGCCCTCGGTGCCGGTAGCGATGATCATGCCACGGGCGGTGCGCAACATGTCCCATACGTAGCGCACACCCGGAAGTTCGATCACCGTGTCAAGAGCGCCGTCCTTGAGCACGGCAATGCGGCTGGATTCTTCACCGCTGACGCCGACCCACAGTTTGCCGTTGCTGACCAGCAGGGCGAAGACCTGTTGGTTGTCATCGAGGGCGGCACTTCCGGGGGCGGCGACTTCGACCAGCTTGTCGCCGTCGAGCTTCAACAGCTTGCCGCCGGGTCCGGCCGCGACGTACACCACATCGCCCAACTGTTCGACGTCGTAGAGCACGGTCAGGTTTTCATCGGCCAAGGCCAGGATGCTGGTGCTGCTGGCGAGTTTGACGTCGCCGAGGTTGGTGACCACGGTGTGATCGGTTTCGCCTTCAGCGAAGTCCGCCTCGGTGGTGTGGGTCCAGGTGACCGGCTGAATGGCCGAAGCGGTCGCGGCGAAAAGCGCCAGGCAGAGAGTAATCGAGAGTCCAGGCTTCATGGCGGATCCTTCATTGATTTTCGAGTTTCGATTTTCGAGTGTCGAGTACTTCATCTTGGGCTCGTTATGGATAACTCGAAAATCGAAAATCCAAACTCGAAAATTGAAATTAGGGTTGTTTCTTCGCCCCGTAAGCGCCCTTACGGACGCTGATCTGGAAGTTGGTCTGGCCCATGATGGTCAGGTCGGTGTCGATCTGCTGACTGAGCAGGTCCTGGTAGGGCATGGTGAGGTTATTGGTGGGGGAAGCGAGGATGGCGGTGCGGCTGGAGGGCAGCAGGGGCATCTCGGAGCGTCCGACGGCCAGGCCGCCCTCGGGCTTCTGGATCATCAGGTAGAGCGCGTTGTTGGGCGGCTGGGCGTTCTCCTGGAGCAACTGGGCCAGTTGATCGACGTTGGTGATCTTGTTGCGGAAGGGACGGGAGGCCATCTTCATCTGGCGGTACTGCTGGGCCCCGCCGATCATCAATTGATAATCGCCTTCGGGCAGGTCAGCGGGCAGGGTGATCTGGCCCTGGATGGTCTGCTGCGTGCCGTGGATGGGCAGGATGTCGATGGCGACGCGGATGGTGGCGCCGGGGGCCACTTCACTGTGATCGATGCGTGCAGCCAGGATGTTGGCCAGTTCGACGCCGTCACGTACGCGCACCTGCACCTTGATGGATTCGACGTCCAGCGGCTGATACGGATTGTTGGTCATCAGCAGGACCGGCGGCATCAGTTCAAAGGCCGGGGACAAGATGTCGGCTCCGGGCAGCACGCTTTCGAACGCGATGGTGCGTCCGCCGCTGAAGTTCAGTTGAGCCTGCATGTCGATGGTGCATTCCAGCGGCGTTTCCTGGCGGGCCATCACGCTGTAGAGCACGCTGATGGCTGCCAACTGGCCCGCGAGCAGGCGATTGTTGACCAGTCCGTAGTGGTACGACTCCCGGCCGCCTTCCGGATGGATGACGGTGACCTCGATGGGCGCGCTGGTGAAGGTCGTGACGTCGGCGCCCATGACGCCGGCCGCCTCGTCGCGCACCAGGGAGCCGGCCATGTGCAGCGAGCCGACGCGCTTGAAGCTGGTGTCGAGGCTGGGCACGATGAAGTGGACGTATCCGGTGGCCATGGGCAGGGCCGCTTCGCCGAAGCCGAACATCGGATGCCCGAAGCCCAGCACCGTGCCGTCGTCCAGCACATCGGTCACCGTGCCCGCGGCCGAGAGATCCAGATCACCATACAGCAACGGGATGCTCAGCACCGAGCCCGGCGCCAGTTTGACCGCTTCAGCATCGATACCCGGCGGCGGTGGACCGGCCAGAGTCTGACCAGCCACCGGACGCAGACCCATCGGCTCAAACAGCGGCGCCAGCGCCTCGGCCAGTTTGCCCGGGCCCACCGTCAGCGGCAGCATCAGCGGTTGCGGGGCGCGGTTGTCATCGGTTGACGTCGCGGCTGCTTGACTGCTTTGATCATCACGATCGTTGCTGAGCAGTTGCCGCAGCGTTTCCAATTTGCCGGTCAGCGCCTCGTTGCTGTGGCGCTGCCTGGCGATCACTCGCAGCCGGTCGAGCGTGGTCAGGGCCGCGTTCCACGAGCCGGCTGAGGCAGCGGATGATGCGGCCGGCTTGACGTCCTTGCGGGTGGCGATGTCGCGCATCAGTTCGATGGGCTGCACGCCGACGATGCAGTCTTTGCTCAATCCATAACCGAAGGCGAAAGCGCCGATGAGTCGTCCGCCCTGTCCGAGCGTGCCCTCTTCGCCTTCATCCCACAGATAGATGGGCGAGCCGCTCATGCCCTGCACCGGGCCGGATTTCTGCATGCGCTCGTCGGGGCAGCGGATCCAGATGGTGCCGCGCTTGGGAGTCGAGTCGCTGACGATGCTGATGACCTCGACGGCGAACGGCTCGATGTTCGTGCCGTGGAACACGGTCAGGCCGTAGCCTTTCATGCCGATGCGTACCTGGTCGAAGGGCATGATGGTCTGATCGGCGGCACTTCCGGGGGCGGGGCCGGCCAGGGCGATCAGCAACAGGATCAAATGCAGCATAGGCGTCCTGGGATCGAGCGTCATGGGGGCAAGCGTATCGGGCGGGGGGATTATTGACAAGCAATGGCCGGCAACTGATACTTGATGCTGACGCTGCCGTCACGGCGCTCTGGCCCCAGGATGGGTCTGATCGCCGTCGCGGCACCGGGATTTGCGGCGCTGTCAGGCATTTCCGCTGTTCGGCGCCCGGGCTGCGAACCATGATCGAAAAAGCGCAATCGGTCCTTGACTATCAATTCAGAAACCCGGCCCTGCTCACCGAAGCACTGACCCACGCCTCCAGTGCCGGCGATCGTCGCGAAAGCAACGAACGCATGGAGTTCCTGGGCGATGCCATCCT
Organism: Phycisphaeraceae bacterium; assembly: GCA_020849625.1. Lineage (GTDB taxonomy): Bacteria > Planctomycetota > Phycisphaerae > Phycisphaerales > Phycisphaeraceae > JADLFV01. The sequence goes on from JADLFV010000151.1 coordinate 16,625, forward strand.
CGGATTCGTGGTCTGCGAGCATCTGTGCGCCCAGTACCCGGAGCTTCTGGAAGGCGATCTGACCAAGATCAAAAGCTCGGTGGTCAGCCGCAACATCTGCGCCCGGGTCAGCCGCTCGCTGGACCTGGCGGCCCTGCTGAACCTGGGCAAGGGCATGGCGGGTCGGCCGGGGCTGCCCCAGAGCGTCTCGGCGGCGGTGCTGGAGGCCGTGATCGCAGCCATCTACCTCGATGGCGGCATGGAAGAGGCCCGCCGCTTCATCCTCCGCCACATGGGGCCCTACATCGAGGATGCGGCCGGCAGCTCGCACCATCAGAACTTCAAGAGCGTCCTCCAGCAGCACGCGCAGAAAAACCTCACCGGCAGCCCCATGTATGTGCTGCTGGATGAAAAAGGCCCCGATCACGCCAAGTGCTTCGAGGTCTGCGTGGAGATCGACGGGCAGCGTTACGAGTCAGCCTGGGCCAACTCCAAGAAGGAAGCCGAGCAGAAAGCCGCGCTCAAAGCCCTGAGCACCCTGGGCCTGCTCGATGACGGCGACCTGGGCGGGGTCTTCGTGCAGGACGAATGATCGGGCATTTCCGCGCGGATCGGCCGACTACTTGCCGCGGCTCAGCTCCAACTCCGCGTCCTTCCAATTCTGCTCATCCAGGCCCACGGGCCGGCCCTTGCGCAGCCAGATTTCATAGGCGCGCTGGGCGATTTGCTCGTGAGTTGGACCCTGCAGGGCGGCAGGTGTCGGCGCAGCAGCCTTGACCGGCGCGGGTTTGGCGGCGGTCTTGGCCTTGCTCTTGGTCTTGTCCGCCGACTTGGGGCCGGAGGCGGAAATCGCAGTTACCGTACGTGCTCGGCTGGCGGTCATGGAGAAGCATCCTTTCTCATATGCCAAGCGGGGGGATTCCATTCACTCATTCATACACGATCGCTTGGACCCGGCCGTCAGTCTGGTCAGTCTGTGCTTCCGTACACCACAACAGCGTCCGAATAGGTCGAACGCCTGGTACGGAAACCTGGCCACTTGTATTGCCGGCCGGGGCCGAAGTACGCCTATCTTACCAACCTGGGATGGAGTTTGTTCAAGTGGTTTGTGAAAATATCATAAGAAATCAAGCATGTTGCGCCGCAATCGGCACGATCGGCGTTCTTTAGCGCGTCACAAAGCCCACCCACTCCTGTGGGTGGGTCCACAGGCGGAACCCGGCAACAGGAGTTGCCGGGCTTTGCACCGACATACAGACGGGGAATTGGCATCCGCTGCCTGCCTGACCTATATTCCATGACTGCGATTTCTGCGTTCTGCGCGTGTTTCCCATGCCCAACGTGTTGACCATCGGCGTGTTCGACGGCGTGCATCTGGGGCACCAGTCCCTGCTGCGACATGCCCGGGTGGTGGCCTCCAAAAACCGGGCCCAGGTGCTGGCCATCGCCTTCGACCCCCACCCCGACAGCGTGCTGCAACCGCAGCGCCAGCCGCCGCGCCTGATCGACCGCCAGCAGAAGGAACGCTACCTGCTGGCCGCCGGCGCCGACCAGGTGCTGATCCTGGAGCCGACCCAGCGCCTGCTGGATCAGCAGCCGCGGGTGTTTGTCGAGTCGTTTCTGATGCAGTACGAGCCGCTGGCGGTGGTGGAGGGCCAGGATTTCCGCTTCGGACACCAGCGGGCCGGCGACATGGCCCTGCTCGAACAGCTCGGCGAGCAGTTCGGCTTCCAGACCATCACCGTGCGCAAGCAGCAGGTGGTGCTCAGCGATGTGACGCAGATGCCCGTCAGCAGCACGCTGACCCGCTGGCTGATCGCCCAGGGCCGGGTCGCCGACGCCGAACGCTGCCTGGGTCGGCCGTTCAGCCTCCACTCCACCGTGGTGACCGGCGACCGCCGCGGCCGACAACTGGGCTTCCCCACTATCAACCTCGACCTCGAACCACTGGCGGTTTACATCCGCCCGGCCCCCGGCGTCTATGCCGGCAGCGCCACCCTGGCCGACGACACCACCCTCGCCGCCTGCATCAGCGTCGGCAACAAGCCCACCTTCACCGATCGCCGCTTCACCATCGAGGCCTTTCTGCTGGACTTCGACGGCGATCTCTACGGACAGAGCGTGACCTTGACCTTCCGCCGCTGGCTGCGCGATCAGTTGCCGTTTCCTTCCGTGGAACTGCTGATCGAGCAGATGCACCGCGACGTGGCAGCCACCCGGGAACGAACGAGCCTTGTCTGATTACGCATCAAATATTGATCTACCCGCTGCGGCCGCGTGGTTGCTGGCAGGCGAGCGCTTCACCCTGCTGACGCACGCCAAGCCCGACGGTGACGCCTGGGGTTCGGTGGTGGCCCTGGCTGCCGCTCTGAACAGCCTGGGCAAGCAGGTGACCGCCGCCTTTGCCCCGCCCGTGCCCGCAGCGCTGGCGGAACTGCCCGGCCACGAACTGACGATCACCCTGGAAACTGCTTCAGAAACCTCTCCCCTTGAGAGAGGGCAGGGTGAGGGCGGATGTTCAGAGGTATGTTTCGATCAATGCGCCCGCGATAATTCGGCCCTCACCCCAACCCTCTCCCAAGGGGAGAGGGGGTTAAGAAACAGCCATTTAGGCAACCGGAACAAACTTCCGGAAGCGGTGGATCGCGTGGTGCTGCTGGATACGGGGGCCTGGTCGCAATGCGAGCCTTTTGCCGGCTATCTCAAGGCCAATCTCAAGCGCACGCTCATCATCGACCACCACCGCAGCGGCGACATCGAAGCCCCCCATCGCTACATCGAACCCGAAGCCGCCGCCACCTGCGAAATCCTCGCCGATCTGCTGCCGCATCTGACCCGAAACCCGATACCCGATACCCGAAACCCGATCTTCGTCGGCATCTCCACCGACACCGGCTTCTTCCGCTTCTCCAACACCTCGCCCCGCACGTTGCGCCTGGCTGCTGATCTGATCGAGCAGGGCGTGGACAGCGCCGCGATGTACGAGCAACTGGAGTTGTGCGAGCGCCGGGAAAAACTGGAACTGACCCGCCGCGCCCTGGACAGCCTGCACTGGGTGGCCGGCGGATGTGCCGCGCTGATGACGTTGCGCCTCAGCGACTTCGAGCAGAGCGGCGCATTGGAGGAAGAGAGCGAGCGCCTGGTGAACATTCCCCTTCAGGTTGCCGCCGCGCGCGTCAGCGCCTTGCTCTGCGAGAAGCGCAACGAGCAGGGCGTGATCTGTCGCCTGTCACTGCGCAGCAAATCAACCGGCCGCACGGTGGACGTGTCGCAACTGGCCGGCCAGTTCGGCGGGGGCGGCCACATGCGTGCGTCCGGCGCGCGGATCGACGCTCCATTGGACGCCGCTCTGCCGCAGGTGATCGCCGCCCTGGATCGCGCTTTGTGATGCGGAATCGCCAGGGTGCTGTCACCACCGAACCCGGCCAGGATGGCCGGGCTATATGGGGCGGCGAAATTGTGGAAAACCTGCCCTTTATGGACGGTAAGTTGTCCACAACTGTCGCCCGCGCGGGGGCAAAAAATTTCTTGTTTTGGTTAACGTCCCGTCAATGCCAGCTTTACACCATTAACGCTGATTTAACCCCCAGATTTTGTAAAGCCCGACCTTGCATCCCCAAGATATAGGGGTAGGATGATCTCTTGCCCCCTGACGGTGCGGGCGACCGCGGCTGGATGAATAGGCCCGGCCTCGTGTGCCGACGGAGGCCCCGCGCAGGCGGGTAACGATGGCCCCGGATTGTGCAGGGCCGGTGACATGATTTGGTGTGGCCAATCTGGCTGCACTTGGTGGTTTGGAGTTGAACGGCTTTGAGGACGCCGCGCTGAAGCCAGTGCGTGGCGGTGGGTTCGTTCATCTCGTCCGTACGTCGGTGCCGCGGTCCAGGGCCGCCCGCGGCTGGTGGTAACTGTCGCCTTTGACGCGCTTCGTGTCAGGGCTTGTGCATCCGGAGACTTGCCGTGTCTGTCCTTTGCGACACCCAGATCCGCGAACTGGTCTCCATCGAGCCGTTCCAGGACAACGTCAAACGCCCCCGGAAGATTTCCTACGGCGTCTCCAGCTACGGCTACGACGTGCGCGTGGGAACACTGTTCAAAATCTTCACCCCCACCAGCAGCACCGGGCAACTGTCGGTGGTCGATCCCAAGCGGTTCGACGACTCCTGCTTCGTGACCGTCGAAGCTGATACTTCCACTTCCGGGGGCGGCAGTGTGGTGATTCCGCCCAACAGTTTTGCGTTGTGCGAGACGGTCGAGACGTTCGCCATTCCGCGCGACGTGTTGTGCATCTGCGTGGGCAAGAGCACCTACGCCCGCTGCGGCATCATTGTGAATGTCACACCACTGGAGCCGGAGTGGCGGGGCAAGGTGACGCTGGAGATCAGCAACACCACACCGCTGCCGGCCAGGATTTACGCCAACGAAGGCATCGCCCAGATGATCTTCCTCAAGGCCGACCGCATCTGTGCCGTGTCCTACGCCGACAAAAACGGCAAGTACCAGGACCAGGCAGGCCTGGTGTTACCCAAAGTTGACTAACCCCCGCCCCCGGAAATGGGGGCGAGGCGTGCTTCATCACGCCGGGTCTGTGTTTGCGTGAATGGAAAAGATGAAACCGCGGATGACCGCGGATGAACGCGGAAGGAATGACAGATGATCCCGGAACAATGCAATCTGACTCTCACGTTAGCCTCCGTATTACTAGCGGTACCGGGTGCAGTGGTGGCGTCTGCGAATATCGCTCATCTGTTTAAAAAACCTCATTCAATTAACGTACGATAAATCGCATCGAGGAATCAAAACGGATTGCATACTGGGGCTGAACCATTTTGTAATGTCAGCGAGAGTTTTTATGAGTCGTAGAGATAACGAAACGTTTAGGAAACAAAGGATCGTGGTCGATGGCAACTCGTATCACGGTTGTGTTTTTATTGAATGCACATTGATATTTTCAGGCGGAGCTCTTCCAATGTTTGCCGATAGCCAGTTCAATAAATGTCAGTGGCAGTTCGATGATGCGGCATCGAGAACGGTCGCATTCATGAATGCTTTATATCAAGGCGGAGCGACTGACTTGATCGAACAAATATTTTGCGACATCAAGACGGGGAAATGAAAATGGGTCAGACCGTGTTTCCCTGACTTATGAGGTTGTCTGGCTCGTTGAATGGAAGGCGCGATATGAGAAAGAAGAAACAGACTAATTATCAGCGACTTGATCGAACAGTAGTTGCGATAGCTAAGCGAGACGACCGGCTCAGAGAACTGGTTGCAACCTTCGTGGAGGAGGACGGGCAAAGATTCTGTCGTGCTTCAATCCTTGCGAGGTTCTTGGGGTACGAATCGCTGGCCTCGTTTGAGCGATGTATTAATGAAGCACAGATTACGGCTTCAAATTCGAATGTGTCCTTGCGTACAAATTTTATCGAAATTGCTTTGTTTAATGGTGGTGAAAAAGACATACTCTTGAGTGAGTGGGCTGCTTATGCAGTTGTTATGGAGGCGGACCCTCGAAAACCACGCGTGGCATTGGCTAAATCATTTTTTGCCGCTGTAGCAGAGAAACAGGCAAAACATGAGGAATCTCGACTAAAGGAGCGACAAGTTGCCAAAAAGCTTCACAAGCATCTTCATAGAGCAGCGGAAGACGCAGGCGTGAAAACAGCCGATGATCACGCGATCTTCGATGACCACGGTTATAGAGGAATGTACGGGCGCAGTGTCAGCGAGATTGAACGGCTTAAAGGCGTTCCGGGAGATCAGAAGCTGATTGATCTAGCGGATCACACAGAACTTGCAGCAAACAATCTCAGAATGTCTCTAACAGCAGATAAAATTCTTAAAGAATGCATCCGGTCAAAAGTGGGAGCGAATAACGCGCATTTTGATGTGGGCAAAATTGTACGGCAAGCAGTTATTGATGCGGCGGGAACACCGCCGGAGCAACTCCCGTTGGCTAAAGAAAGTATCAATGCGTTGTCGTCGCGCAAGGCAAGTGAGTTGCGAACAATTGGCGTTTGATCTACATGTGGAACGGGGAGACAAAACGGGAGACAAAACGGGGGTCTGACCCTGTTTTCTGAGGACACGGTGACTTGACATGGACGCCAACAAGAAACCCACGACCGACGAGTTTATTCGGGAGTTGCAGGCCCAGGGTTGGACCGTGTCGGCGCTGCGGCAGGAAATGGATCAGATCGACCAGGACCTGGATGAGCACTTGGAGTACTGCGAGTTGTGCATCGAGGAACATGAACTGTTTTGCCCGATGGCCGAGCGATTGCAGAACCGCCGGCTGGAGATGGCGTTGAAATTGTTGCTGATGGATGGCGAGAACCTTGGGCGAAGATCGCTTGAAAAGAAGGCGAGACGTTGATGGCGGCAAATCCGGGGCTTCGCAAAGCCTCAGCCCTCGGCTTGGCCGGTCGGAATAACGGTTTTTTACAGAGCCACAGGAACACCAATAACCCACAACCACCAACCACCATGACCCAACTGCCAAACCAGAACCCGTTCGCGTACAACAACGCTCCCGCGGCGCCGAGTGAGTCGTCCAATGGTATTGGTCTGGCGGGGTTCATCGTGTCGCTGGCCAGCATCATCACCTGCGGCATTGCCGCGCCCATCGGGCTGCTGCTGAGCATCATCGGGCTATTCAAGAATCCCAAGGGTTTCGCCATCGCCGGCACGATCATCGGGGCGCTGCTGTCGTTGTTCGGACTGCTGGTGGGCATCGGCATGGTGGCGGGGTTCATGGGGCTCAAGACGGCCGGCGGCGTGATGCAGCAGGGACTGGCCCTGGGGCTGGGTGAGCAGGAGATTCAGAAGTTCTACACCCAGAACAATCGCCTGCCCAGCGAGCAGGAGTTCGATCAGTTGCTGACCGCCAGTGCCGGGCAGATACCAGGTCTGTTCGGCGGCAGCGGCAATTTTCAGGTGACGTACCGCTACGAGATGGTGGACGCCACGACGGTGCGGCTGACCTTCCCGGGTTTCGATGGACAGATGGACACGGGCGACGATCTCAGCGAGTTGATCGAGGCTGCGGCCGGTTCGGTTCAGCCGCCGCCGATGCCGATGCCGCCTTCCGCGCCGGCACAGCCTGCGCCTTCAGCGCAGCCTTAATGTGCTGCCACGCGAATTGATGCGGTCGGCACGGATGTCGGCCGCGGGTTGGATAAACGTGCTTTCCTCAGGGGTTGTGTGTTATGAAAGTCAGACGGAAGTTCACCACCGCCGACAAAGACGTGTTCCAGAGCGTGACCTGGACCAAACGGTCCAGTCGCATCACGAACCTCGACGGCTCCGCGGTATTCGAGATGAATGACGCGGAGGTGCCGACCTCGTGGTCGCAACTGGCGACCGACATCATGGTGAGCAAATATTTCCGCAAAGCAGGTGTTCCGCAGCCCCCGGAAGATGGTGCTGATGGCGAGACGGCGACTTCCGGGGGGACCGGTCCCGAGCGCAGCGCCCGGCAGGTGATTCATCGTCTGGCCGGTTGCTGGCGCTGGTGGGCCGAGCGCTACGGTTACTTCGATACGCCGCAGGACGCTCAGGCGTTTTACGACGAGCTTTGCCACATGATGTTGCACCAGATGTGCGCGCCAAACAGCCCGCAGTGGTTCAACACCGGCCTGCACTTCGCCTACGGCATCAACGGCCCGGCCCAGGGGCACTACTACGTCGATCCGACCACCGGCGAAGTCAAGCCCAGCGAAGACGCCTACACCCATCCCCAGCCGCACGCCTGCTTCATCCAGTCCATCGAGGACGACCTGGTCAACAACGGCGGCATCATGGACCTGTGGGTGCGCGAGGCTCGCCTGTTCAAGTACGGCTCGGGCACCGGCACCAACTTCTCCAAACTGCGCGGTGAAGACGAACGGCTGTCGGGCGGCGGACGGTCCAGCGGATTGATGAGCTTCCTGAAGATCGGCGACCGCGCGGCCGGGGCCATCAAGAGCGGCGGCACCACGCGGCGGGCGGCCAAAATGGTCTGCCTCGACCTCGATCATCCCGACATCGAGCACTTCATCAACTGGAAAGTGCGCGAGGAGATCAAAGTCGCGGCCATGGTCGAAGGCATGAAAGCCATCGCCGATCGCCGCACCAGCCCCAGCGATCCGCAGACCGTGGGCGAAACCGCCCGCATGTTGGGCCTGAAGCTCGATTACGATTTCAACGGCGAAAGCTATCACACCGTCAGCGGGCAGAACTCCAACAACTCCGTGCGCGTGCCCAACAGCTTCTTCGAAGCGGTCGATGACGATGCCGACTGGGCCCTGGTCCGTCGCACCGATCACGAGGTGGCGCGCAAGGTGCGGGCCCGTGATCTGTGGAACCAGATCGGTTATGCCGCGTGGCGCTGCGCCGATCCGGGCGTGCAGTTCGACAGCACCATCAACGAATGGCACACCTGCCCGGCCGGCGGCCGCATCAATGCGTCCAATCCGTGCAGCGAATACATGTTCCTGGACAACACCGCCTGCAACCTCGCCTCGCTGAACCTGCTGAAGTTTTATGATGCGCCCAAGCGTTGCTTCGACGTGGCTGGGTTCGAGCATGCCGTGCGCCTGTGGACGATCGTGCTGGAAGTCAGCGTGCTGATGGCGCAGTTCCCAAGCCGGGAAATCGCCCGGCTGAGCTACGACTATCGCACGCTGGGGTTGGGATTCGCCAACCTCGGTGCCATGCTGATGCAGGCGGGCATTCCCTACGACAGCCGCCGGGCCCGCGCCGTCAGCGGTTGCATCAGCGCCATTCTGACCGGCCGCTCGTACGCCACCAGCGCCGAGATGGCCGCTCAACTCGGGCCGTTCCCCGGCTTCTACCGCAACCGCGAACACATGCTGCGCGTGATGCGCAACCACCGCCGTGCCGCTTACGGCGTGCCGCGCGATCTGGATGCGCTCGATAAGGACATCCAGCAGCACACCGAAGGCCTCGGCGATTACGAAGGTTTGCAGATCAAGCCGGTGCCCATTGATGAGCAGGCCCTCGAACACGGCGAAGAAAACTTCGGCAAGCTCGACAACAGCGACGAACTGGTCGCACATGCCCGCCATGCCTGGGACGAGGCCCTGGCCCAGGGTGAGCATCACGGCTATCGCAACGCCCAGACCACCGTCATCGCGCCGACGGGGACCATTGGTCTGCTGATGGATTGCGACACGACCGGCGTGGAGCCGGACTTCGCCCTGGTGAAGTTCAAGAAGTTGGCCGGCGGAGGTTATTTCAAGATCGCCAACCAGTCGCTGCGACCGGCGCTGGAGGCGCTGGGCTACGATCCGCATCAAGTCAGGGCCATCCTGACCTACGTCATGGGCGCCCTGCACACCGACGTGCCGCTGCCGGACGAGGAAGGCAACACCGATCCCAACGCCAACGGCGACGCCACCACCTTCACCGCGTTCCTGATGGACAACGGGTTCGGCGATGACGATCTTAAGAAGCTGACCGACGCCCTGCCCACGGTGTTCGAGTTGTCCGGCGCGTTCAATGCCCGGACACTGGGTGAGTCGTTGGTCAACCGGCTCGGTCTGGCTGATCAGGCGCAAGAGCCGGGCTTCGACCTGCTGCGGGCCCTGGGCCTGACCCGCAAGCAGATCAAGGCCCTGAACGTGATGATCTGCGGCACGCAGACGGTGGAAGGCGCGCCGGAGCTCAAGGACGAGCACCTGCCGGTGTTCGACTGCGCCAACACCTGCGGCCCGCTGAGCCAGCGCTACATCGCGGTGCAGGGCCACATCCGCATGATGGCCGCCGCCCAACCGTTCATCAGCGGCGCCATCAGCAAGACCATCAACCTGCCCAACAGCGCCGCGGTGGAAGACATCACCGCCAGCTATCGCCTCAGTTGGGAACTGGGCCTCAAAGCCAACGCGCTTTACCGTGACGGCTGCAAGCTGAGCCAGCCGCTGAGCAACAAGCTGGAAGTTGATGAGGAAGAAGAAGACCAGGAGAACGTCGAAGCGGGAAAAGAGGAAATGGCCACCGAGGTGGCCCAAGTTGCCTCGGATGTGGCGGCTGAGCGCGTGGTCGAGCGCGTGGTGGAGCGGCCGTTGCGTCGCCGCCTGCCTGACACCCGCCAGTCGATCACCCACAAGTTCAACGTGGCCGGCCACGAGGGTTACCTGACCGTCGGCCTGTACGAGAACGGCCAACCGGGCGAATTGTTTATCACCATGGCCAAGGAAGGCTCGACCATCGGCGGGCTGATGGACTCGCTGGGCACCGCGATCAGCGTCGCCCTGCAATACGGCGTGCCGGTCGATTCGCTGACACGCAAGTTCGCGCATCAACGCTTCGAGCCGGCCGGTATGACCCACAACCGCGAAATCCCCTTCGCCAAGAGCCTGGTTGACTACATCTTCCGCTGGCTGGGCATGCAGTTCATCCCCGGCTATCGCGAAGCCAACGCCCCGCAGCGCAGCGAACCGAGCGATTTAACTTCCTCTGTCAGCCGACCCACCGCCGCCATCGACAAGGCCAGGCTGGTCGTTGAGAAATCCAACGGCGGCAAGAGCGGCAACGGTCATGGTGACAGCGCCGACAAGAAGCCGGAGAAGAAAAAGGAAGAGCCCGCCAAGATCGTGGACCGTTCCTTCGTTCCCTCCAGCCGCATCACGCTGGTGAGCGATCAGGATGACGACCAACTGATCAGCAAGGGTTCAGCCACCGGCGAGTCGTCCCGCCAGGCTTCGGTCGGCGGCGAAACGGGCACGTTGACCCAGGCCATGCGACAGATGCAGGACGACGCCCCGGCCTGCGACGTCTGCGGCACCATCACTGTCCGCAACGGCACCTGCTACAAGTGCCTCAACTGCGGCAACTCGATGGGTTGCAGCTAACCACGAAGCGACGGCACTTGTGCCGTTGTGATTGAAGGAGACGCATTCGATTCGCTAATCAACTTGCTCAAAGCCGGAGAAGGCTGCGGGCGCGTGGCGGGTTGCAAGAGGCAGCCCGAACGCCCCCAGACACCGGCCGAATGACGGATCACTCCACGCCGACGGACCGGCAACTTCCGGGGGGGTCGGCCACCGCCCGCTTCCTTCTCCCTCCTCCCCGCGGAGCTTCCCACCACTCCGCGGGGGCTTTTTTTTGGAAATTCGAATGACGAAATTCGAATGACGAATCAACGCCCAAATGACAAATGACGAAGCCTTGCAGCATTCGTCATTCGTCATTCGGACTTCGTCATTTCGCTCATTTATGAGCGACGTAGTAATTGTTCATGAAGTCGTGCGGCAGTTTGTGCATGCGCACGTCGGTGAACCCGGCCTCGGCGAACATCTTCATGGCCAACTCCTCGCCCCAGCAGGTGCCCAGACCTTCGCCGCCCTGGGCCAGCGACACGGTCATGCAGTGCATGGTCGAGATGGTGTAGAGGAACGAGCCGATGGGGTTCTCAATGTTTTTCTCCAGATAACTGGAGGCGGCGATGTCCTGGAAGAGCATCGTGCCGCCGCGCTTCAGGGCGCGATAGACGTTGTCGAGCACGGTGGCGGGGGCCTTCTGGTCGTGGATGACGTCGAAGCCGCAGACCAGGTCATAGCGTTCTTCGTCAGTCAGGCCGGTCACGTCGAAGGCTTCGAAGCGCACGTTGGTCAGTTCCAGTCGCTGAGCTTCGCGGCGGGCGGCGGCGATGGCGTCATCGCACAGGTCGTAGCCGTTGAAGCGCGACTGGGGGAATAGCGTGGCCAGGCGGCACAGGGCCAGGCCCGAGCCGCAACCGATTTCCAGCACGTCGATGCCGCGCTGCAACTGCGAGCGCAGCTTCGGCTCCAGCGGCAGAATGTGATCCTCCAGGGCGGCGACCACGGTCTGCGAACTCTCAGCCGCCATCACCTCGTGGAAACGATGGAAGCAGTGGTAGTGGACGCCGCCGCCCTGTTTGAAGCGATCGACGATGTCATCCTCGACGCGGCCGAGCACGCTGAACCACTGGGCGGTGACGGCCAGGCATTCGGGTGCCGCATCGCGTGTGAGCCAGCGGGCGTGCTCGGGAGGCAGGCGGTAGGTTTGTTGATCTGAGTTATAATCCACGATGCGGCCGGTGACCATGGCGCCGAGCCATTCGCGCACGTAGCGCTCGTTGAGGCCGGCCACCTCGGCGATGCGCTGGCTGGTGGCCGGGGGCAGGTTGCCCAGCACGTCGAACAGGCCCGTGCGGTGCCCGAGGGAGATGCTCAGCATCAGGGCCGACTCGTTGAGCCGGTTGATGAAGCGGTCCACGAAAGCCTGCGATTTGGCTTCGTCCAGTTGGCGGGTTAAGGTCGTGTCAGTGGTTGCAGTCATGTGAAGCTCCTTTCCGGTGTGTGATTGCGTTGCCGTCGTCCATCAAAGTCGGCGAATACTAGCGAGCTTCTGACCGTTTGGGTCTTGACTTATGGTCAAGTTCTGGTTGACTAGTGGTCAACCTGACCCGTGGAACATCCTGGCCCGGGAGACGCACCATGAGCGATAGCATGCCCGTCAACCCGCTGACCGCCAAGGACTTGTTCGCCAGCGCCGCGCCCATCGACGGCACGCGTGACAGGCTGCTGTGGGCGGCGTCAAATTTGTTCTACGCCCACGGCTTCCACGCGGTGGGACTCGATCGCATCCTGGCTGAGGTCGGCGTCACCAAGACCACTTTCTACAACCACTTCGAGAGCAAGGATGAGCTGATGGTCGAAGTGCTCAAGCTGCGCGACAAGTGGGAAACGCAGCAGTTGATGGACATGGCGGACCAACTGGCAGGCGGCGATCCCGGCCAGACTTTGCTGTGTCTGTTCGACGCCATGCACGTGTGGTTCAACGATGAGAAGTTCCTCGGCTGCATCTTCATCAATGCAGCGCACGAGTTTCCCAACCCCAACGACCCCGTGCATCAGGCCGCTGCCGAGCACAAGATTCGCGTGATGGGCCTGCTGGAGGAACTGGCGGTCAAAGCCGCTCTGCGCGAACCGCGCGAGCTTTCCGAGCAGCTCACCATTCTGATCGAAGGCGCCATCACGCTGCGACAGGTGACGCAGAACCACAACGCCGCCCGCATCGCCCGCCGCAGCGCCGAGCTGATCGTGGACAGGCACAAGGCGGCATGAGATCGCGGCCCGGTCAATGGTTGGGCTATGGGTTGATCGCGTAATCCACACTCACCGTGGCGCTGATGGTCAACTCGCCGGCCTGCACCGGCGTGTCAAACTCCGCGGTGGCCATCACCGCCCGGCCACCCGCGTGCATTGGGCGCGGCATCGGGCTGTAGTCCCCGCCTTCGCTGATCCGCAGCGGATAGTCCAACTTCACCTCCATCGCATCCGCGATCGCAGTTGCCTTGCTGCGGGCGGAGGCCACAGCCTGCTTGAGCGCTTCGTTGCGAGCTGCGCTGTCGTCCTTGAGCGTGAACTGCACGCCGTGGAACTGATTGACGCCGGAGGAAAGCCCCGCGTCAATCACGTCGCCGGTCTTGTCGATGTCATCGACCACCACTGTCAGCATGTAAGCGGCCCGGTAAGCGACGACTTTCGACGTTCGCGGCGCGGATGATCTTGAAGATTCGTACACCGGCTGCAATGTCAGGTCCGACGTGCTCAGCTTGTTACGCGCAACGCCAAGCCGGGTGATGGCATCAATGGTGTCGGACATCGTCTCGTTGACCTGATCCTGGGCCGCGGCCGCCTCCTCGCTCTGCACCACCGCTCCGAAGCTGACGATCGCACGGTCCGGCTCCACCGTGACCTCACCTCTGCCGGTCACCGACAACATCGGTCGCGGCGACACCATGTCGTCAGCAACGGCCGTAGCGGCCAGCAACAGGGCGATGCTCGTAACCCACAAGATATTCGTGCGTTTCATGACGAGTCCTTTCGGTTGGGGCTGTTCATCCCGCCAAAATGGCGGGGCTATTATATAGCCGGGCCATTTTGGCCCGGTTTCCGGCGGGGTTGGTCTGGCGGAAAAAGTGGGTCGATCCAATCGTATGGATCGGCCGATCGCCCGCAGCGCGTGTTGTGGCGGCGAACGTAATCGATGGCGTTACAAAGATGATCGTCGTCGAAGATGAACACTGGAAACTGTCCCTGGGTCCAGAGGTGTAGGCAAGGTTTACCGCACTGATGGCGCACGGCCAGGACAAGGTCGGCCGTGCGCTTCATGAAACGAGCGATTGTCTTTTTGACGTCTTCACGCAATGGCGCCAACACCAGATGCAGATGCGTCGGCTGAATGGTCGCCGCCAACACGCGCTGTTGCTGCTCGATCACGGTGCGTCCGATTTCGCAGGCCACCATGACGATCTCGCCCGGTGACAAGACCACGGCGTCGTGGGCCATGCGTTGCTGAATGGCTTCTTCGAGAAACGGATCGGGGCCGATGAGTTTGCCATTGCGCCAGGACCCGCGCACATCCCCGTGCAACCATGTTCCATGTGTGGTGGCGATCCAGTGAATGGCCTGCGTGTTGGCCATGTTGCGATGGTATCCGAAACCCCGCCAGGATGGCGGGGCTATATAACCAATGGTGCTACTTTTACAACACAAAATCGGCGATGCTGAAGAGGGGCCGGTCGTCGTCATGGGTGCGGTCGGCGTTGGTGTCGAGCATCAGGTTGAACGCGGCGATCG
>JADLFV010000152.1 GCA_020849625.1 Phycisphaeraceae bacterium
CCAGTCGCCTGAACGGAAAAAAACGTTCGGCACGGACGCGACCGGGCCCAAGTGAGTGAGTGCTGCTTCGACGCCATCGGCTTGACGTACGTCCGCCCGTGCCCGGATTCCAAGCGTTCAGAAAGCCCCCCGGAAGTGAAAACACCACGGGGCGGCCTGACAGGCGCGTCGCCTACCGGCTCTATGGGGCCTTGCCGACGCTGGCCTTCCTGTTGTGTCGCCTTGCTGCGCGCGTGGCGGGTCTGGGCCGATCGGATCCGTCATGCGCCAGCGAGGCAAATTTTCGAATTTCGATTTGCGATTTTCGAAAGGCGAATGTTTTGCGGGAGGCATGGATGAATCAATCAAAATTCGAAAATCGTCATTCGCAAATCGCCTTCCATCACCAGCCGACGGCGTTCTTCTTGCCCTGCTTGGTGATCGAGCGTTCGTCTTCCCAGGCGGCCAGGCCGCGCTGCACGTCGGTCATGGAGAGCTGGAAGACATAGGTCACCTGCTGGGTGCTGCCGGCCCGGGCGCGGTCTTCGATGATCTTGCCCGAGAGCGTAAAGCGCGGGCGGGCCTGCTTGACCTGGGGGTTGTCGCCGTCGTTGAAGAACTCGGCACGCTGACCTTCGCCCTTGGCCAGGGGATCTTCGGCCCGGCCGCCCAGACCGATGGTCGTGGTGGTCATGGCTCGGCCGGACTGGTTGAGTGTGACGCGAATCTTCTTGGTCAGCATGTCGGTGTCGATCTGCTGCGTGGTGCTGTTGACGATGCGGCTGATGGCGATCACGGGCGGGCCTTCGGCGGTGGCAGCCTGGTCGAGAATGCCCGACTCGATCAACGACTGGGTCATGCTGTCCGCGGCCTCCATCCAGTCCTGGATGTCGATCTTGTTGAGGCTGGTGACGGACTCATCGCCGCCAGACTCGATGCGGTGAGCTTTGCTGGAGCTGCAGCCGGTGAGCAGCAACAGGGAGGACACGAGCGCGAGGCTCAGAAGGATAGTTCTCATATCAAAGGCTCCTGTTCGGGGATAGTGAAGGTTCGGGAAACATATTGAACCACGAAGAGACGAAGTTACGAAGAGGATTCAATAGCAGTAATGTTCAGTTTTCTTCGTGCTCTTCGTGCCTTCGTGGTTCCATCATCTTTCAGTACTCGGATTCTTTCATCTGGATACGGAAATCGACCGCCCGGGTGGAGGGGGCGACGGCGTTGAGGTTGATGGTCTCGCGGCCGTTGAGCGTGACCTGTTTCCAGACCTTGGTGGGCGTGGCGATGATCATGCCGGACTCATCCATCCACTCGACCATCCATTTGAAGCGGACGCGGTGGCGGGTGTGGTTGTAAACCTCAGCCTGAATCTTGAGCGTTCCGTCCGGCAGCGTCGCTTCATTGACACCCAGCAGGTCGAGTTCCTGGTTGAGACTGGGATCGGTCTCGAAGTGCGAGACATCGACGTAGTTGGGATTGGCGCGCGGCTCGGAACGTTCGACCGTGTTGACCGAAGCGCAGCCGCCGGCCAACAGCAGTCCACTAATCATCACAGCGTTGATCCAAAGTGTTTTCTGCATGGCGATACCCCTCAACAGAGAGTTACGGTAGCGAGAATTGACAAATCTGCAACGGAGAACCAGCCGCGACGCTGCGGGCCCAGACGACGTTGACCTTGCTGGGATCAAGCGAAAGCGTCTGTGGCAGCGAACCGCTCTGGATGACCGCCTGGCCGTCCTGCGGCGTGTAGAAGCGGCAATACTGGAACTGCTTGGGCAGCGTGGTCCAAGTGCGTTCATCGGCCTGGTTCATGCCGACCTGATAGAGGCTGGTGCCGATGCGGGTGAAAGCGTTAGCCAGGGCGTCACCTTTGGTGGCTTCATTGGCGCCGTAGGCGGTCCCGGCCTTGACGCCGGTGGAAATCAGTGTTTGGGTGATGACAATCGGCAGTTCGTTCTTGAAGTCCTGCTTGATGACGCGATCCATGCTGCACAACAGGCGAGGCTGCACCCGGCCTTCAGCGGTGGCCACCTGGATCGCGGGAAGGTAGTCGTCGTTATCTTCGAGGTCGGGGAATGCGGCGCCTACATAATCGACTCCGCCGCTGTATTGGCCGGCGACGAAGACGGGAATGTCGATGCGGATGGTTTTGCGATAAGGCGCCAGGCCGGTCTCGTAAATGACGTAGGTCAGGGGCGGCATTTTTTCGCCGTTGGCCGCCTTGTCGGACAGCGCCAAATCCTCGGCGACGAACGGGTTGTGCTGAGCCATGCCGGCCACGCGCTGCATGCTCTTGGCCCCGCGCTCCAGGTCGGAGGCGTCAGCGGCGGCGGTCATGAAAAACAAACCCTGCACGAATTCACTCAGCGGATTAACGTAGTTGGCGTATGGCTCGTATTCAGCCTGCTCGGCCGGGTCCGACAGGTCGCCGTACGCCGCGTCGAACTGGCCCTGGAACTTCTCATCCTGCCGGGCGCGTTCGACGTCGTAGGAGCCTTTCTCCTTCTCCGCCTCATCCTTGGCCTTTTCAATACGCTTGGCGTTGGCCTCCACGGCCAGTCGCTGGCGCTCGTAGGCCCGGTTCAACTCCACGCGGGCGGCATCCAGGTTGCCAAGCTGCATGTAGTTGAGTGCCTTATAGGTGTTGAGCATGATCGCGTCGTAAGTCCGGCCGCGATAGGGCAACAGCGCCTGGGTGGTCACCGTGGCCCCGGTTTCCGCCG
This sequence comes from Phycisphaeraceae bacterium, assembly GCA_020849625.1. Lineage (GTDB taxonomy): Bacteria > Planctomycetota > Phycisphaerae > Phycisphaerales > Phycisphaeraceae > JADLFV01. The sequence continues at coordinate 2,703 of JADLFV010000152.1, forward strand.
TGATGCTGACCTCCGGCTTTTGCTCGTACTCGGTCAGAATCTCGTCGGCCTGATCAAACAGGGCGTTGCTCTGCTCGTAGTGGCCGGCGGTGCGGGCCACGGTTCCCGCTTCCAGCAGCCAGATGAGCTTGTCGCGTTTGTCCGCCTCGTTCACCATGCCCTGGGCCTCAGCCAGGGCCGTTGCGCAGTCTCCACCGCGGTAGGTGGCGAGCATGGAGTCGGCCTTCTTGGTGTAACCGGCGCAACCACCAAGTGCCGCCAGCAGGGCCAGCGCGTAACAGCCGACAATGATCCGTAATGTCAAACCCCCTGATCGCTTCATCATGTGTCGCTCCGTGAAATTGGGATCTGGAATAGTGAAAAGCGGAAAGTGAAAAGTGAAAAAGGAGTCTGCTATTGCGCGTCGGGCAGCATGCGCAGCACCTGACCCTTGTCCACGCCGAGGTCTTCGAGCACCTGCCCGCGCGAGAACAGCGGCTGCACGTCGGTGATCTTGACCTTGCCGACCTGCACCTCTTCGCGGCCCAGCGAGATGCCGGTGTCGGGATCGAGCATCTCTTCACCGAGAGCATACACCGCCCAGGTCTGGCCGGCGGCGATGTCGGTGCCGTCACCGCGGTTGATGGTCACCTGCTGGCCGGTCTTGGCGATGATCTTGGCGGGATAGAGCACGTCGAGCACGCGGTTGGCGACGCGGTCGGCCATGACGTAAGAGGCGTTAACCAGCAGCTTGTCGCTCAGGTCGCCATCGGTGGTGGTGTAAGAGCGGATCTCGCTTATGTCGCGCAGTTTTTTGTAGTCAGGGTCATCGGGCCCGAGTTGCAAGCCGACGGATTCGAGTAGCTCGCCGGTGGTGGAGTTGTAGAGTTTGGCCACCACGCCGAGGCGGATGACGCGCTTCTGGGCCTGCTCGCCGGTGCCGGCGAAAGTGGCGGTCTCGACGAAGTCCTGGAAGTCATCGACGGTGGTCACCAGCAGGTAATCGATGCCGGAGACCATGAAGGACTGTGCGGCCGAGGCGTCGTTGGTGTTGACGTTGCCGGAGAGGACGAAGTTGGATTCCTTGAACACGGCATCGAGATCGCTGCGGGCGATGACGCGGAACTTGCGGGTGTTGTGCAGGCGATCGATCAGCCGGCCGTCGATGGCTTCGGTGACGCGGCCGAGGGAGAGGGACTTATCGCCGCCCTGGGCCGCCACGGCCGTCTGCAACGTGGGATTGGTCTTGACTTCGACGACGCCGATCTTGGGTCGCAGGTCCTCAGCGCCGCCGGCCTGAGGCTGGGCCTGCACCTGCGCCGCCAAGGCAGCCCACGTGAAAACAGCGACCAGCATCAATGTATGACGGATCATCACAGTTCCCTTCCAGTTCAGTTGTTGTTGACGTTGGTGGTGTTGGTGTCGTTGTCGGTGACGGTGGTCTGGTTGACATCCACATCCACCTGGACCGGCCCGGCGGCCGCGGGGGGTGGCGCCCAGAGATTGGGAGCGACCAGATACTGATTGGTGGTGATCGAACGGATGCCCTCGGTGGTGTTAGCGCGATAGTCCACGCGGTAGCCGCTCTGGCGGAGCATCTGGGCGTAACCGCGGATGGCTTCCTCCTGGGCGTCGGTGAGTTTGGCGTTGGTCTTGAGGATTTCAAGGAACGCGGTCATGTCTTTCCAGCGGAGATATTCAGCATCGGTCATGGAAAGATCGATGCGCAGGGTCTGGCCGTCGGCGACGTTGACGGTGCCCTCGAAGTCGTTGTAGCCCTCGCGGCTGAGGCGAAGCTTGCTCAGGCCCGGCGGCACGTCGAATGTTCCGGGCGCGGTGCCGATGACCACGCCGTTGAGCTCGATGGTCACGTTCATGGGATTGATCGGCAGCTTCTGCTCGCCGACGACGAAGTCGTGCTCGGGCGTTTCGACGATGGTGGGCACCACGAGGTTGGTCGTGCCGCAGATCACGGTCCAGCGGGCGAAGCCGGGAGCGACGGGCTTGGCGAGTTGGACCTGCTTCTTGGCCATCTGCTCGGCGATCTTCTGACTGGCGGCATCGAGCAGTTCATCGACCACGCCGGTGCTCTCGGCATAGACGTTCATGTCATTTTCACTGGCCTGCACCTGCAGCGGGGACTTGACGGTGGCGGTGACGACGCCGCCGGTGACCGAGCCGCCGCGCTTGTTGTCGAGGATTTTGTAGGAGACGCGGATGACGCTTTCGAGCGTGGTGCGGGCCACGCCGTAGCCCTCGAAGTGCTTGGCGTTGTGATTGAGCGACACAATGGAGGCGGTCAGGATGTAATCAGCGCCGAGGTTCTGTGCCAATCGTGTGGCGGATGTGTTGTTCGAGAGCAGTGCATCGAGGTCCGCCCCCGGAAGGGTGGGATCGCCGGCATTGGCGCCTTCGCTGGCGAAGCTGGCCACCGCATTGATGGCATCCTCGCGGTCGATGATGCTGTAGCCCAGGTCGGTGATGTAGGCGCTGACCAGGTCAGCCAGGGCGGGCACCTTCTCGTCATAGATTTCGTTGGCGCGGTTCTTGACAAAGATGGCCACCTTGGGTGTGGGCAGCACTTCCTGCGTCGTCTGCTCGGTGACCTGCGTCTCGTGCACCGTGGTGGTGACCCGCTCGACCTTCGTGGTCTTGGTTTCCCCCCCGGAAGTGGTGGAGGTGGTCGTGGTGGTCGTGTCCTCCGCCAGCGCAGCGCCCGCGATCGCCAGCAGAGCCGCAACCGCCAGGCAACTGAGTAATCCATTCCACTTCATCCGTGCGTGTGTCATGGCATTCCCCTTTGATTTTGTTTGTGGCTGATGAAAACCTTTAACGCATCGAACGACGCGCGCATCCTGAACTACCGTACATAATCGCCGGTTTTGGCGGCGATCAGACTCGATCACAGGTGAATTTTGTAACCAATCCAATGCTGCAACGCAAGCGCCCAGCATTCCCGGCGGCGGCGCGGGGTGCATGGTTTAGGAAGCGTGTGAGAAGGCGCACGAGCCGCGACCGTGAGGGAGCGGTCAAGCCGACACGTCGAATCCGGCATGTTTATCAGTGATCCGACCACCGCTCCCTCACGGTCGCGGCTCGTTAATGCCATTTCGCACACGCATTGTCATCGCTCCATGGCCTGTCATTTTTGAAATGGACCCGGTCATTTCGCCCGTGCCACGGGTGATCGCGTCCGTTGACCGTGTGTAGGCGCTTTCGCCTCCGGCCAACGCGCTCTTGGACCCGTACATGGCGCTATTGCAGCCAGCGCAGTCGCTTTTACACCGTGCGCAGTCGCGTTATACACCGCGTAAGTCGGGCCATGCTCCGGTCCAATGGCGCCTTGTCCGTGTCCAATTGCGTGATGGTCGAGTCCAATAGCGCCATGCACGGGTGAACAGGCGACTACATCGGCGGCGTATGCGCGTAGTCCGTCAGTCAAAGCACAATGTCCGCCCCCGGAAGCGATTTGACACACACCGGACCCGGTTTTGCGCAACGCCTGTTGCGCAACGTGGGTGCTCAAAACATACCAACGTGTGGCACGATGCGCCCAACTGTGGCGCAACCAGTAACACGATTACCTTGTTGCTCAGTGCGAAAAACCGTCGAACGATCTTCCGGTCGCTGATGCGGGGGCTTCGCCGCCCCCGGAAACAGTTCCCACACCCCTCGGCTCCCCCGCAGAAGGGGTTACGTTCCGGGCTTAGCCGTACCTACCCATGCGAACGGATCAATGTTAAATGCTCGTCGCGCTTGACGGGCAGTAAACATGGTGACTTGCGGCTTGTCCAGTGCATCGCAGACCATGATCAAACGCCACTGCGGAGCATCCATGTATCGAAACTCATTCCTGGACATATAGAAATGCTTGGTGGCCTCACCTGTACCCTTGACTTCAACGTGCAGTTCTTTGCCGGACCTGCAATGCTTCGCCAGCAAGTCATATCCACAGTTGTCTTGTTGTCGATCCTTTATGAACATGTAATTCTGTCTCTGCAGCCACTGCTTCGCCGCCTGAATCGCTGCCTTCTCGATGCGCTTACGTTTTTCGGGGTCTGGAAAAGTCAAGACTGGTGGCCGTTGTTCGTGGCGTGAATGAGTAGAAATAAGTTCCTCGGCAACAGTGGACTTGGCGGCGCGAAGAAGTGCAATCGCATCACCAGCTGATAAATCATAAACTGTCTTTACTGGTCCCCTTTGAAGTGCAGGAATCGCGGCGATTCGTGAGTCGGCTTTCTTGAGCGGGCGAATCTTTACACCAATTCGTTCGAGAGGTTCGAGATAAAGATCGAGGTACTGACCACGGCGACGAAGACGATCAACTTTGGCAAGCCCCACAAGTTCGTTGCGCTCGGTTTGATAAGCGATGACCATATCGCCTGACGTCAATTGCTCCAGTGGCGGAACCCATTCGGTGCTGCCCCAGGACGTAACGGTACCAATATCAAAGAAATCGGCCCAATCGCCGTGTTCAACTTGGTACGGACGATCTTCGTTATTACACTTGTAGATCCACCATCGCATGGGACAAATCTCACGTCAGGCTTAAGCGTGTGTCTGCTCGTAGTCCAATCTCAGTTTCTCGTCAGTGCCGTTCATTGAGCAATCTTCCGCGTCTTATACGGTGTGGAACGCATTGCAACACCCTCTCCGCGTTCTCCGCGTCTCTGCGGTTCAAAATCCCATCACGCGGGAAAGGCCGTTAGCCATTATCTCTCCCGCCGGCGGCGTTGGAGTTCTGCGTTGATGAAGCCTTCCAGGTCGCCGTCCATGACTTTTTGGGGGTTCGGTTGCTCGTGGCCGGTGCGATGGTCCTTGACGCGGTTGTCGTAGAAGACGTAGCTGCGAATCTGCGTGCCCCAGCCCATCTCCAGCTTGCCGCCCTTGGCGGCGTCCAACTCCTTGGCGCGCTTTTCTTCCTCGATCAGTTCGAGCTTGGAGCGCAGAATGTCCAAGGCCCGGCGGCGGTTCTGGGGTTGATCGCGATAGACGCTGCACGTGACCTGAATGCCGGTGGGTTTATGCACGAGGCGGATGGCAGAGGCGACTTTGTTGACGTTCTGGCCGCCGGGTCCGCTGGCGCGGACGAAGGCGGTGATCTCCAGGTCGCTTTCGGGGATGACAAGGCCGGTGTTCTCGTCAAACTCGGGGATGACTTCGATGGCGGCGAAGCTGGTCTGGCGTTTACCTTGTGCGTTGAAAGGTGAGACGCGGGCCAGGCGATGCGTGCCGCGCTCGCAGGAGAGGTAGCCGTAGGCGAACGGGCCTTTGATGTAGAGCGTGACGTCCTTGAGTCCCGCTTCTTCTCCGTAGGTCTTGCTGACTTCGCTGACGTCGAAGTTCATGCGTTCGCAGTAATACAGATACATGCGCAGCAGCATCTCGCACCAGTCCTGGGCCTCGGTGCCGCCCTCGCGGGCATAGATGGAGAGGAAGCAATTCCGGGGGTCGTATTTGCCGCCGAGCAGGGAGACGGTTTCCAGGCGTTCGACGTGGCGGGTCAGGTTGTCGATCTGGCCGTCGATTTCCTGCCGCGTGTCGTCGTCGTCAGCTTCCTGGGCCATCTGCCACAGCAGCTTGGCCTCCTCGACTTTGGTCTGGGCCTGCTGCACGGGGGTGACCATGGCCTTGAGCGTTTTGAGCTCGGCGACGGTTTTGTTGGCCTTGTCGGGATTGTCCCAGAAGTTCGGCTCACCCATGGCCGCTTCCAGGTTCTTGAGCTGATCCTGTTTCTGATCGTAGTTAAAGCGAGTCGCGGATGGTCAGAATCCGCGCCTCAAGATCGTCGAGCAGTGCCGCGATGTTTTCGTGATTCAGTTCCGCCATGGATGGATTATAGCGGATGATCAGCGGTCGTGAGATCGCGCGGTGTTGATAGCCGACAGCCGCGCGATGAACGAGAGCTAGGGCTGCTTGAGATCCAGTACTGAAAGGTCCGGCGGCGTTTGATCGGTCCAGTTTTCGGTCAGGATCTGCAGGTCCGCGAGATCCACGACGCCATTACCGCTGAATTCGCCCATCAACCAGGTGGCGTCCTCAGTTAACCAGTTGTCACTGAGAATCTGCAGGTCGGACAGGTTCACCAAGCCGTCGATATTGGCATCGCCAGGCAGCAGGCCCGGAAGATCACCCAGAAGACCGATGCCCCAGAAATCACCGAGAAGTTGCAGGTCCGCCAGGTCCACCACGCCGTCACCGTTGAAGTCGCCGTCCGTCCATGTCGCGTCCTGTGAAAGCCAGTTGTCCACGAGAATCTGCAGATCGGCGACGTCCACGAGGCCGTCGTTGTTGGCGTCGCCGGGCAACCCCTCGGGTGTCGGCGGCGGCTGCGTGTTACCCAGCAGCAGGTTGAAGAACGGCTCGATGACCGAGATGTAATCCTGCGTGCCCGAGGGGTCCCAGCGCTGGCCGCTGATGCCGGTGCGGACCACGACCAGGTCCATGCTGGGGATGACGATCAGGAGGTTGTCGTTCTCGCCCCAGCCCCAGTAGGCATCGGTGGGCACCTGGCTCATGACGCCATCGAAGTTGTTCCACCAGCCCAGGCCGATGTGCAGGGGCGCCTCGCCGCCGTAGAGTGCCGCACCGGGCTGCGAAGGATCGACGGGCAAAGCGCCGGAGTCGATCAGCAGCGGCAATCTGGCCTGGGCGACGTAACTGGCGGGGATGATCTGCTGGCCGTTCCATTGACCATCATGGAGCCAGAGATATCCCAGCCGGGCCAGGGCATCGACGCTGGCGGAGATGCCACCCGCCAGTTCGCGGCGGGTGTAGAACACACCGGGTGCGCCGGGATCTTCAATCTGACTCGTTCGAAAGAGATTGCCGCGCCAGGTCAACTGCCCGCTCTGCACGCCGATCCTGACGAATACTTCGCTGGTCATCTCACTGAGCAGGTCGGCGCCGAAGCTGACGGTCAACACATCCGCCAGCCAATTGAATCCGCTGTCGGAGTAATACCACATGTTGCCGGGTTGGAAAACGATCGGCGTGAAATCGCCGGGCTTGGTGAAGCCGGCCGTATGACTGACCAGATCGTAGAGGCTGAGCAGACTGAGCCAGTCGGCATGCTCGCTGAGATTGGTCGCGGGCGGCGTGCCGACGGAGGGCAGGTAAATCTGGGCTGGCACGTACAGACTGACCAATCCTTGACCGATCGCCAGTCCCAGTGCGGTGGAGCCGAAGCTTTTGGTGACGGACGTGATGTCGTAGGTTTGCGTCGCACTGCCCCATGACCAGACGAGCTTGCCGTTCTTGATCACGTAACCCGACCCGCCGGTGGACGAGCCTTCGGTGGTGGCGAAGGTCTGGGCATACTGCAGGGCCTGCGAACTGAGGCCGACAGACTCGGGCGTCGCGGTTTCCCAGGCAGCTCCGGGCCAGGTTTGTGCATGCAGAGGCGTCGTGGCGTAACTCACCACGAAGACCATCAGCGCGATCACGATCCAGCCTGTCAGGTATTTCAGTCGCATACCGCACTCAACTGATGCTAAGCCGAGGAGTTCCGCGGGATCCGCCATGTCTGTCGAGGGCAGAGCGGTAGCCGGTAAGGATAGCCTGCGGGAACAGCAAAAGCTATGCATTCTTGCCAACACGCATCATTTTAACACTGAATTTTGGTTAAAATCTCTTCCTTTTTGATCATCAGCCTGATATCGTATTGCTGTTTGTATCCCCCCAAGGAGAAGGGCCAGCCACGGCCGGGCTTGTGCCGCGGCGAAAGTCCTGAACTGATTGCAACATCCCGAGCAGCAGTTTTTTGACACGCTGGCGAAGGATCGCCCAGTGATGGGTTGACAAAGACCCCACCGGGACAGACAGAATTGAAGGTTTGCGCAACATTCACCGTGCGGATCGCTGTGCAACAGGTCACCACAGCTTGAGCGATATGCGGTCAACCATCATCACGCGACAACACCGTGGCTTCCTGCTCATCTGCATGATCAGCATGGTGCTGTTGACCGTGGCCGATCGCGCTGCAGCCGCGGGCCTGGTGTCAATGTCCAAAGATGCCGCCCGACCCACCAGGATCACATTCGACTCGGCGTCCATCGGCCGTTTCATCGAAGGCAAGGCCCCGGCAGTGAGCGTGGCACTGGATGGCAAACTGCCGCGCGACATGTACCTGCGCATCGAGCTATGGGAAATGCGGCCGGTCAGACCCAACGTCGCGTTTTCCCAGAATATCACCGCAGCGCTCAAATCCGACGGCTCGTATATCCTGCCACGTGCACAGTTCAACAAACTGCTGCCCGGCAATTACAAGCTCGAACTCGAACTGCGCCAGGCAGCCCCTCCCGGTTTCAGAACGGTCAGCCGGATCGAGCAGTCGTTCGTGGTTGAGCCCACCCCGACGGTCGCACCCCCGGCCCAGCCCGAATCGCAGCCGGATGTGCCCGAGCCATCTTCCCCCACACCCAAGGCCACGCTGCCGAAAGTCAATGCAACCTCGGGCACGCTCGACACGCCCCTGCAGAACGCCTCAACCAAGCAGGAGGTGTGGAACCTGATACCGCAGTCAAACACCACCTACAGCAACCTGATTCTGCGCGGCGGCGTCCGCGCGGTGTGGCAGTCGATCAACAACGTCACCTTCATCGACTGCGACTTCCGCGACTCGACGGTGATGGTGACCGTGCAGGCCCGCGATGACGGATCGGACGCCAGCAGCAACTGGAAGTTCATCCGCTGCACCTTCGTAGGCGCCACTCGCTCGGACTGGGGCCATTCCCATGGCGCGTTCCTCCAGGGCGCGGATAAATTTGTCTTCACCAACTGTGTCTTCAGCTTCAACGGCTGGCTGGGCGAGCAGCGCTTCAACCAGAACCACAACGTCTATATGCTGGACGTCGGCGAGGTGACATTCTCCGGCTGCATCTTCCATCGCGGAGCCGCTCAGGGCCTCAAGGGACTGGGCTACCGCAAACTGGAAGTCACCGGCTGCGTCTTCAGCGGCAACCTCATTGATATCGGCAGTGACGATCGATCCGCCTCCAATATCCTCATCGTCCGAAATTGCCGCTTCTACAACGTCGGCGGACAGGATTCCGTCGGCAACACCCTCGGCTGGTCCCTGGCCCTGGAGCATTACAACAACCCCCTCAACTACGTCCTGATCCAGGGCTGCAAGTGGTACGGCCCGGCCGTCACCTTCAACGCCTGGGCCGCCAAACTCGCCGGCAGCGGGGTCCATAGCGCCACTATCTCCGACTGCGATCTGACCAGCTGGCAGATCACCACCAGCACCTGGCCCAAGATCGTCAACTACATCGGCACCCGCCTGACAATGACGAACATCATCGGATTCCCGTGACAAGCTCCAGCGGCAGCAAACATGACGGCGCCTGTCACGGCGATCAAGAAAATGCAAGGCCGCGGTGGGATTCGAACGACCACCCCTGCACCTGCCGACAAGCCTTGCGATGACAAGGGCTTGCAGCAATCTCCCGCCAACGGTGAAAATCAAAGCGCAGCGGAATGCGCAGCAATAACCCCTGATTCCGCTCCCAATGACCACGACATAGCCGCACTGATCGACGCTTGGTCGAGCCTGCCCCCGGCCATCCGTGCGGGCATCGCGGCGATGGTTCACGCCGTACACGATCAAACGGGTCAAACCTCTCGTCCTGGAGCTCACACATGATCGCGCCAAATCCATTGAACCTGGACCCGATAGCCGAACGCAACCGCCGCAACGCCGGCTTCAGCACCGGACCCCGGACCCCGGCTGGCAAGGCGGTGGCTCGGCGCAATGCCCTCAAGCATGGGCTGTGCGCCAATCCCGCGGCCGCGGTCATCGAGAACCGTAAGAAGTTCGACCAACTTCATAATGAGCTGATCGACCGCATCCAGCCCCAGAACCTGATCGAGGCGGCGCTGGTCCACCGCATCGCCGTCAGCCTGTGGCGGCTACAGCGGGCGGCCAAGGTCGATGCCGCGGCCAGCAACGTCGCCGTCCGCCAACAACCGACGGGCCAAGAACGAGTGCAAGTGTGGATGGATCGTATTCTGGAGGGCTTCTCCCAAGTCAATTACAAGGAGGTCAAGGACATCAGCAAGGTGCCCCAGGCCCTGCGCCACACCGCCATGCAACGTGGCGAGGTCTGGCACAGACTGGAACGGACTTTTCTGAGTTGGGCCGATTGGCAACGCGAGAACGAAATGATGGCTGACGGGGCTGCCCTCGCCGCCATGGCCTATCTGCTGAAAGACTTGACCCAAATCCTGGAGGACCGCCAGCATCTCGGCCCCATCGACGCCCAACTGCTGGCGTGGCTGCTGGGTGAGTCCGCCGAGCGTCTGTTGCCCCGGGAGCATGAGATAAAAACGACCGCCATGTTCTATCCAGATGAACGCGAATGGGCTTCACCCATCGACATCCTGATCGGCCAGGCCCGTAAACGTCCCCAGGATGCGTCGCTGTCCGACGAGTTGCAGGCTCTGATTGAAGTTCGTCTGTCCCTCTGGCGCAGCCAGAGCCGCGTGGCGGCGAATCCGTACCTGGACGATCAGATGGAAGACCTCAAGACAGCCTCGTTGCTGCCCGAAGCAGCCACACTGGATCGGCTGATCCGTTACGAAACCCATGCTGACCGTACCTTACTGCGCTCGTTGGAGGCTCTGGCCATGTTGCGTGGATTGACACTCTCCTCGATTCGAGCCACAGTTACGGGCCGCAGCACCAGTCCAGCCATCGTGGATTTCCAGCAGCAGCCGTCATTGTGGGACGCGCGCCAACTGCAATAGGATCGGTATTGCGAAACGAACCCAGCATCGATGTATGCCAAACACGTTTCGGCGGCGATTCCGAAAGCAACGCAAGCGACGAACAATCCATTCACCGAATCAACATCGCCTCCGCAGCCAGCCCCGGGCCGAAGCCCAGCGCGACGCACGGACGGGAGGCGTTGCCCTTGCGCAGCCGATCGAGGATGAACAACACCGTCGGCGACGACATATTGCCGCACCCGCGGAGCACCTCGAACGATGTCGCCATCTCATCGCGCGTCACGCCCAGCGCGTCGGCCACTGCGCCCAAAATGCGCGGCCCGCCCGGATGCACCGCCCACGACCGCACCCCGGGAATATTCAGTCCATTTGTTGCCAACCAACTCGTGAGCCACGGCCGGACGTTCTCCCGGATCAGGTCCGGCACGCGCGGCGAAAGCGACATCTCAAAGCCGTGATCGCCGATCCGCCAGGTCATGCCGTCCTCGGAGTCGGGCATGAGGATGGATGCGTGGCTGGCAATCGTCCAGCTTTCGTTTACTTGTTGCGGTCGCGAGTGGGAACAACTCGCGGCGCGGACTATGACCGCGCCGGCCCCGTCGGCGAACAACGCGTTGGCGACCATTTGCTGTGGGTCGCAGCCATACGCAAAATGCAGGCTGCACAACTCGGCGGCGCAGACCAGCGCGGGCTCGCCGCCGGCAGCCAGGCTCAGCCCGCGTGCAGCCCGCAGCGCATTGAACGCCCCGTGGCAGCCCATGAAGCCGACGTGCGTGCGCGAAACTTCCGGGGGCAGGCCCAGTTGTTTTACGAGCGCCACGTCCCAGCCCGGGGCGGCGAATCCGGTGCAGGACACCGTGACAAGGTGGCGGATTTCATCGGGTTTAATCGTGGCTTGTTGCAGGGCGGTCCGGGTTGCCGCCAAAGCGAGCGGCGCCGCTTCGAGTGCGTAGCGTTCCATGCGCTGGCGGGTTGTTGGCTCGGCGGCGGGCAGAAAAAAATCCTGCCGTGGCCCTTCCTCCACCAACACACTGCCGCGCCGTTTCACGCCGCTGTGACGATAGAGTGTCGGCAGCAGACGAGCCCCCCCACCATCGCCGCAGAACGCGGACGCCATCTCGGCGGACAATGCCTGGTCCACGTCGTGCCGAGGCGACGCCACGCCCAGACCCAGAATTGTCAACTGCGCTTCGCAACTCACATCCGTGGACATGCGACACCTCGGTTGAATTGTTTCATCATGAAGTTGCCACCGGGCAGCCCGTCCGATAGCCGCATCAGGAAGCCGAGCAGCTTTGGGCGGCGCACCATGCACGTGACCGCCCGGCAGAGTCGTTGCCTGCGTCCGATTGTTTGATGATGCAGCTGGGTCCACCGCGCGACGGTGTGATGGGTCCAAGGTTCTAGTGCCAGTTCGGCCACGAGCCTTGCCGAGGCCAGCGCCCACGCGATGCCCTCGCCGGTGAACGGCTCGACATAACCGCCGGCGTCGCCGAGCAGGAGTACACGGTGCTCGCCGAGTTGCCGGCGTCGGCGTGTGAGAAGCGCGGTGCCGTGCCAAGGCGCATCTCGCAACGCGGGCACTGCTTCACAAGCCGCTTGGGCCAGGATGCGGGTCGCCATCGCACCGGGTCCCCCCGCGATTTTCATCGTGCGGGGACAGAAGGCGGCGGCGACATTGAACGAACCATCCTCGATCCGCACCATGCCAACGTATCCGCCAGTCGCACAGGCCATGTAGATCGTGCCGGCGCGATAGTTGCGGGGGACTTTCTCCATCGGGATGAACGTTCCCGCCCCCATGTAGGATCGCGGCGCGACGATCGGCGGATCGCCGGCGAGAAAAGAACCACTGATGCCGTCAGCAGCCAGAACGATGCCGGCGCGGATGGTCTGCTGATCGTCACCGCAGCGAAGCAGAACTGTTCGGTGATTCTTTTCCGATGAGCCAAGTTTTGCAGACGTGCGTTGTCGAAACGTAACGCCCGAGGCGACAGCCCGGTCCACGAGCGCCGCATCCAGCACCCTGCGTGAAACAGATACGCCTCCCGGCAGCGGAAGCGAGCGCACGAGATTCCCACAATACAGGCGAAATTCGCGCAGGGGTTTTGCGCCTAATTGCCCCGGTATGTCGCCAAGGCCGGTCTCGGCCAGCTCCCGCAGCGCCGCGCAATTGACGCAGCAGCCGCAGACCTTGTCGCGAGGAAAAGCGCAGCGGTCAACGAGCAACACCGACAAGCCGCGGCGAGCCAAGGCGATCGCCGCCGTCGTTCCCGCCGGCCCCGCGCCAATGACGGCAGCATCGAAGTCTTTCATGGCTTGCTCCACGTCAGCAGCCAGCGGCGCGGCCAACACTTGGTAATGACCGCACCTGCCAACCCCGCACGCTGGGCGAGTCGGCGGGCCTCATCGATCGTGAACGCCGCCCGCACCGAGCGCGGCCCGTCGGTGTGAACTACGGGGCAGCGGGTGAGTAATCGGCAGCCGACGCTCGCGGCGAGGTAGCCCATCGCGCTGCGCTCAAGGTCGCTGACGATTATCATTTGCCCGGCCGCATCGACCATCGCGCCCAACACGCGCACGGCATCATCGTCGTCGAGGTGGTGCAGGAACAGGCTGGCGGTGATGACGTCGTAGCCGGCGGGGATGCGATCTCGCAACATATCGAGCGTGAACCATTCGACGCGCGCCCGGCGTTCTTCGGCTCGTGCGCGGGCAAAGGCAATCGCGCGGGGGCTGGCGTCGCAGCCTGCGACGGTGATCGGCAGTCCTGCTCGCTGCCCGCGCAGCGCCAGGCTGATGGGCACGTCGCCGGCACCGGTGGCAACATCAAGCACACGCGACGGCGCATGCGTGCGGATGATCCGCCAGATCGTGCCGGCGCTTCGGCTCACCACGTTGATGCGTTCAAGCCCGCGCAGGGCCGCGCGATGCGCCAGCCCGTCGAGGTCCGGATCGTCCATGACTTCCGGCTTGCGCATGCGCACAGCGATGTCGGGCAGCATCATCACCGGGAATCATAGCTGCGCGGAGGAACCGCAGCATCCAAGACGTTGCACCAGGCTGATCAGTTTATTCGCCCCACAACCCGCTGGCCTGCGCCCGGCCAGCTCGCCGAAACCTGAACTGATCCGGCAACAAGATGAGCAGGATGAAATATTTCCCCGTGCGACGCTGCCAGCCGCTGGGGCATACGATACTTCATGGGAGCATCCATCAAAGCATCGGATCTGTTCGTCAAGTGCCTGGAGAATGAGGGCATTCGGTACATCTTCGGCCTGCCGGGCGAGGAGAACGTCGATCTGATGATGTCGCTCCGGGGCTCGCCCATCCGATTCGTGCTGTGCCGACATGAACAGGGCGCCGCGTTCATGGCCGAAGTTTACGGCCGGCTCGTCGGCAACCCCGCCGTCGCCCTGGGCACGCTCGGACCCGGCGCCACCAACCTCCTGACCGGCGCCGCCGACGCCAACATGGATCGCGCCCCTATGATCGTCGTCACCGGGCAGGCCGCCACCACTCGCCAGCACAAGGAATCGCATCAGGTCATCAACATCGTGGAGCTGTATCGCCCGGTCACCAAGTGGGCGACGTCCATCCGCCATCCGGACAACATTCCCGAGGTCATCCGCAAGGCTGTGCGCGTCTCGCGCAGCGAAAAGCCTGGCGCGGTGATGATCGAGCTGCCGGAGAACATCGCCGAGATGCAAACGACCGGCCAGCCGATGCCGGTCCGCCGCTATCGCCGGCCGGCGCCGGAAGACAAAGTCATCCATCAGGCATGTGATGTGATCCGCAACGCCAAACGTCCGCTGATCCTGGCCGGTAACGGCACCATCCGCAAGCGCGCCAGCCGGCAGCTTCGCCAGTTCTGCCAGAAGACGGGCATCGGCGTCGTCTCCACCTTCATGGCCAAGGGCTGCGTCGATTGCGCCGCCGACTACTGCCTATTCACCATCGGCCTCCAAACCCGCGATCACGTCACCTGCGCCGTCGACAACGCCGACCTGATCATCACCGTCGGCTATGACATGGTCGAGTATCCGCCGCGGCTGTGGAACCCCATCGGACGCGAACGCATCATCCACATCGATTTCGATCCCGCCGAGATCGACGAACACTACAACCCCCACGTCGAACTCGTCGGCGACATCGCCCACGGATTGCAGGCGCTCGAAGCGCGCCTGGAAGCCGGCGGTATTCCCCCGTTCGACTTCGAATACCAGCGTCGCATGCGCCAGCTCATGGTCGAGGATTTCGTCGTCCATGCCGACGACGACACCACCGGATCGATTCGCCCTCAGAAGGCGATCTGGGACGTGCGCGAAGCGCTGGGGCCGCATGACATCCTGCTGTCCGGCGTGGGCGCGCACAAGCTTTGGATCGGCCGCTACTACCAATGTCACGAACCCAATACCTGCATCATCCCTAACGGCTTCTGCTCCATGGGCATACCCCTCCCCGGCGCGATCGCCGCCCACCGCGTCATCACCGAAGGCCTGGACGACGGCCCGACCGACCGCAAGGTCTTCGCCATCGTCGGTGACGGCGACTTCCTCATGAACGTGCAGGAGATGGAAACCGCCCGCCGGCTCAACGCCGACATCAACATCATGGTCTGGGAGGACGGCGAGTACGGCCTGATCTCCTGGAAACAGGACGTCGAGTTCGGTTCGCATACCGACCTGGCGTTCGGCAACCCCGACTGGATGAAACTCGCCGAATCGTTCGACTGGCAGGGCCAGTACGTCACCGACGCCCGCGACCTGGGCCCCGCGCTGCACCGTGCCCTCGCCCACAAGGGTCCGTCGCTCATCGTCATTCCGATCGACTATCGCGAGAACATGAAACTCACCGAACGACTTGGCAAAATCGCTTGTCCGATCTGAAAAGTGATGAACCGCTGGGACGCAGAGAAAAAAAGCAGAAAATCAGGACAGCAGAAAAACAGGGAAATAACAGTTTTCCTCTGCATCTTGCGGTTAAGCATCCCTCGGAGGCCACCATGCTCAAGAAGCAATACCCCATCTACATCGCAGGCAAACCTGAGCAGCCGAACGCCGACGTGGCGGTGACCAACAAGTACACGGGCGAAGTCGCAGCCCACGCGGCGTTCGCCAACGCCGAGGCGGTTGAACGCGCCATCGCCGCCGCCCATGCCGCAGTCGGACCGATGCGGAAGATGCCGGGCTACCGGCGGCAGCAAGTGCTCACGCACTGCGTCCAGCGCTTCACCGAGCGCCTCGATGAACTCGCCGAGTCGCTTTGCATCGAGGCGGGTAAGCCGATCAAGGACGCGCGCGGCGAGGCGCTGCGGCTGATCGATAC
Source organism: Phycisphaeraceae bacterium (assembly GCA_020849625.1). Classification (GTDB taxonomy): domain Bacteria; phylum Planctomycetota; class Phycisphaerae; order Phycisphaerales; family Phycisphaeraceae; genus JADLFV01. Next base: position 18,741 of record JADLFV010000152.1, read on the forward strand.
GTTCCGCATTGCCGCCGATGAATCGGTGCGTCTGCCCGGCAGTGGCGAAGTCATGCCGATGGACATCTCGCCGCGAGCCGAGGGATACTTTGGCATGTGGAAACGCGTGCCCATCGGCGCCTGTTCGTTCATCACGCCGTTCAATTTTCCGCTGAACCTCGTTGCCCACAAGGTCGCTCCCGCGCTGGCGTGCGGCTGCCCGTTCGTGCTCAAACCCCCGAAGGAGACGCCCATCGGCGCCCTGATCATCGGCGAAATCCTGGCCGAGACCGACCTGCCCCACGGCGCGTTCTCCGTGGTCCTCTGCGATCACGAACACGCCAACCCGCTCGTCGAAGACGACCGCATCAAGCTGCTGAGTTTCACCGGCTCCGACAAGGTCGGCTGGGACTTCAAGCGCCGGGCGGGGAAGAAGAAGGTGACGCTGGAACTCGGCGGCAACGCCGCGTGCATCGTCGATCTGGACGCCGACCTCGAAGACGCCGTCGCACGCATCATCGTCGGCGCGTTCTACCAGTCCGGCCAAAGCTGCATCAGCGTGCAGCGGCTGTATGTCCACGACGCGATCTACGACGACCTGCGCGCCCGACTGGTGGTGGCGACGAACAAGCTCAAGGCCGGCGACCCCCGAGAGGAAGACACGTTCATCGGCCCGATCATTTCCGAGCATCATGCCCAGCGCATCGAGCAGTGGGTGAACGAAGCCGTCGAAGCCGGCGCGAACGTCCTGTGCGGCGGCAAGCGCGAGGGGGCGATTTATCACGCCACCGTGATCGAAAACGCCCCCCGCGATGCGAAAGTCACCTGCGCCGAAGTGTTCGGCCCGGTCGTGGCGCTGTATCGGGTATCGAGTTTCGACGAGGCGCTGGATCGCGTCAACGACAGCGATTTCGGTCTCCAGGCTGGAGTCTTCACTCGCGACATCTTCAAAGCCCACCGCGCCTGGAACGAACTGGAAGTCGGCGGTGTCCTGATCAACGAAGTGCCGTCCTGGCGCGTTGACCACATGCCCTACGGCGGCGTCAAAGACAGCGGGCTCGGCCGCGAAGGCGTTCGCTGGTCCATCGAGGACATGACGGAAGTGAGGTTGTTTGTGTTGAGGCAGACGGCGCCATAGCCCCAATCGGCCGGGCCGGCGGGGAGCAATCGCCCAGCGTACCCTCGCTACGCGAACGATACCCCCACCACGATGTTCGCCTCAGACAAAGTGTCTCGCTGCTCCTTTGGGCGGGATTTCATCTCGTAGGAGACGGTTGACTTTCCATCGCAGGAGAATCATGTATCTTGCGCAGCTTTGCGTGCGAGGCTGGTCATGACCCACGAGTTGAGCAACATTGAGAAGATACGCAAGCTGCCTTGGGCTCTGGGGGCCGATGCGTTCAACACCATTTATTGCTACCTGGCTTTCACGGGCCCGATTTTTCTGCTTTATCTGGACAAACTGGAGCTCAGCAAGGGTCAGATCGGATTGATTCTGGCTTTATTTCCGTTTTGTGGTCTGGTGGCGCCGTTCACCGGACCGTGGGCGGCGAGGATTGGGCTGAAGCGGGTGTTCCTGACTTTCTGGATCGTGCGCCAGTTCGTGCTGCTGGGGATTTTGCTCTCGCCGTGGGTAGCGAAATGGTATGGGATGGAGGCGGCTTTCCTTTATACCGCGGCGGTGCTGCTGGTGTTCGCCTTAAGTCGGTCGATCGCCGAGGGCGCCTATGCCCCATGGACGCAGGAGTACGTGCCGGCCACCATCCGCGGCAAGTTCAGCGCCATCCAGACGATCGTCATCATGCTGGTGGGCGCGACGACGGTGGCGGTGGGCGGCTGGGTGCTGGGTGAATCGCCGGACGTGAATCGGTTTTTGTGGTTGATCGGTTCGGCGTTTTTTTTCGGGGTGGTAAGCCTGTTGTTTTACGCGCGGATACCGGGCGGTGGTTCGCTGCCGCCGGGCGAGGCGGCACGGCAGCGCGCGCGTCGCCTGGGAGAGCCGTTTCGCGATCCGCAGTTTCGCATGTTTCTTTCGGGCAGCGCATTGATTCATCTATCGTGGCTGGCGATGACGGCCTTTCTGCCGTTGTTCATGAAGGAACAGATCGGCTTAGGCGCCAAGCAGGTGGTGAGCCTGGAAGCGGTGGCGTTACTGGCGGGAGTGATGAGCAGCTTTCTGTGGGGCTGGGCGGCCGACCGTTACGGGGGCAAGCCTGTGTTGTTGTGTAATTTGGGTGTGATGCTGTTGGTATATCCGGTGGGATTGCTGCTGCTACCGCGCGAGCAAGCGATCAGCTTTCCTTTGGCGCTGTGTTTGGCGTTCGTGGTGGGTCTGGTGTCGGTGGGCTGGGGCATTGGCTATGGGCGACACCTGTTCGTGGCCCTGGTGCCGCCACAACTCAAGGCCAGTTACCTGGCCATCCACACCGCGGTGATCGGCATCTGCGCCGGCACTGCGCCGTTGCTCGGCGGCCAGATTCTGGAATTGACGCGGGATGTGTCGGTGCGCCTCGGCCCCCTGCATATCGACGCTTACTCCCCGCTTTTCATTGGCGCCATGGCGATCGGCGGGTTGGGCTTCTGGCGATTCAGCCTGATGCAGGGCGGCCCGGTTCCCGTGCGACGTTTCGCCGTGATGTTCCTCCAGGGCGATCCGGTCAGTGCTCTGCGCGCCATCATCGGGTACCAACTGGCCGGTGACGAGCACAAACGCGTCTCCCTCATCGAACGACTGGGCGAAACCAAGAGCCTGCTGAGCATCGAGGAACTAATCGCGGCCCTGGACGATCCCAGCTTCAACGTGCGGCACGAGGCGATCATCTCCATCGCGCGCACCCGGCGCGATCCACGATTGACCGAAGCCATGATTCGCGCCTTGACGGAAGGTGATCCGGATCTGCGGATGACTGCCGCCTGGGCCTTGGGGCGCATGGGCGATCCGGCGGCGATCGAGCCGCTCCGCCAGGCGCTGGATTCGGATTATCCGCTGTTGCGCGCTCGTGCCGCCCGGGCCCTGGGCACACTGAGCGATCGGGCATCGAGTGACAAGCTGCTGCAGTTGTTCCTGCACGAGGAAGATGCGGGCCTGCGTGTGGCCTACGGCGCGGCGCTGGGGCAGCTGGGCCGGCAGGATGCCGTTGAGCCGCTGCTGGATTTCCTGTGCCGTGAGTCTGATGAAAGGGCGCGGCGGGAAATATCGCTGGCTGTGGCCATGCTCCTGACCAGCGACGAACATGCCCTGCGCCTGTGGCGCCGCATGCACGACAATCCCGGCGACACCCTCGGCGGCATCCTGCTGGGACTCAAACGACGATTGCCCGCCATCACGAGCCTGTGCGACGATCCGACGCGATTGAGCGCTCTGCTGGAGCAATGCGCCCGCGCATTCGGACACTACGACCTGCCCGTGGCGGTCAACCTGCTCAAACAGATCGTGCCCATGTTGCGACTGAGCGTGTTCAGCCCAACATCGCAAACCGTGATCCGCGCCGGGATGCAACAGCTCGAAGCCCACGGCCATGATCGCCTGGCGGATGTGTTCCTGCTCGTTCACACCCTGCACATGGAGTCGGCCAAACATGTTTAACCCGCATTTCTCAGTGCGCCGTGAAAAGGCGTTGGTCTTCAGCGGGTGCAACTCCCGCCCGGCAAGGGGTCGCTCCAGCCGGTAGCACTCGGGGCGGCGGACGACGGTAACGACGTTCGTTGAAGCACTCTGAGAAAAAGGATCGTCTCAGCGGTTCAGCGAGCAGACAGGCCGTAACACGAGTGAACGCCGAGCAGGCCCCGAAAAGGGTAGCGCGGGAGCCGACGCGACTGAATTACGCGGAAGGCTGCCATCGCTGGGGAAGTTGAACGACGCGAACACCCAGCGGTCCCGCAGGGGTAGTGGCGGCGGCAGGCCTGTCCATGCGCGAGGTCCTTGACGCGCATCGGTCAACTGCTCCTTCACCACGGCGACAATCTAACCGCCCCACCCCCTGCGTGATCGCCGCGCTGACGCACCTCCGACAACGCCGCGACCGCCAGTACGACCCAGCATACGACTGAGTAGAGTCGAACTGTGGCGTGGTGGCGTCGGTTGAACCTATCTGTTGCCGTCCCTCCCGATTATTCACACCTTGCTGGAAGCGATCCACGGCGAATGGATTCATCCGGTGGAGCAGATAAAAAAAGGATTGCAATTTCCTGGTACGCGATTATAATGAAATCTGATTTGAACTTTCATTAACGTTCAATATCTGGTGAGCGGACGCTGGCCCATGACCATCTCGAACACATCCATCACAGCGATCGCGCAGAAACTGGGGGTCTCCCACACCACGGTGTCGCGGGTGATCAATGGCCGTTCCGGGGTGTCGGCGGATCGGGCCAGTGAGATTCGCAGACGGTTGAAGGAGATGGGCTATCGGCCGAAGACCGTGCGTCCGGGACCGCGGCTGCGCCATGAAGCGGGCTTGCTCACGCAACGGGGGACGTTGGTGTATCTGTATCTGGCGTTGGAGGACAAACATCTGCCGATGGGGCTGATGAATGCGGTGACCGCCATGAGTCATGCGGCGGCACACGCGGGTTTCGATCTGGTGTTCGCGCACGTGAGCAAGCTGGATGATGTGCCGCCCTGCCTGCGCGAGGGTCGTGTAGCGGGACTGCTGTTGTCGGGGCGCACGCATGATGAGAGGTTGCTGCACATGCTCAGCGGTTATCCGCTGGTATGGTTGGCGTCACGGCCCAAGTTGCACGGGGCTGCCGGCGACCGGGTGATCGGCGGCAACCAGGCGACGGGCCGACTGGCGGCCGAGTACCTTCTGAATCGTGGTCACAAACACCTGGCGTTTTTGTCCCCGCTCAGTTCCTGGACCGTATTCGAAGTTCGAGGTGATGCCTTTGAATTGGCCGCCCATCGTCGCGCGGCAAGCATCAGTCGGTTGACGGCGCCCTCTGATCCTGACTTGGCGATTTTCGAGTTCACCCAGGAACAGATCGAAGACAAGGTGGCTCCGCTGGCGGCCCAATTGAGGGATTTATCGCCGCGACCGACGGGCCTGTTCATCCCCGATGCGCCGGTGGCGCTGGCGTTTTATCGTTGTGCGGTGAAGCTGGGTCTGAGCATCGGCAGCGATCTGGACGTCATCACCTTCGGTGAGCCGGAGGTGTTCCACGGTTTGTATCCGCGGCCGGCGATCATTGCCATCCCCCACGAGTTGCGTGTGAAACGGGCCATCAACCAGTTGATCTGGCGGATCGAGCATCCGCAGGAGCATGGAGAAATGGAAGTCGCCATTGAGCCGCACCTGATAGAGGGCGAAATACCCGCTGCAAAGAATTAATTCACATGTTTGGCCGCGTATCGGCCTGGTTTGTTGTCTTCTGTCATTTTCACCACATGGGAAAAGGAGAATGTCATGCAACTGAAGCGACTAAGCATTTTGAGTATTCCGCTGATCGTGCTCGCGATGGGCACGGCGGCGCGAGCGGCGGTGGGTGACGGCCTGGTTGGCTACTGGAAACTCGATGAAGCCAGCGGCACTGCGGTCAGCGACGCCAGCAGCATTCACGCTGACGGCACCAACAACGGGGCTGACATCAACCAGGCTGGCGTCATCGGCACAGCCTACAACTTCGCGGAAATCGAAGACGACTACGTGGACATCCCCACCACGGTGGACGTGGTCACCAGTGTGACCATTTCCGCCTGGATCAATCCCACCACTTTCCGCGCCGGTACAGGGGCTTCCAGCAGCAGCCACATCTTCGGTGACCTGAACTCCGAGATGCTGTTTCGCCATCAGACCAGCACCGCCGGCCCCGGTCAATTGCTGTTCTTTTATGACTCGGCGGCCGGCAACCAGAACGTGCTCACGCCCACTGTGGTTCTTAGCACCGGCGTCTGGCAGCACGTCGCGGCCACGATGAATGGCGTTGACATCGCCCTCTACGTCAACGGCATTCAGGTGCATTCGATCAACACCGGCCTCAACGCCGACGTCAAGGACAGCGGCGGTTCGTACTTCATCGGTCGCTATGACACCAACACGGCGCGCGACTTTGACGGCCTGATTGACGACGTGGGCTTGTGGACCAGTGCCAAGAGCGCGGAGGAAATCGCGTTAATCGCCGGTCTGGGCAAGTTTGTGGGCATGGGCTTGAACGTCTATTCCATTGACAGTGTGCTGGCCACCTTCAACGCCGCCAGCGGCTCGGCCGGCGCAGGTGGGTACGCCTGGAACTACGTCACTGGCCTTGCTTCAACCACCATCGGCGAAACCGGTGGAACCGTCGGCGGCGGCGATGCCTGGATCGCCCTGGATGCCAGCGGCAACGGTGTGCAGATCGGCGCTGCCCTGCATGCAGGCGACGCCAACGGCGACGGCCTGGTCAACCTGTCCGACTTGCAGATCCTTGGCGACAACTGGCAGTCTAGCGGCGCCATCTGGGACCTGGCGGACTTCAGCGGTGACGGAACGGTCAACCTGTCCGACCTGCAGATCCTCGGTGACAACTGGGGCTTCGGCGTCGGCCCGGACATCAGCTTCGACGAAGCGCTGGCCCAAGTGGGCCTGGCCATCCCCGAACCAACCAGCCTCATGCTGCTGGGATTGGGCGGTTTGGCCCTGCTGCGGCGGCGTGTGGATCGCTAAGTTCCTCCTCAAGCGGGCTCCGCTTATCAGCGGATACCGCTTTTTGATTCATTATGAACGACTCATCGCACACTGAGTACGGAGACGCACCCATGTCACGCCGCCAAGGATTCACTTTAATCGAGCTTTTGGTGGTTATTTCCATCATCGCGCTGCTGATCTCGATGCTGCTGCCGGCCATCAACAAGGCTCGTGAGGCCGGCCGAATTTCTTATTGTGCCAGTAATGAACGTCAACAAATGATCGCAGCAACCGCCTACATGATCGACGAGAAGGGCTGCTTCCCCTATGAGCCGGGCACACCAAGAGCGGTGAACAGCTACTGGCAGCCTGGCGCCACGCCAACCTGGGTATGGAACCTCATGAAATACCTCAAGCAGACCGGGGGTAACAATAACCTGCTCTGTCCCACGGCGAGGATTTTTGACGTTCAACAAGACGTGGATATGCAGTATCAGAACAACTACGTGGCCAACGGCGTGATCACCGACCTGGGCGGATACCAGTTCAAAAACCAGTCCAGCGTCATCGCCATCAGCGAGAACCACCAGGTGACCACGGGCGTGGCGATTCGCCCGGCGCTGATCAGCACCAGTTACCTGACTGACTTGAACGCCAAGCTGACGCAGCCAGTCTGGAGCGGCTGGATGCGCTTTGCCAATGGTTCGCTGGCCAGCGCCGGTCCGCACAATGCCAACGGCCGTGATGTACTGGGCGCGTTTTACAACGGTGGCCAGAACCACGCATTCATGGATGGTCATGTCGAGTACCGGGACTGGCAGGATCTGACCAGCCGCGATTACGGCCTGCTGATCAACGGCCTGGACCAGCAGGAGTTTCCGGGTCGATTGGCCGGTGCCGTCACACTCGACTGATCGAGTGGAACATCGCAGGAGCATCCCATGACATCATGCTTCAATTTGTTTACCGTGCGCGCAAGTCGCACGGCGGCCGTTATTCTGCTTCTGATCGTGTGCCTCGGCCAAGCGCCAGGACAGCAGCTGGTCAGCGGCGAGCCGATGAAAGTCGTTGTCAATGGTGGCGTGGGTGTGCTGGCGGCGCCGGATGCTTGCGTCTTCATGCCGATGGGATGGGCAACCGTGTATGGCGGTGAGCGGCCGGACCTATTCGCAGCGGGATCGTATGGTTTCACCAAGGCCCTGTACCTGTATCGTTGGCGCTTTGACAACGAGCGGGGCCAGGCGGTGTTCACCGAGCCGGTGACGGTAAAGAGTCCATTTCATGGCAAGAACGCGTTCTCCGGCCACATCTTTCAGGACGATGCGGGGGTGGTTCACGGTTATTGGGTAAACAAGAACCTGCTGATGCATCACATCTATCACCACGAGAAACTTGAGTTCGAGGAGGTGGCCCGGCTCGATCTTGGTGAGTTGCCGCCCGTCGCTTCGATGCTCGTATCGCCGTTGGAGAATGGCGATCTCGAAGTCAGCCTGGGCGAATTCGACGGCAAAAAGTACAAGCCGGAAGGCGACCTGCTGGACCCCGCCTACACGCTGTACGACGCGACCGGTTCATATCGCGGGGAATTCCCCCGTGTCGGATTTTATCGCTTGCAGGTCAAGGACGACCTGTCAGCGGTGACGCAGCCGCCGCAGCTCTATAGTCGGTCAACCAGCGAGATTCTCAGCAACAGCATGTCGCTGACGCCGCTGGACCTTGGACCGGATGGTCCGCGCGGGGTGTTGGCTGGTGCACGATTGGGCAATCTGCTGTTCTTCGCCGCCCCGGGCGGTGATAGTGACCAGCTCGCTCCGAAGCGTGCCTTATTCGGGCCGGGCCGACACTCGTTGCGTCACCTTTCGATGGATGCTTATGCTCTTAGCTATCCCAACCGCGAGGGCCGGGCGATCGATCTGATCGTCGGCGGCCAGGGCGCGCTCTATTACTACCGCTTCACCGGTGAAATTGCTGAGGGCGGGCACCCCGTCTATGGCGAGCCGGAACCCATTTGGCAGGAGAACGCGAAACTCTATTTCGGCTCCTCGTTGCCGGTACCTGCTGTGGCAGACTGGGACGGCGATGGGGCGCTGGACCTGATCGTCGGCAACTCCGAGGGATTCGTGGAGTTCTTTAAGAACCACGGCAGCAACCGCGAGCCGGCGTTCGGTTTCGGCCAGAAGCTGACGGCCGACGACGAACTGATCCACGAACAACCGGGCTACTACGGCATCCAGGGCCCGTTTGAAGCACGATGGGGCTACACTTGCCCCAACGTCGCCGACTGGAATGGCGACGGCCTGCCAGATCTGTTGTTGAGCGGTTCAAAGGCAACACATCAGGTATTCCTCAACATCGGTGGCAAGACGAAGCCGAAGCTGGCCCGCGGCCGACCACTCTATTGCGACGGCTTGGAGTTGCACGGCACATGGCGCGTGCGACCCGGCGTGGCCCGGATCGACGGACGTATGACCTACGTCATCCAGGATGACGACGACGCACTGCACCTCTACTGGCGAATCGACGACTACAACGTCGAAGATGGCGGCACGCTGACGCTGGCGGATAATGGACAACCCATCACCGGATACATGACCGGTGATGAATACTGGCCAGGATTGCGCGGCAGGGCCAAAATCGACGTCACCGACTGGGACAGCGACGGCAAGCTGGACCTGCTCATCGGCACTATCAAACGTGGCTCGTTCCCCGAGCCCAATGACGGACTGCCCTGGCGGCGGACGCGCAACAAGGAGCTAACGTTGCAGGTCCTGCTATTGCGGAACGTCGGCTCCAACGTCGAGCCGCGCTACGAATATCCGCGACAATTTCAGTTCCGTGGTAAGGATATTTATCTTGGCGCGCACTCCAACGCGCCCGTGGCCTGCGAACTGGGCGACACGTCCAACGGCCCGAACATGCTCATCGGCATGGAGTCCGGGCATATCTACTATTTCGATCACAACGACATGACCTTAGCGCCCACTGCAACCACGGAGATTGCACAACCATGACGCGACGTTTTGGTGAACGGTATCGACGGGTGTTGATCGGATGTCTTGTGCTCGCCGGCGCTTGTTGTCAGACGGTGAGCGCCCAGCCGTTGGTCAGCGGTGAGCCGATCCCTGTCGGCAACGCACAGCGGCAAGGTCGCCTGGCTTCGGGCATTTCCACGTTGATGATGGGAGTAATCGAAGCAAGCGAGGGGAAACCCGGCGGCATCTTCACGGTCGCCACACACCACAGCAGTCATCCCGGCCTGTACTTTTATCCCTTGCTCGAGCGCGGTAAGGATGGCGTGCCGGTCGTCGGACCCTCGGTGGAGATTGATCAGCCGAAAGGTTTAGGCCACGTCCCGCTACCCGGGATAATCCTGCAAAATGACGACGGCAAGGTCCATGCCTTGTGGCTCGAAAAGGACACGATCCGACGCACCACGCTCGATCAGGCGGGCCGGAGATTCATCGACTCGACCGCGGGTCCGCTGGCTCTGCAGAACCTGCCGCGACCGGCGAGTTGGCTTGGCGTCGTGCCGGCGGATCAGGGCGCTGTGGACCTGTTGATTGGCGTCGAGGACGGCACACCAACGCGGCCGCAAGACGGACCCGATTGGCGCGATCCGGCCTATCGGCCGTTCGACGGTGCGGGCGTCTATCGCGGCGGCATCCCCTTCACGTTCATGTACGCTGTGAGATTAGACCACATTGACGGCTCACTGGACGGCATGCCGCGCCTGGTTTCGCCCTCGCAACAGGAAGTGCTGATGAGTTATGGCAGCCTCACGCGCGTGGATCTGGGTGTTGACCGCGAACGTGATGTGATGACCGGATCGTGGTTCGGGAACCTGCATTACTACCACAACGCGAATCGCACAGGCGTGACCCTGGAACCTTACAGACTCGTCGCCGATGAGGCGGGTCGCGCCCATTTCCACCCGTCGGTCTGGCCCAGCCCGATGGCAATAATCAATCCGCAGTCGGGCCGCCGCAGTGATCTACTGGTGGGCGGACAGGGCGCAGTGTATTACTACAGATTCACCGGCCGTTTCCTCGACAACGGCTCGCCGGTCTATGCCGATCCAATCCCCGTGCTCGAGCAGGACGCCAAGCTGTACGCCAGTTCGTTGCCGGTACTCAGTGCCGTGGATTGGGATGGCAATGGGGCGCTGGACATCGTGGCGGGTAACTCCGAAGGTCGCGTGCTGTGGTTCCGCAACACCGGTTCAACGGAAGCACCGGCCTTCAACGATAGCCTTGAACTGACCACCGTAGATCGCCCGATCCACATCCTGCCGGGTTATGGTGACATCCAGGGACCGCTCGAAGCACGGTGGGGCTACACCTGTCCAACCGTCGCGGACTGGAATGGTGATGGTCTGCCGGACATCCTCATCAGCGGCGCAACGGCACGGCACGAGGTGTTCCTCAACATCGGCACGCGCACCGCGCCCAATCTCGCTCCCGCACGCACGCTTTATTGTCGAGGGCTGGATCTGCACGGCACCTGGCGCGTCCAGCCCGGGGTGGCGAAAGCTGGCAATCGCATGGCCTACATTACACTCGACGATCAGGATGAGTTCCACCTCTACTGGCGCATCGACGACTATAACCTCCAGGACGGTGGAAAACTGCGGCTGGATGATGGTTCGACCATCCGCGCTAATTTTCTCTCCGCCGGTGGCACGGGGCGAGCCAAAATCGTGCTCACCGACTGGGACGGCGACGGCAAGCTGGACCTGCTCGTCGGCACGCCGCGACACGGATCGATCCCCAACAAGGAGCAGGGCCTGCCCCAGTCTCTGGGGCTTAAAGGTGCGGCCGTCGTGTTTCTGAGGAATGTTGGCACCAATGAACAGCCAACATTAGCGTTTCCCACGCTGATTCGATTCCGCGGTGAGCCGATCTACCTCGGTCAGCACGCCTGCGGACCTGCGGTGTGGAATGCCGGACGAGACGAAGGGCCTGACCTGATCGTCGCTAACCAGGACGGGCGCATCTTGTTTTACGCTCGAGAAGATTTATCGTGGGACCCAATAGCTGGATCTCACAGAAGATGACGACGCTCGTGGGCTTGTTGATATGGCTTCTGGCCCAACTTGACCAATCGCTGCCGCACCCCGCTCGGTCAACACCAGCATGGGAAACCATGGATCCTCCCAGACAACGAATTCGGGGGGGACCATGCGTGGTATTTCTGCGAAACGAAGCCAAATTCACTCAATAGGGATTGACATTGTACCGATAAATTATATAGTAATACTATATATTTATGGATGCCAGCCAAGCCATCACTGCATTGCAACTCACCGGTGAACGCCTGCAAGCCCGGCAGCCAGGCTGTCCCCGGATCGTCATCTTTGTGGTCGGTGGTGTGGCCGGCATGCTCACCCATGAATTGCCGGCAGACCGCACAACGGGCGACTGCGATGTGATGACGGTTGAGCCGGAGTCAAATTGGCAGGCCATCGCCAGCGTAGCCCAGGCGGTGGGCGAAGAACTTGGGCTTGGCAATAACTGGCTCAGCCGCGAGTGCAACGTATTTGGCTGGCAGATGCCTCTTGGATGGCAACGGCGATGCCGTCCGCTGATTGACTTCGGTCCTTTGCGGGTCATGGTGCTTGATCGGGTGGACCTGATTGCCAGCAAAGTTATGGGTGCCCCCAAGCGCCCGCAGGACCGCTCCGACCTCCAGGCCATGCGACCAACGGCTGAGGAGCTGGACATGGTCGAACAGCATCTCAAGCGGGTGGAATCAGAGAGTGAGCCGGGCACCTGCGATGGGCAACACAGAATTGTGAGTTGGCTGCGCAGTTTGATGCCGTGAAATAAGGACGCAAGCAGTGGCGACGACAACAAGTAAAAGAAGGAAGCATGGCAGTGGCGGTCGCATTCATACGACACGCCGGAGTCACCGTAGTGCCGAGGCTCATCAAGGTTCCGTTGGTCACAATGGCAGCCTGGCCGCGCGATGGGCACGCGCCGGTGTGCTGTTGAATGTCACCCCCAGTCCTGAGACCCCAGACTTAGAACGACTGCTCCTGAACACCGTCCGTGCCTGCCCCGCCGATCCCCGCCTCTTTATTCTTGGGGTAACCTGGCTAAGCCGCTTCGGTTCCTATGTCGCGGCGCACCGTCTCAAGCAACTGGCACTCGATGAACTGGATCCCCAAGACCAGGCAACACTCGGGCTGCTAATTGATACCGCAGTCGAGCATGGCGGCCCCAAGAGCCTTCGGAACACCATCTGTTGCTCTTTGGCTGCTGCACCCGTACCGGGTCCGCTATTTGAAGTGGATCGTGGGGCGTTGGCCAATCTGATCGAGCGAGAAGCAACGGCCATTTCCAGGCGGTGGGGTCGTTGGATTCAACCGATAGAGTTAAAACCTGACGCCCTGCGGCAGCCGCGGTGGGTGCTGGAGAATAATCCCAGCTTCAGGTGGCGCGCTGCCCACAAAGGGGACCTGCGTTGCTCACTCGCCGCAACCCTTAGCCGCGACCTGGGGGGTGGCCCGGTATCGGAGGCTCAACTTTCGCGCCGCTGCGGAGCAACATTGCTTGCCGTTCGAGCGGCCCTGGAGGACCTCCAATTGGAGTTGCCTAATCTTCATGTCGAGCGCAGGCGCGGTCGTGCCGGCAGTTGCATCAAACTGCAGTACGTCACTCAGAAGTTCTAAGCGGATACCCAACGACCCACTGGCCGAGCCGCAGAAGATTGCGGATACGGCTAACGACCTGTTCGAGTTGGTGAACCAACTGCTGCACGAGCAGATCGGCAAGCTGACACACGCCGAGCCCAAACCAACAACGGTTCGGGCAACCGCCGACGGGTGCGCTCGCGGCGTGGCAAACAACTGCAACGGCAACGCGGCGAGAAGCTCGAACGCAGCAACGCCCATCTGTACGAAACCGGCGGCATGCGCCGCACGCACCTGCGCGGCCACGCCAACATCCTCAAACGCCTGATCGTACACGCCGCCGGCTTCAACCTTGCGATGCTGATGCGCGCCTGCTTCGGCATCGGCAAGCCGCGGACGCTGCAGGACGCCAGCCAGGCGCTGCGGGCGCTGCTGGGCGCGTATCTGGGCGACTGGATCAGTCAGCTGACGCTGCGGTTGACCATCCTGACTATGTGGCTGCTTCGTGGCCGCCATCCGATACCCCGCAGCGGCCTGCGCCTGGCCGCATAGTTGCGCCGGAGAAACAAGCCTACTTCAACGGACTGCTAGACATGACCACTTGGAACCCCCGGAAATACCTGTTTACGACTTTTGTCGTCTGCTTGCTTGCGTGCCCCATGTTCGCGGCCGAGCCGACCCGCTACGAAGGCATCGCATTGCCCAATCAGCAGGTTCAACTGACCGCGCCGCTGCAGGGCATCTTCCAGACCGTTCACGTAGCCGAGGGCGATCGCATGGAGGAGAATGCGTTGATCGCCGAAATGAAGTCGGACCAGCAGAAACTGATCTGTAAGGCCGCCAAGCTGCGGGCTGAAAGCGATGCCGCCATCCGTCACGCTCAGTATGCCCTGGAGGAAGCGCAGATTCTGCTGGAGCAAGGTGAGAAGATTCTGACCACGCAGGCGGCCAGTGAATGGGAAGTTCGTCGCCAGCGCGTCTTGCGCGACCAGGCCCAGGCGGCACTCGACCAGGCCAGGGATGAATCAGACCTGGTCCATGCCGCCTACGAACTTGAGCAGCAACGCCTCGATGAGCACCAGCTCCGCGCTCCTTTTCCGGGGGTCATCAACCAGATCATCCGCGACCCCGGCAGCACCGTCGAGCAGGGCGAGCCGCTGATCGTCATCACCGACTTGAGTCGGCTGAAAGCCGAGATTTACCTGCCAGCCGCCGCTTATCATCAACTGAAGGTGGGCGACATCTATGAGCTACAGGCTGGTGAGCCGGTCAACAAACCATTGGAGGCCACGCTCAGCTTCGTCAATCCCGTGATCGACACTGCCAGCCAGACGGTGCGATGTGTCTTCGTCATTCCCAACGAAGACCTGACCCTGCCCGCGGGGTTTCACTTCGACATCGATGTTCCATGATTCATGGCGGATCAGCATACCCGGGATGGACCGCCCGATCCGCGATTGAGCCGATTCCATGAAACCAGGAGGCGCGCCATGACCGACTCCGCCGCTGCTATAAACGCAAGCTCCGCTGAGCTCAGCGGTGGCGTAAAATATCGGCGTGTGCAACCGCTATCGCCTCAAAGCCAAGCCTGACCAGCTGATCGACATGTTCGATCTGATCCGTGAGGTAGCCGACCTGGCCCTGGCCGCGGAGTATTTTCCTGGTAAGGCTGTCCCCGTGGTCCGCCAAGTGGGGCCTGCTCGACGGCTGGAACGGATGGTCTGGGGTTTCCCGCCGTTCAAGGGTACGCGGCCGATCAACAACACACGTGCTGAGGACGCCGCATCCAGCCGCTTCTGGGCAAAGCACCTGAACCACCGCTGCGTGTTCCCGCTTTCGGAGGCGATAGAATGGCAACACCGGGTCAACCGCAAGACCGGCGAGTTGAAGAAGGTGCCACACGTGCTTCGCTTCCGCGACGGGCGTATCGCGGCCGTGGCGGGCATCTACCAAGTTGGCCAGGACGCGGCCTGCTGCTCCATGCTCACCTGCCGGGCTAACCGCCTGTGGGCGACGATCCACAACGCCAAGCCCGACGATCCCCGGATGGTGTGTTTCCTACTGGACCGCGACGCCTGGGGAGCCTGGCTGGATCCTACTCAACCCTTCGAGGCGGCCCGAGGGCTGCTGAAACCCGTCCCCGACGAGTTGGATCTGCTGATGGCCGAACCACTGGGCAGTCCTCCTGCCAAGACCGTTGACGAAGATCATTTGTTTGGTTAATGTAAGGGTATGATCCGGTTACCCTTCACCGTACTTGGCGAGGTGGGGGCTGGCTTCCCCAAGGCCTCTGAGGGCTACGAGGACCAGCCGCTCAATCTGCAGGATTTGCTGGTCAAGCGGCCGGCCGCCACGTTCTTCTTCCGCGTGGTGGGTGACGTGCTGAAGTCTGAGGGTATCCCGGCCGGGGCCATCCTGGTGGTGGACCGCTCCCTGTCGCCGCGCCCCGGCAAGCTGGCCATCGTGGAACAGGACGGCCAGTTCGTGGTCCGCCGGTTGGTGGCCCGCGAAACCGCCACCTACTGCGGCATGGTCACCGCATCCGTCTTCAGGTTGTGATAGCCATGCTGGCCCACGTGGATGCCAACAACTTCTACGCCTCCTGCGAGCAGATCTTCAACCCGGCCCTGCGCGGCAGGCCCGTGGTGGTGCTGTCCAACAACGATGGCGTGATCGTGGCCCGCTCGGCCGAAGCGCGGGCCTTGGGCATCGACACGGCCCTGCCCTACTTCCAGATCGCGCCACTGCTGCGCCGCCACCATGTCCACGTGCTCAGCAGCAACTACACGCTCTACGACGACATGAGCAACCGCCTGACCGCGATCTACCGCCTGTTCGCAGACGAGGTGGAGATCTATTCCATCGATGAGTGCTTTCTGTCGTTCAAGAGTGTGGGCCAGCACGACCTGGCCGCGCATGGCCGCGACCTACGTGACACGGTCCACAAGTGGACGGGCATCCCCGTCGGCGTGGGGATCGCGCCCACCAAGACCTTGGCCAAGCTGGCCAATCATCTGGCCAAGCGCACCCCCGCCCCCGGAAGTGGTGGCGTCTGGGCGTTGGGTGATGAGCAGGCGGTCACCGCGGCGCTGGCCAGGGTGGAGCTGACCGACCTTTGGGGAATCTCTGGCGGCTTCCAGGGGCGGCTGGCCAGGATGGGCATCCACACGCCGCTGCACCTGCGCGACGCCGATCCCAACCGCGTCCGGGAAAGATTGGGCGTGGTCGGGCAGCGGATCGTGTACGAACTGCGTGGCGAGCCCTGCATCGACCTCGAACTGGTGACGCCTGACAAGCAGAACATCTGCTGCTCGCGTTCCTTCGGCGACGAGACCAGCAGTCTCGACGAGTTGATCGAAGCCGTCTGCACCTTCGCCTCGCTGGCGGCGGTCAAGCTTCGCCGCCAGGATCTGGCCGCCGGCGCGGTCACGGTTTTCATCGGCACCAACCCGCACGCACCCCCGGATGTTGAACAGTATCACAACAGTTACGGGGTTGGATTGTCGGTGCCGTCGTTTGACACCCGCGAAATCGCCGCCGCGGCCATCTATGGTCTGCGCCGCATCTACGATCCCCGACACAGTTACAAAAAGACCGGCATCCTCCTGCACCGCCTGCTGAAACGCTCCAACATCCAGCCGCATCTGTTCGATCATCGCGACCAAGCCAAGACTTACCGCCTGATGACGGTGTTCGACCGCATCAACCGTGACCACGGCCGCGCGACCATCCGCATCGCGGCGGCCAAGTCCTTCGACCTGATGCCCGGCCGCACCGTGGCCTGGCAAGGCCGCTGCGAGCGGCGATCTCCCCGCTACACCACGCGCTGGGATGAGTTGCCACGTGCGATGGCACTGGCCTGTTAACCCAACTTCCGCAGTTTGGTCTGTGAAGAATTCTTTCGCGGCGTGATACCAATCCCATTTAAATCTCGTGCGTGAGCCATTCGGTGGCGGTGATGGTTTGTAGCCGTTGGGGGGTGAGTTTGTTCCAGCTTTCGACGCAAGCGCGGTCGATGGCCGCTTCGTTCTCGAACACGCGGTTGCTCAGGTCGTGCTGACGCATCCACTGCCACACGCGCTCCATCGGCATCAACTCCGGTGAGTAGGGCGGCAACAGCAGCAGCGTCATCGAGGCCGGCACCTTCAGATCTTTGGCCTGGTGCCAGCCGGCGCCGTCGAGCACCAGCACCACATGCACCTGGGGGCCCTCTTCTTCGGCGATCATCCGCAGGTGCGCGCTCATCAGGTCAGCGTTGACCGTGGGTGCGATCAGCCCCACCGCGCCGGATGGTCTGTTTGCCGAACTTTTCATTGATGTGATCCGCCAGCTGATCCAGTTTCCGCTGCCGCGCTCTATCCGGATCAGGAAACAGCTCCAGCGACTCGCCGCCGGTATTCAAACGCTCGGCTGTGACGCCGATCAGACGCACCGGCTGGAAAGGCCAGCGGTCGAACATCTCCCGGGCTGCTTGCCACAATTCAGTGGTTAGATCCGTCGCAGCATGTAGTGTGGTGGAGCGGCTGATGGTCTGGAAGTCCCCGAAGCGGATCTTCACAGATACACCTTTGGCCATCATTCCATGCTTGCGCAGTCTGTAGGCCACCTGTTGCACCTGGTCGAACAGCACACGACGGACATCATCCGCATCACCCAGATCAGCAGGAAACGTCTGCTCGTGGCCAATGGACTTGGCTTCCTGGTCCGGCACCACCGGCCGCTCGTCGATGCCGCGGCTCAAGTTGTAGTAACGCTCCGCGTCGCTGCCAAAATACCGCTGCAAGCGCTCGATCGACAATTGGCGCAGGTCGCCGACAGTGCGGATGCCCATCTCTTCCAGATGCGCTGCCGAGACCCGGCCGATGCCCCACAGTCGGCTGACTGGAAGTGGCAGCAGCACGCGGTCGATGTCCTGGGGATTGATGATCACCAGGCCATCGGGCTTGTTCATATCCGAACCCATTTTGGCCAGGAATTTGTTGGGTGCCAGGCCGATGGAGGCGGTCAGCTTCAGTTCAGACTGGATGCGATCTTTGAGGCGTCGGGCGACTTCGGCCGGCTCGCCCAGTGAGCGCTGGGTACCGGTCAGATCGAGGAACGCCTCGTCAATACTCAGCGGTTCAACCACTGGGGAAAACTCATCCAGGATGGCGAACATCTGCTGTGAGACTTCACGATAGCGCTGGCCATCCACCGGCAGCACCACCGCCTGCGGGCAGCGCCGCTTGGCAATGGACATGGGTTGCGCCGAGTGACATCCGTAGGGCCGAGCCTCATAGCTGGCCGTCGCCACCACGCCGCGCGGACCGTCGTGGCCGATCAGGACCGGCAACCCGCGCAACGCTGGTTTGTCCCGCTGCTCCACCGCCGCGAAGAAGGCGTCCATATCCAGATGCAAAATCCAGCGCGGTGCACCCATGCTGCCATTTTAGTCGACGGGTAGCCAGGTCCTGGCAGTCATCAGGCTCATCGTCGGGTAAACCACCTACACGACATCTGATATGGAACCTGCCGGCCTCAGATACAATGTCCATAAAAGCAACGGAGGTGGCGCATGAAAGCCGGGAGCATGTCTGTGCTGGTCGTCCTATTGATGGGGTGTGTTTCACCTGCTTGTGCCGGGACGGTTCAATATCTACTCACCGCCACACTGGGGCCTGTCCAGTATTACTCGCCAGCCCAGGAAGCCCGCTTCAGCGACCTGCTCGGGCCGCTGAGCGGCGGGACCATGGAGATCCGTTACTGCATGGACGAGCATGCCTTTGATTGGCTGGAGGGGATCGACCCTCGCTCCCTTCTGGGTCAGCACACCGAGGTTGTGGCCCAGCACACACAAGTGAGTTTTTATGACACGGGTGGCGTCATGCACCTGGACTTCGAGGCGCGAGGGTCGTTCATCTTCCGGCCATACGGTGGCACCATGAGGGCGGCGCAGACTGATTACCCACAGGATGGCCAGTATTTTTTCTTCTATGCGAATATTCCCACTGCCAAGCCCGGCGAGTTCCACCACCCTCTGTACCTCTCGTCGGTCTTCTTTTTTGATTGGCTCTACGCCTCGTTCGATGGGAAAAACGCGGCGTTCTTTACGCTTGATGGGCCGGCCACAATGACCATGGAACCCGGGTGCATCATTCCGATTCCAGAAGCCGCTCTTGCCGGATATGCGCTACTACTGTCGCTGGCCTGGCGACGGTATGGGATCACCCAGAGCCGATAGCTGGGCTCGGCAATAACTCGGTGCCTCCGCGCAGATGCGCTGTGATGGCGATGGTGTATCACGTCGTTGCGGCTGATCTGACCGGTCCTTACTATGGCGTGGTTCCAGGGAACATAGAGGGGGTGCCATGTCGCGCCGTCAGAATGACTCGTTGTCTGAACTGGCCAGCCAGCTGTTCATCGTCACACCGATCTGGGTGGGCCCCGTGGTGGCGCTCTTCACATGGATGGTGTTCTACTGGATAGCACCGGCCCTCATGCCACAGTTGTTTGGCAACATCGACATGACTCAATTCTGGCATCAAATCTTCCGTGGCCTGGCATGGATTGCCGGAGCGGTCGTTCTGCTGGCCTGGTTCGGTGCAGAGATGACCAAATATCGGCGACGCAAAATGCTGGACGGGCAGACGGGTTTATCCAGTATTCGCGACCTGACTTGGAGACAGTTCGAACATCTGGTCTGCGAAGCCTACCGCCGACGCGGCTACCTGGCCGAGGTGGTTGGGACGCAGGGCAACGATGGCGGTGTGGATGTCATCCTCACCGGACATGGGGAAACGGTTCTCGTCCAATGCAAACAGTGGAAGGCATGGCGCGTGGGCGTCGGGGTGGTCCGCGATCTGCGGGGTGTTGTGGCTGATCGTCGGGCGACGCGGGGAATCGTTGTCACATCAGGAGGATTTACCAAGGAGGCGGTGGCGTTTGCTCAGCGGAATCCCATTGAGCTGGTGGACGGTCCCAAGCTGACTGCATTGATCGCGCAGGTGCAACAACCAGAACAGGCGGAGATAGAACCCGCCTCGGCACAGTCTCCGCAGTCCCCCACCTGCCCACTTTGTGGCTCGTCTATGGTGCGCCGGACGGCCCGCCGCGGTGCCCACGCCGGGTCGGAATTCTGGGGGTGTGAGCGATACCCGGGTTGTCGGGGAATTCGACCGATCAGTGAACAGAACGCGGTTGCTTCCAATGATCGCTCGTGGGCACCTGCGACCCCCGATCAATTTCCCCGGTGAGGGCCTCTTGTTCTCGCTGAGGCGGATGAGGCAACATGAGTGCGTTGGCTGGAAGGGTGGTATTACCCACATGGAATTGTCGGCCGGCATTACGGCAACCATAATCAATCGCCAAGGCACCCCATTCCTCCAATCATCTTGAACTACAGGCATGGATCAAACACCACTACAACAGGCCATTGAGCATATTCCGGCATTACAGAATCCCACCACACCCGCCATGAAACGACTGCGAGCTCGGCTGGAAGCCAAACCGCTGGTCATCCCCCGCCGTTTCACACGAAAGAGGCACGAATCACCCGGCCAGGCACAAGTACGACAACGCAATTCAGAGCTTCATGCCATGAAGAGAACCGCCAATCGCACCCAGGTACCACATAAGTTGACCGAACCACATCCCCTGGTCGCTCAGGCTGCCGGTGTCTTCGCCAAACTGAAGCCGAATCAAGAGGGCTTATTAATCCCCAAAGTGATTGGTTGCCTGGACCTGATGGTCTCACCGCCGGTTCTGGAACGAGCATTATTGATTCTGGACACTCTCATCAAGCAGATGGAGGCAACGGGCTGGCGAGTGGAAGTGGCCAAGAGGGGGCAAAGACAAACGACCGTCAACACGGGCACAGCCATCCTTCCTTTTGTGCTGGTCGAGGAAGTCGAAGTAATCAAACATCCACGTCCCAAACTCAAGGACAACCCCTATAAACATGGAACGATGGCCTGGCTCGACTATGACCTGGATCTGCCCCAAGCACCGCCACCGACCATTCAGCTCACGGGACGCCTTCGGTTTCGCTATAGCGCCGGTTCGAATCGGATCCGATCAACATGGACGGACTGTGAACGCTTCGTGTTAGAGGAGTGCATTGACACCATCATTGATGGCGCTCGCCGGGTAGAAGTGCGACTTAAAGAGATGGTGGTCGAAGAGGCGGAGAGACTGCGCAAGCGGGAAGAGATGGAGCGCCAGTGGGAAGAGGAGCGGAGACAGCGGTTGATAGCAGACCAACATCGCCAGCTCGTACAATCCAGGATTGAAGTGCTTGAGCAACACATTGGCAGGATGCAAAAAGCCGACTTGATGCGTGAGTATGCTCGCAGGATTGAAGAGCAGGTGACAAACCGCGAGATCGCCAATGCCACCGAATGGATCCGCTGGGTGCGTAGCTACGCCGACACTATTGACCCAACGCTTGAATCCAGCACCCCGTCAGCGCCGACTGATTCCACTGCGATTTTGTTAAGCCACAACACAACGACGAGACATCAATGTGGCTGCCCACGTACACCAATTCCAGTGTGAGTGTAGGACTTATCGCACGAGGTAAAGTCCCGTTTGTACTTTGTCGAATATGCGCCTGTTGGTGCCAGCACAACTGCAAGAACCCTTGTTGCCTTGCCCATGGTCATTGGGGAGTAAGCTACCTCGTGTGAAGTTGGGAAATGCTTGAAGAACAATTCTCTCGATCTCAGCTGTCCGCAAGGTCTTGCCACGGTAATTTCTTAATGCAGAAGCAAACATTTCATGATTCGTCATGTAATTACCTCCCTTTGCTACTGATGTGGATACTCCAATACTTGTTGCCATTCGAGATGACGGCTTGCCGCATCGGGGGCTATCATTGCCTCGCCCGTATGTCCATAAGATCTTATCAATATTGCGGGCGGTCCAGGTTGATGTCTCGAACAGCCGGTTAAGTTGATCTGCTTTGCGCATCATGATTTGAATGAGAACAACACCATCTGCGGTCGTTAAGGATTCTTCATTCATCGATCGTAGAACGTTAGCCTCAGGCAAGCCGGTGATTTCGCGTAATGCTTTAACAACGAACTGATCGACGGTTCCAAAACTGCGTGGATACAGAAGTGCCAGAAGGCCGGATGCCCCGGCACATCCAAGCCCCCGGATTTCTTGGCCGGTTGTTAGGCCGCCTGCTATGTCACGGGGATCGAGTGAAATTAACTCCAGTTTGATTTTGTGTAGTTTATCCAGAGCATTCTCTGTGACATATCGATCGAGATGGCGAGTTGTGCTGGCATACCTATTGCTGGCGGTGTATTTCCAGCGAAAATATTGCTCCCTTAAAAACCGATACCAGCCCTGGGCATCCAATTGCTTCAGATGGTCGATAGTGAGTCTTTCCAATGACCCTTCCAAGGCGATATTGGCCGGTTTCACGAAGTCCCAATAGCGACGTAGTGCTGTATCCCACACCGAGGAATCATTCGAGTTCCACAGTTTGTCAATGGTGAGCATGATCTTGGTCCCCTTCGCATGGTATGATGTTCTATGCCGCCGTAGTTACTAACCAGAGCATAATATAGTTGACATTGCAGCCTCATCTCGGTAGAATGCCGACATGCATGGCAAGGACGCCCGATCGCTGACGGCCGAAGCGCAGGAAGACTTGCGGCGTCGGGTGCTGCA
>JADLFV010000153.1 GCA_020849625.1 Phycisphaeraceae bacterium
CATCTGGGCTGGACGATCGCCGCGTTCAACCTGATGCTCGACACCAACGCCGACCGCACCCATGACGACGACCGGCCCCTCTTCAGCATCGCCGATTTTGTGTTGTAAAAGTAGCACCATTGGTTATTTAGTGACCGCCACAATCATGGTGGTGGGAGCTTGGGCTACCTTTGATTTTGGGCTGTCACTGGGCGACCTGGTGGCATTCCTGGCTTACCAGGCCACGTTCATCACTATCATCGCCACCTTGACCAACGTATGGGGCAGCATCGCCGGAGCCCGTGCGGGCATGGACTAGTTCTATTCCCTGCTGCGCACGCCGGTTGAACTGCAAACTGAAGCTGCCGTTATCACCTCCTTGCCTATTGTCCGCGGAGATCTTGAGTTCCGAAACCTTACCTTCGGCTATAACAGCCAACACTCGGTGCTGCGCAACTTCCAACTGGTGGTACCCGCCGGCAATACCGTTGCCTTGGTCGGGGCCAGCGGCAGCGGTAAAACCACCGTGGCTAACCTGCTATTGCGCTTCTTCTATCCCGACCAAGGCAGTATTCTCCTTGATGGCATCGACATACGGCGATATCCATTGCATGACTACCGGTCTCTTTTTGGTGTTGTGCTCCAGGATCCGTACCTGTTCAATGAAACCATACGCACCAACCTGCTCTACGCCCGACCTGAGGCGACTGAGCAAACGTTGATCGATGCCTTACAGCAGGCTCAAGCCTGGGAGTTCGTCAGTCAACTTCCCGGTAGGCTGGATTATGCCGTGCGCGATGGCGGACAGGGGCTGTCAGGAGGTCAGCGGCAGCGCTTGGCGATCGCCCGTTGCCTGTTGCTGGACAGCCGATTCGTGATCCTCGACGAGCCGACCTCTGCTCTGGATGTAGAGAGCGAACACCTGATCTCGCGTGCGTTGGAGGTCCTCTTCCGGGGACGCACGGTATTCATCATCGCTCATCGATTGAGTACCATCCGCCGTGCCGATCGCATTCTGGTGCTGGAAGAAGGGCGCGTAGTACAGGACGGCAATTATGATCACCTGATCGCACAAGAGGGGCCATTCCAGAAACTTCACTCCTTGACAACCCAGGGCTGGGTTGACGTACCTCGTCCAACATCAGGCCGGTTGGCCCTCGATGTGCCGTTGGGTGCAAACGAACGCAGACCCCAGAGATAGCATGATGATCACCATCACATGCGAGATTGAGTGCATTGCACAAGGCATCGATGGTGCTGAGGGGCCCGTGTTTGACTGTCAAGGACGTTTATTCTGTGTTGAACCGACCAAGGGTCGAATCTTGCAGATCACAGATGGTCAAAAACATGAATACGCCCACACCGACGGCGTACCGGCGGGATTCATGTTGGACCAAGAAGGGACTCTGTGGGTTGCAGATATGGCGAGAGGCCTCCTACGAGTGAATGACAGAAGAGAAGTGCTCCCGGTGGTGGAACGCTACGAAGGCCAGACTATCCGGGGTTGCAACGACTTAATCTTTTCCAGAAAAGGGCTGTTGTACTTCACTGCACCTGCAGGATCCGGGCCCAAGAATCCAATTGGTGAGGTATTTTGCCGCACATTGGACGGGATCGTGCATCGGTTTGATGCTGGATTTGCCTTTTGTAACGGCATCGCCGTATCGCCTGACGATCGCACTTTGATCGTAGCCGAGACTTTCACCAAACATTTGTACGCTTATGACTTGGAAGAAGATGGAATGCCCCGATCACCGCGTCGCGTGTTTGCCACGCTCGCAGGAAACCACGTTGGGGGACCAGATGGCATCGACTTTGACATCGAGGGAAACCTGTTGGCAACTAACTGGGGCGGTTCATGTATTGAAGTGTTCAACGTAAATGGATGCTGTGACACGCGCATTCAACTCCCGTTCAAAAAGCCCTCAAATCTTCATTTTGGCGGAATGGATGGAAAGGACTTGTTTGTAACTGAGCACAGCAACAATGCTATATGGCGCACCCGGTGGCGGACCCGTGGATTGTTGACGTTCCCTATTGGTTAGGAAAGTAAAAGCTATGTCGATGTCCCGAGCTAAAACGTCCGCACAAGTGATGGTGGTAGGACACGTCTGCCTCGACGTGATTCCTGCCATTCCTGCCGGATATGCATTGAAACCAGGAGCCCTGATCCACGTCGGCCCAGCTACGGTGTCAACAGGTGGCCTAGTCGCCAACACCGGTTTGGCCCTGCATCGATTGGGCGTGAGCGTCAAGCTGCTGGCACATGTTGGTGACGACCTGTTCGGCGACGCCATCCGGCGATTGATCCGCCGGCACGGGGCCGACGATGTGTCCTTCGTCACCGATGCCCAAGGAGCGACCTCATACACTGTGGTGATCAATCCGCCCGGGATCGATCGCTGCTTTCTACACTGTCCTGGCGTCAATGATCATTTTGACGTGCAGTCGATCAACGACGAAACGCTGCGTGGCCTGCGTTGGCTCCACTTCGGTTATCCACCGCTGATGCGTCACGTCTATACTGACGGTGGCCAGGCGCTGGCGCAGTGGTTCAGACGCGCCAAAAAGTTAGGCCTGACCACCTCGTTGGATATGTGCGCCCCAGATCCCAACGCTGAGTCCGGCCATGTGGATTGGCGAGCATTTCTCCACAACGTATTGCCGCAGGTAGACCTATTCGCTCCCAGCTTGGATGAACTGGCGACCATGATGGGCTGTACGGTTGATCCTCAGGACTTGGATGCGGTGTCTGATCTGGCACAACGCGTGTTGGCGATGGGGCCGGCGATGTTATGTCTCAAGTTGGGCGAATTTGGGCTCTGGGCGACGGCCTCTTCGTCCAGGCAGCGTCTAGAACACTTCGGCGCTGCAGCGCCTGATGATCTGAGTTCGTGGCGCGGCCGGTCGTGCTGGGCTCCCTGCTTCCAAGTGGACGTTGCGGGGACAACCGGAGCGGGCGATACCACCGTGGCGGGCCTGATCGCTGCGGTGCTCGATGGTCAATCGCTGGCGCAGGCCATGACATTCGCTGTTGCGGTGGGGGCTTGCTGCGTGCAGATGCCAGACGCGGTCAGCGGTATTCCTCATGCCGACGAAGTTCGCCGCCGCATCACTGCTGGCTGGCCACGCCACGAACATCCCCAACCGCCCACCAGCTGGCGCTACGATCCTGCTAGCGGGAACTGGTCCACTGACACACATTAATGATCCACCTGCAGATCCGAGCCCAAATTGTTGGGCAGTGCTCGTTGTTTCTCGTGAAGCATAGACTTTTATTATATTGACTGAACAGTCCGCCCAGCAGCTACTGCTAACAAACCAGCCCGATCTTTTCCAGCAACAGTTCGGGCGATAACTGGCCGGGCTGCTCCTGCAATAATCTGAGCGAGTATGGCGGCATCAACTCTAGACCTCTTCCTCATATGCCGTCTGTACCAGAAGCAACTGCGATTAAATCATATTTCTCACATCTTACTCATCGAACGGCAGATGAGACTTTCTTCAAAGCAACAACTCCCCCAAAAAGTGAATAAAACCATTCACATCCCGGTACGGGCACTGAATGGTTTTATTCACATTTTGGGGGAGTTAAATATGGTTCATCCTCCCAATCTGTGGGTGATGATGGATCGCAGGAGATGCCCGCTCTGCGGCCGCGGGGCCGCCCCCGGAAGGGTTGGGGGGGAAGTGCGTGAAGTGTGAATGAACATCGCTGGTGACTGCGATAGGTTGC
>JADLFV010000154.1 GCA_020849625.1 Phycisphaeraceae bacterium
CATCTGGGCTGGACGATCGCCGCGTTCAACCTGATGCTCGACACCAACGCCGACCGCACCCATGACGACGACCGGCCCCTCTTCAGCATCGCCGATTTTGTGTTGTAAAAGTAGCACCATTGGTTATGTAAACGGGTATCGAACAGCGCGCGTCCAACGGCGGACGGGCATCTTCCTTCATGGCGGGAATCCCACAGCACTCCACACGATGTGGGTGATTTGCAAACATTGTGCCGCGATATCGGAACCTCAAACCGTGCGGGCATGCTCTGGAGCGGCTCTAATTCAACGGGCGAATCCATTCATACGGATGCCATTTGCAACGTGTGCGTCCATTCTCCCGTCAGCCCCGGGCTTGGCACGGGACACCCCCGTCAGCGCCGGGGGCTAATCGACAAAATCGCACGAGCGGCTCTGCCTGATCCATCGCTCGTATCCCATTGTTGAGAAGCACCGGCCCTGCTCCGCAACCCGCGGACGAGTGATCCATATCAGAAGTGAGAGAAGCTGATCGTGCCCTTCACTTCAATTTGAGAATGTGATGTTGGAGTCAGAACGCTTCCACTCTCATGGGTAAGAAACTTGCGTGCCTATTGGTGGGCGCGGCGGTACAGCGACGTGCAATCACAGTAATTGAATTTGTTTTTTCGTTATCCGCTGGTTGACCAGTGGCCGCGCTTCGGCTCGTGTTGCCAGTTCGAGGCAAGCGGGGCGTGCGGCAGTTGCGGCCAGCCTGCGCTGATCCGCCCGCGAACCGTCGCCGCATCGGGGATGCCGCTGACCGCGTCCGGCTGCTCCACGCAGCATGCTCCGACCGCCACGGCGAAGGTCAGCATGTCGGGCAACGCCGCGCCTTGCAGCAAGGCCGCGATGATGCCCGCCACCGTCGTGTCACCGGCGCCCGTCGTGCCCGCGACGTTGACTTTGAAGCACGGCGTCCAACTCGCCCGGCCGCGCCATGCCGGCATGTCCTGCACCTGCGCCGCGCCGCACTGCTGCAGCCGCGCCTGCGATGATGTCACAGCCGCCAGCAGCCCGTGCATGCCCATCTTGATGCACAACATGGCCGGCCCCAGTTCCAGCGTCGCTTCCGCCAGCTTGCGCACCTCGTCCAGGTCGCACGGGTCCGCAGCCCGGCCCATCATCACCGCCAGTTCGTCCAGGCTCGGCGCGAACATGTCCACCTGCGGCAGCACACGCTTGAGAAATGCAAGCCAGTCAACCCTGCCGGACTCCGCCTTGGGGTCCGGAGCGCACATGTCCAGCGACGTGGTCACGCCCAGCCGCCTGGCCCGCGCCAACAACCGCATCAGCGCCGTTCCGCCGTCGTTGTAAACCCGACGCATCAGCGGCGGATAACCGAAGTGCAGCAGTCGCATGCCGCGCAGTTGTTCATCGCCGATCGCCTCGACCTCGAAGCGGTCGTTGACGCCGGGACAGTGCAGGAAGCTGCGGTCGATGCCGGGCGGATTGATCACGATGGTGTAAGAGGTTGCTTCGCCGGGATCGGTGACGAACGCGCCGTCGTCGGCGCCGTGGCGGCGGATCAATTCACGGATGCCGCGGCCGAACAGGTCGTCACCCACGCGGGCGATCAGCCTGGTCTTCACACCCAGCCGGTGCAGGGCCAGGCCCGTGTTGGCCACCGCGCCGCCGGTCGAGACGGTGGCTGGCCCGACGTGGACCAGCGCTCCGGGCAACACGCCGCCGTCGCCGTGCGTCAGGCTGGGAATGATGTCCAGACAGATGTGACCAGCCACCATCACCGCGGGAATTGATTGCGCCTCCCCGGAGCCGACGGGATTTCCCCGGGGGATTGATTTGGATTGCGTCGCGGCCATAATGAAACAACAACATAGAGCAATATGATTCTCCGTCAATCCCGGAAGCGCCACCCTATGATGATCCAAAGCCCGGCAACTCCCGTTGCCGGGTTCCGTTGCCGGGCGACCCACCCACGGGAGTGGGCGGGTTTTGCGATTCGCGCCACCCATCGGGAGACATCACCATGATGAGCCAGAGCGAAATTGATCAGCGGCAGCAGGAGGCATCGGCGATGTTCGCCAGGGCGGGCTTGTTCTTCAAACAACAGGAGCAGGCGGATATCGAGATCGCTGACTTCGGGTTCAGCCAGTTTGAGCGGCTGGGGCTGGGTGTGTACGTCTATGTCAACACCGATCGCTGCTGTGCCAAGGAACTGGCGATGTGGCCCGGCCAGACCTGTCCTGAGCATCGCCACCCGCCGGTGCGGGATGATCCGGGTAAGGAAGAGACGTTCCGCGTGCGATGGGGCCGCATGTGGCTGTACGTGCCCGGTCCCGCCGCCGCCGCGCCGCATTGTCAGCCGCCGACGGATCATCCCGGCGCGTTCACCGTCCGCCACGAGATCGAGTTGAATCCCGGCGATCAATACACGATCCAGCCCAACACGCTGCACTGGTTTCAGGCCGGCCCGCAAGGCTGCGTCGTGTCCGAGTTCTCCACCCGCAGCACAGACGAGCACGACATCTTCACCGATCCCGCCCTGCAGCGCGCCACGCGCGTCAGTTCGGATGGGTGAAAGATTGTCAGCCCGCATGGCGGCTACACTTGGGGCATGGACTGGTTGACGACAATCCTGCTGAACTGCTGGCTGGTGCTGGGCGAGATGGGGCCGTACCTGCTGTTGGGTTTCGCCATCGCAGGGGCGATGTCGGTGCTGGTGTCGGCGGCGTGGGTGTCGCGGCACCTGGGCGGGCGGGGGATGATGCCGGTGTTCAAGGCGACGGTGCTGGGCGTGCCGCTGCCGCTGTGCTCGTGCGGCGTGATCCCGGTCAGCGCGGGATTGCGGCGGCAGGGCGCCAGTCGCGGCGCGACAGGGGCGTTTCTGCTGGCGACGCCGGAGACGGGGGTGGACTCGATGCTGGCCACCTATGCCCTGCTGGGGCCTGTGTTCGCGGTGCTTCGACCGCTGGTGGCGTTGGTCGGGGGGATGATGTGCGGGTTGCTCATCAATCTGTGGGGCGAGCAGGATGAAGCGAAGCTGAACATTGTCGATCAGCCGGCCGCCACTTCCTGCGCAGGAGGCGATTGCTGCGCGACCGATGACCGCGAGCACGGCAACCGTTTCGTGGCGGCTGCGCGCTATGGATTTGTCACGCTGCCGCGCGACATCGCAGTGCATCTGTTGATCGGCGTGGTCATCGCGGGTCTGTTGACGGCCCTGATTGAGCCGAACGTGGCCGCCCGATGGTTGGGCGGGGGCTGGCTGGCGATGCTGTTGATGATGGCGATCGGTCTGCCGCTGTATGTCTGCGCCACGGGTTCGATTCCGATGGCGGTGGCGTTCATGCATCTGGGCGCGTCGCCGGGCGCGGCCCTGGTGTTTCTGATCGCGGGGCCGGCCACCAACGCGGCGACCATCGGCGTGACCTGGAAACTGCTGGGCAAACGCAGCGCCATCCTGTATCTGCTGGTGACGGCCGCGACCGCCCTGGCGGCTGGATTCGGCATCGACGCCTTGGGTTCCGCCATGCCGCTGCATTTGCCCGACGTGCATCACGAGCACGCCGCCGCGGTTGACAACTGGTTCAATCACCTGAGCGCCGCGGCGTTACTGGTGGTGCTGGCCGGCTCCTTCTTTTTTTCACGAAAATCGCATAGTGGAGAAAAATCGGTGAATGACCGTGAACATCAGACGGTGTTGAACGTCTTAGGTATGACCTGCTCGCATTGTGCGGCCGCGGTGGCAGCGGCATTGCGGCAGCAGGCGGGAGTCGTGTCGGTCGATGTCGATCTGGCGGGAAAGATGGCTGTGGTGCGAGGCAACGTGGCTGATCCGTCAGACCTGGTGGCGGCCGTGGAGCAACTGGGATACTCAGCCGCGTTGCGCGAAGGCGGTTAATTCGCAAAAATGCGACGCGGATCCGGCCCGGGGGCTGGTATAATGGTCGCCGCCCAATCACGGGTATGAGGGGGCCAATCCAAGTCGGCGTTATTCTGTGCCGAGATTTAGGGGGATTTCATGGCAGGCATGGACGAACACGGGGGCATCGCCAAGCAGCAGCAGGAAGAACTGCGCCTGTTGAGCGAGCGCTATCGCAACGGCCAGGTCAACGACGCGCAGTACAAACATCAACGCGAGCAGATCCTGGCCCGCGCCCAGTCTCTCATGGCCACCAGTCGCGGCGCCGACGGGCTGGTTTCGACCAAGGCCCTGGTGGTGGACACTTCCTACGGCCCGCTGCTGGTCAAGTCGGGCATCGCCGTGGTGATCCTGGCGGTCTGCGCCCAGGTCGGCTGGATCGTGATCAAGCAATACGTGATCGACTATCGCCCCACGCTGGAAGAAAAAATCCCAGCCATCGTCGAGACCATGCCCGCCGCCCCCGGAAACGCCGCTGCGCCACCGGCCGCGCCTTCATCAGAGCAGCCGGTGATGGCCGGCGCAGCGCTCGCCCCGGACGAGCCGCAGTCCGCCGCCGCGATTTCCACGGGCTTATCAGCGGAAACATCCACGGATGCGCCCTCGCCGACCTTGTCTGAACCCGCAGCGGCCGATGCTTCACAATCGCCCACGCCCTCGCCTGATGAACCCAACTCCCCGATCGCCATGACCCAGTCGATCACCGCGGCGGGTGAAACGAGCCTGATCCCGCCGCCGCCGTCGCCGCCGCAGATCGCCACTGAGCCGGCCGAGCCGATGCTGACCTGGCAGGAGGACTTGCCGAAGATGACGGTGGATGAGAAGCATCCGTTCAAGAAGTGGTGCGAGTTGGTGCGGCACATGTCGCGCGGACAGATGAGCGCCCAGGCGGGCGTGACGGTCGGGCCGGAGGCCGCGGACCTGAATGACCCGGTGTATCAGCAGTTCCGCGATCAGCGGCGGGTTGATTTCGAGCAGACCGTGCTCCAGGCTGACGACACGCTGAAGGTCGTGACCCTGAATCATCCCGTGCGCAGCGGCAACGTCCTGGTCGAGCGCACGACCACCAACAATCCGCGCACGCGCAGCGTCGCCATGCTGGTCACCACCGTGCATGACGGCCGGGCCTATGCCTATTACTTCGAAGGCGACAACGGCCTGCTGGTGCAGTTCAACGTGGCGGTAGGCACCGCGACATACGGCCCACCCGCCTCCCTGCCGACGCCCACCGATGCCGCTTCGACACCCTCGGCTGGCTGGTAACATGTGGGAATGGCCGCCAACTCATCGTCGCCCCATTCCGATCTGACCCTGCGCCAGCTTCAGCAACACATTCGCGAGCGCTACTACAAGACCGACGCCGCCCGCGGCACGCCCAAGACCTTCATGTGGCTGGTCGAGGAAATCGGCGAACTGGCCACCGCGCTGCACAAGGCGGCCGGCGAAGGCGGCAACACCTCCGGCGACTCTGACCCGGCCGGCGAATTCGCCGACGTGCTGGCCTGGCTGTGCACCTTGGCCAACATCAACGACATCGACCTGG
Organism: Phycisphaeraceae bacterium; assembly: GCA_020849625.1. Lineage (GTDB taxonomy): Bacteria > Planctomycetota > Phycisphaerae > Phycisphaerales > Phycisphaeraceae > JADLFV01. Next base: position 5,448 of record JADLFV010000154.1, read on the forward strand.
AGACAGCCGTGCGCGATAAATACCTGGGCGAGCGGCCGCCGCAGGGGCATAAGTGAGTAAGCCGATATAATGGGGGTATGCACGATCGTATTGATCCGCAAAACGGGTTTCGGCTGGACAAGTCGCGGATCGAGGTCGTCGATTTGAAAAACGCCGACCCTGGTGTTGACTGGGAATGGATCAACCACAGCACGATCGAAGACCGTTTCCGAGCCCTGGAATTTCTTCGTTGGCAAGCCTTTGGATACGATCAAGCTACATCAAGACTTCAAAGAGTTCTTGAAGTTGCTCAACGCGAAGCGAGTTGAGTATCTGTTAATCGGCGGCTATGCCGTGAATGCTCACGGCTATCACCGATTGACACAAGACATTGACGTATGGATTGCGATGCTCCCCGAGAATGCGCGCCGTGTGGTCGAAGCACTGCGTGAGTTTGGTTTTGACGTTCCGACTTTGAACCAGCAGTTGTTCGTCACACCGGGGCGAATCATTCGCATGGGCATTGCACCGATGCGTATAGAAATCTCCACCACCATATCGGGCGTGGAGTTTGACGTGTGCCGTCAGCGAGCCGTCATGGCCAAAGTGGATGACATCACCATTCCCGTTATTTCCCTGGCCGACCTTCGTACCAACAAACGGGCCAGCGGGCGTCTAGAGCAAACCAATTCCAAGCGTAGCGCGTTCGGCGCTTGTTAGGTGTTGCGCCCCGGGCTGCGATCCGGTAGCTTCCTCTGCGGACACTTGTCTCACCGCGCAAGGAGCTACGGATGGCCCGACC